>JAHFQI010000190.1 GCA_023259355.1 Comamonadaceae bacterium
ACGTCCTCGCCCAGCCACATGGCCGAGCGGCGCGCGCGCTGCGCCACGATGGGCAGCGGCATCTGCTGGTAGTCGTCGTTGAAGACTTCAAAGCTGTAGTCGCCCCGATACCCGAGCTGATGCAGCTTGTGCACCAACTGGGCCAGTGCCTGGCTGTGCACGCCTTCGCCGGGAAACACGCGGAAGTGCCGCGCCGTCGTGATGCGCTCCTCGACCGAGCGGATCTCCTGCCACATGAAGTCGGCGAGCTGCACCAGGAAGATCTTTTCCGGGTCCAGCAGCTCCAGGTCGTCCAGCGGCGTCTGGGTCGCGAACATATGGAGCGAATCCAGGCCGATGCCAAGGTTGGGCGCATCCGCGCGGCACACCACCTCCCAGGCGGTGGTGAATTCGTTGACCGCGCGGCCCCACGAAAGCCCCTCGTAGGCCACCTTGATGCCCAGCGGAATGGCCAGCATGGCGAGCTTGCGCAGGTCTTTCGCGATGGCGTCGAGATCCTGCGTGGCGTGGGTCGAGGTGGACGAGCACACCAGCAAAATCTTGGACCCCAGCGCCGAACACATCTCCAGCATCGACTTGGCGATGTCGATCTTGTAGTCGTGCAGGTGGCCCGTGAGCCCCTCGAAGTCGCGCAGCACCTGAAAACCCGTCACGCGCAGGCCGCTGTTCCGCACCGCACGCACCGCGGCGTCCAGCCCGTCGGGGTGCCCCACGAGGTCGCGCGCCGCCAGCATGATCTGGCTGAACCCCGCCTCCCGCACGGCCTTGAGCTTGGCCTCCAGCGGGCCGGCCAGCGAGATGGTGTCCATCCCGAAATCGTCCACGTTGCCTTGCAGATGGTTCATGGTCGGTCAATCCCGCGTGTGGTGAACCAGTTCAAACGAGACCGTGCCCATGCTGGTCTGGGTGAGCGCGCCCTTGTCTGCCGAATGCACCCGCCCGGATTCGATGAAGATCATGCCGCGCTGGCGCAGCTCGGCGACGGTGGCCAGCACATCGGGCGTGCCCAGGCCCACACGCTGGAAACGCTCGTTGTCTTCCACCTCCAGCACACTCGGCTCGGGCTCGATCAATTGCAGGTAGAAGGTGGCCGGGGCCGGGCACGGGCTGCGCAGGATGTGCCCCTTCGGAAGGATGCCGAAGTGCGCATCGGCCGGCAACGCGGTAAATCCGAACAGTTCGCGGTAGAAGTCGGTCCAGTCCTCGGTGCGGTTGTTGCCGATGTACTGCACGATGCCGAAGAAATGCAGGCCGGCCACCGCGGGCGGGTGCTGGTCCACGGCGGGAATCGGCGTGAAGTCCACGTCGTAGATCGAGAACTCCTTGTGCCGGTCCACGAAGTAGATGCGGCTGCCGCCCGGTCCGTGCACCGCGGGAATGTTGAGCTCCATCACCTCCACGTGCACCGGCACCGCCCAGGCGCCGCGGTCCAGCGCGCGCCGGTAGGCCGCGGCCGCGTCGCGCACACGCAGGGCGATGGCCGCGATCACGGGCTTTTCATCGAGGGTCGCACCCTGCGCCACGTCGCCGCCATGGGCGTTCACGATCACGTTGATGCCGCCCTGCCGGTACAGCAGGACCTCGCGCGAGCGATGCCGCGCGATCGGCCTGAACCCCATGGTTTCGAGCACCTGGCCCAGCGCCTGCGGGCGCGAGGTGGCGTACTCGATGAACTCAATGCCTTCCATGCCCAATGGATTGGGCACCTCGGCAATCGCTTCGCGGTCGGCTTCGACGGAACTGCTCATGGGGTGAAATCTCCTCAAACGGTGGCGGCAGGCGCGGCATGAGCCCCGCCCAGGAAAAGCCGCTCAATGTTCGGGTCGGCCAGCAGGTCGGAAGCCGGCTTCTGCAACACCAGCCGGCCCGATTCCAGCGCAATGGCCTCGTCGGAAATCTTGAGCGCGCTCTTCACATTTTGCTCCACCATCAGCACCGTGGTGCCCTGGCTGGCCAGCTTTCTGAGCAGGCGGAACACGTCCTGCACCACCAGCGGCGACAGGCCGATCGAAGGTTCGTCGATCAGGATCACCTTGGGGCGCAGGAGCAGCGCACGGCCGATTTCAAGCTGCTTTTGCTCGCCGCCCGACAGCGCCGAGGCCATGGAGTTCATGCGCTCCTTCACGCGCGGGAAGAACTCCAGCACTTCGGGAATGCGCTCGTGCGTGGTCTTCATGCCCAGCGTGATGCCGCCCAGTTCCAGGTTTTGCCAGACGGTGAGCTGGCCGAACAGGTTGCGGCCCTGCGGCACGAAGGCCACGCCCTTGGCCAGCAGTTCCTTGGGGCTGAGGCCCGCGATGTTCTCGCCGTTCAGCAGGATGCGGCCCTGGCGCAGCTTGAGCAGGCCGAACAGGGCTTTGAGCGCGGTCGATTTGCCCGCGCCGTTGGGGCCCAGTAGCAGCGTGATCGAGCCCTTGCTGGCCTTGAAGCTCAGGTTGTTCAGGATCATGAAATCCTTGTAACCGGCCACCACGTCGTCGAATTCAATGCAGGTGTCTGTCATGTTGGCTTCCCCTTTAGCTGCCCAGATAGGCGTCGAGCACCTGTTTGTTGGCGCGGATCTCGGCGGGCGTGCCGATGGCCATGACCTTGCCCTCGACCATCACCATGATGCGGTGGCACAGGTCCATCACGAAGTCCATGTTGTGCTCGATCACGACGAAGGAGCTGTGCTTGCCGATCTGCGGGTTCTGGTTGAGCTGCTTGAGCAGCGTGCTGATGCCGCCCACCAGGCTCGGGTTGACGCCGGCGCAGGGCTCGTCGAGCAGCACCAGATCGGGCTGGCTCATGAACGCCATGGCGATGTCCACCAGCTTCTGCTGGCCGTAGGAAAGCTCACCGGCCTTCTTGTCGGCCACATGGCGGATGCGGAACTGGTCGATCAGCGCATCGGCCTTCGCGCCCAGGCCCGAGTCGGACGGCGCGAAGATGCGGCTGAACATCGAGCCCTTGTGCTCCTGCGCGGCGACGATGAGGTTGTCGCGAACCGTCATCTTGCCGAACACCTGCAGCGTCTGGAAGGTGCGGCCGACGCCGCGGCGGTTGAGTTCCAGCGGCTCCAGCTGCGTGACGTCCTCGCCGTTGAGTTCGATCTTGCCTTCGTCGGGCGTGATCTGGCCCAGCATGGAGTTGAACAAGGTGGTCTTGCCCGACCCGTTGGGGCCGATCACGCCGAAGATTTCTCCGGGCATGACTTCAAAACTCACGCCGCCGACGGCCTGAATGGCGCCATAGGCTTTCTTGAGGCCGGTGACCTTGAGCACCGGCTTGTCCGCCGGGCGGTCATGGTGATGGGGATGGGTCATGCTTTGGCTCCCAGTTTGCCGGCGGCGGCGGCACGCGCGGCCGACGCTTCCTTGGCTTGTTTCTTGGCGCGAATGCGGTCGGGGATGCTGAGCAGCCCGTCAGGCAGCCAGATCATCAGCAGCACCACGGCCGCGCCGAACACGAAGAGGTACCAGGCCTGCGCGAAACGCAGCCATTCGGGCAGGATCACGCCCACCGCGGCACCCACCACCGGGCCGAGGAAGTAGCCGGGGCCACCGACCACGACCATCAGGTACATCATGATGGAGGCGCCCACGGTGAACGGTGCCGGCTCGATGAACTGCACCAGCGAGGCGAACAGCGCGCCGGCCACACCGGCATAGACGGCGCCGATGGCGAAGCTCAGCAGCGTGTAGTTGCGGATGTCGATGCCCAGGCTCTCGGCGCGGATCGGGTTGTCGCGCAGCGCGGTGAACGCCTTGCCCCAGGGGCTGCGCAGCAAGCCGCCGAGTAGCACGGCCAGGATCACCGTCACCACCAGCACGAAGTAGTAGTAAGGCAGGTTGCCTTCCAGGCTGTAGCCAAAGAGGCTGGGGCGGGCGATGTTGTTGATGCCGAAGGTGCCGCCCGTGAGCCACTCCTCGTTGCGCATCACCAGCCAGATCGCGGTGTTGAAGCCCAGCGTGGCGAACGCCAGGTAGATCGCCTGCACACGCAGCGCCGGGAAGCCCAGGATCAGGCCGACCACGAAGCAGATCAGCGCGGCGGCCGGCAGGCCGACCCAGAAGCTGAGGCCGGCTTTCATGAGGATGGCCACCGTGTAGGCGCCGATCCCGAAGAAGGCCGCCTGGCCCAGCGATTTCTGGCCCGCGTAGCCCACCGTGAGGTTCAGGCCCATGGTCGCGATGATGAACACCAGCCAGTAGGTCAGCAGGTACACGCCATAGCTCTTGAGGAACTGGGGCGCCACGAGCATCAGCACGGCCGCGATGACGATGAAGATGGGGGTCAGCTTTTTCATACCTTGCGCTCCTCTTTCTTGCCCAGCAGGCCTTGCGGCTTGAACAGGATCACGACCATGAAGATGATCAGGGCCACGGCGTCCTTGTAGGCGGGGGAGATGTAGGCGGCGGCCAGGTTCTCGCAGACGCCGACGATCAGGCCGCCGAGCAGCGCGCCGCGGGAGTTGTTGAAGCCACCGATGATGGCGGCGAAGAAGGCCTTGGTGCCCAGCGATTCGCCCATGTCGAACTTGGCCAGGTAGGTCGGCGTGACCAGCAGCGCGGCGGCGCAGGCCAGCACGGCGTTGATGGCGAAGGTGTAGAAGATCATGCGCGGCACGTTGATGCCCAGCACCGAGGCGCTCTCGGTGTTCTGCGCCACGGCCTGCATGGCCCGGCCGGTCACGGTCTTGGCCAGGAAGGCCTGCGTGGCCATCACCAGCGCCATCGCCAGCACGAAGGTGCCGACATCGGACATCGTCACGGTCACGCCGGCGATGTTGTAGATCTTGTCGGCAAACAGGCTGGGGAAGGGATGCGCTTCGGCGCTGTAGCCGGCGCGCAGGCCGTTGCGCATGGCGATCGACAGGCCGATGGTGGCCACCACGATCGGCATCATGCCGAACTTGAAGAGCGGATCAACGATGCCGCGCTTGAACACCCAGCCCAGCACGATGACCGACAGCAGCGCCGCGAACACGAAGCTCACGAGCAGCGGCGCGCCGAACGACATGATCGCCAGCATCATGAAGGCCGGCAGCATGACGAACTCGCCCTGCGCGAAGTTGATGGTGCCGCTGGCCTGCCACAGCAGCGTGAAGCCCAGCGCCGCCAGCGCGTAGATCGCGCCGGTGGCCAGGCCACTGAGGAAAAGTTGGAGGAAGTCGGTCATGATGGTTCGCCTGGTCCTTTCTTTCTATCGTGTTGTCGCGGGGGACTTGGATGCGGCCGCGACGCGTTTGGCCGGCGCCGAAGCGGCGGCCTGGGGCGTCACAGCGTCATTATTGGCGGCAGCGGCCACAGGCAACGCCTTGGCCTTGGGCAATGGCGGCACGAAATCGGCCACGTACTGCTTGCCGTTGCGAACCTCGACCATGAAACTCATGCGGTCCAGGTCGCCCTTGTCATCGAATTCCGTGTACATCAGGGCGCCAGGGTACTTGTCGGTGTTGACCTTCAGGCCCTTCATGGCGGCGGCCACGGCCTTGCGGTCGAGCTTGCCGGCCTTTTCGACGGCGGCCTTGAACAGGTACATGCCGGAGTAGCCTTTCATGCCGTTGTGGTCGGAGACGTATTTGTACTCCTTTTCGAACTTGGCGCTGAACGCGCGAACAGCGGGAATCGGCGCGTCCACCGTGAGGCCGACGTGGGCGATCGCGCCGTTGGCCGCATCGCCGGCGAGTTCGATGACCTTCTGGCCGGTCAGCGTGGTTTCGCCGATGATGGGCTTGGTCCAGCCCTGCTTGCGCAATTCGCGCAGCAGGCGGGCCGACTCGTCTTCGTTGGTGTAGGCAAACACCGCCTCGGCATTGCTCTGCTTGGCCTTGAGCACCGCGGCGGAGAAATCGACCTGCCCCGAATCAGTGGACACCTCGGCGACGATTTTCGTGGGCGTGTTTTCCAGCGCCTTCTTGATCATCTCCAGGCCGCCCTTGCCGAAGTCGTTGTTCACGTAAATGACGGCCAGGCTTTTGAGATTGGCCTTGCCGCTGATATAGCTCGCCACCTTGGGCATGGCTGTGGCCTGCGTGAAGCTGGTGCGGAACACATAGGGGTTGCCCTGGGCCGTGATGGCGGCCGCCTCGCCGCCGGTGAAATTGGGCACCTCGGCCTTGCGGCTCTCGGCCATGCTGACCATGATCGAGCCCGAGAACACCGGGCCGAAGATGGCGAACGTGCCATCGTCAATGGCTTTTTGCGTCAGACCCTTGGCCACGCCGGGGTTGCTTTGCGTGTCCGTGGTCGTGGTGACGATCTTCTTGCCCAGGATGCCGCCGTTGGCGTTGATCTCCTTGACGGCCAGTTCGATGCCGTTCTTGAAGTTCGTCCCCGCCGAGGCGCCCGCGCCCGAGAGTTCGACAATGTTGGCGATCTTGATGGTTTGCTGGGCCATGGCCGTGGCAGCCGCAGCGGTCAGCGCGCAGGCTGCCAGCAACTTGAGTGCAAAACGTTTTTTCATATCGATGTGTCCTCGGACGGTGGGTACTTGGGGGCGGTTCCAACCTGCACAGGCGGCGGGCCGGGTTATTTCTTGGCGGGTGCCGCGGCCTTGGTGCCGGCACTCAGGGGCGGCAGGACGGCCACGACTTCCTGCTTGCCGTTCTTGACTTCCACCATGAAGCTGTCGCGGTCGAGGTCGCCGTTGTTGTCGAAACTCACGTCCATGATCACGCCCGGGTACTTGGCGGCGCTGATCTTGAGGCCGTGCAGGGCCTGGGCCACGGCCTTGCGGTCGAGCTTGCCGACTTTCTCGATGGCGGCCTTGAGGGAATACACGCCGGTGTAGCCCTTGATGCCGTTGTGGTCGGAGATGTACTTGTAGTCGCGGTAGTAGTTGGCCTTGAACTTCAGCATTTCGGGAATCGGCGCGTCCACCGTCAGGCCCACGTGCGCCACGGCACCGTTGGCGGCGTCACCGGCCAGCTCGACAACGTTCTGTCCGGTCAGCGTGGTTTCACCAATGATGGGCTTGGTCCAGCCCTGCTTGCGCAGCTCGCGCAGGGCGCGGGCGGACTCTTCCTCGTTGGTGTAGACGAAGACCACGTCGGCATTGCTCTGCTTGGCCTTGAGCACGGCGGCG
>JAHFQI010000028.1:0-12193 GCA_023259355.1 Comamonadaceae bacterium
CCCTACAAAACCAGCAGCGCCCGGAAATCATTCACATTGGTGTGCGTGGGCCCCGTGACCACGAGGTCGCCCAGCGCGCTGAAGTAGCCGTAGGCGTCATTGCGGTCCAGAAAGTGATCGATTTTCAGGCCGGCGGCCCCGGCCCGCGCCAGGGTGTCGGGCGTGACCGCCGCGCCCGCGTTGTCCTCGACGCCGTCAATACCGTCGGTATCGGCCGCCAGCGCCCAGACGCCCGGCTGCCCCTGCAGCGCCTGCGCCAGGCCCAGGCAGAACTCGCCCGCCCGTCCGCCCCGGCCGCGCGGCGTGCCCTCGGGCTGCTTCCTGACCGTGACCGTGGTTTCACCGCCGCTCAGGATCACGCAGGGCCGCTGGAACGCGCCGGTGCCGCGGGCTGCGGCGCGCGCCAGCGCCGCGTGCACCTTGCCAACCTCGCGCGATTCGCCCTCGATCTCGTCACTCAGCACATATGCCGCGAGGCCGGCCGCGCGGGCGGCGGCGGCGGCGGCTTCCAACGACTGCTGCGGCGTGGCGATCAGGTGGACTTCATGGCCCGTAAAAACCCCGTCGCCGGGCTTGGGCGTTTCCAGAGCGCCGCTGGCGAGTTGCGCCGCGACGGCCTCGGGAAGTTCGATGGCGTAGCGCCGCAAAATCGCCAAAGCGTCGGCGCAGCTCGTCGCGTCGGGCACGGTCGGGCCGCTGGCGATGATGGACGGGTCGTCGCCCGGCACGTCGCTGATGGTCAGCGTCACCACGCGCGCCGGGGCGCACGCGGCGGCAAGCCGCCCGCCCTTGATGCGCGAGAGGTGCTTGCGCACGCAGTTCATCTCCGAAATGTTGGCGCCCGAATTGAGCAGGTCCCGGTTGATGCGCTGCTTGTCGGCCAGCGTCAAACCGCCTGCCGGCAGCGTCAGCAGGGCCGAACCACCGCCCGAGATCAGGCACAGCACCAGGTCGTCCTTCGTCAGACCCTGGGTCAGCGCCATGATGCGCTCGGCCGCCGCCAGGCCTGCGGCATCGGGCACCGGGTGCGAGGCTTCGACCACTTCGATGCGCTGCGGCAGCCCTTCGGGGCGCGGCGGCGTGTGGCCGTAGCGCGTGACCACCAACCCGGACAACGGCGCGTCGGCGGGCCACAGGGCTTCCACGGCCTGGGCCATGGCACCGCCCGCCTTGCCGGCGCCGAGCACGAGCGTTCGGCCACCACTGCCGGGCATGGGCGGCTGCGGCAGGAACGCGCCGGTGTTGTGCAGCGGCAGGGCGCGCGTCACGGCAGCGCGAAAGAGGTGTTCGAGGAACTGGCGGGGTTGGGTGTGAGGGTCGGGGGTCATGGGGATATTGTGATGGCTCTCCGAAGCCCTCCCCCGCCGGAGGAGGATTCGGACAGTGGCTCGGGCACCACCAGGATGTCGGGCGTGTCGTGGACCCGGAACAGGGGGGTGTCCTGTGTCCCGTGTCTTGCGACGACAGTTACACCCCGGCAATATCGTGCCCCGCCATCAGCTCCAGGCTGCGGCACAACGCCGAGTGGTCAAGGCCCGCCATGCCGTGCGCGACGCAGCTTTGCATGAGCTGGGCCGCGCTGGCGGTATGCGGCAGGCTCACGCCCAGCTCTCGCGCGCCCTGCAGCGCGAGGTTCAGGTCTTTCTGGTGCAGCTCGATGCGAAAGCCCGGGCTGAAGGTGCGCTGGATCATGCGCTCGCCGTGCACTTCAAGGATGCGGCTGGATGCGAAGCCACCCATCAGCGCCTGGCGCACCCGGGCCGGGTCGGCGCCCGCCTTGCTGGCGAACAGCAGGGCCTCGGCCACGGCCTCGATGTTGAGCGCCACGATGATCTGGTTGGCCACCTTGGTGGTCTGGCCATCGCCATTGCCGCCGACCAGCGTGATGTTCCGGCCCATCTTGTCAAAGAGCGGTTTGACACGCTCGAACGCGGCCTCGGGGCCACCCACCATGATGGTGAGCGTGCCGGCCTTGGCGCCGACCTCGCCGCCGGACACCGGCGCGTCGAGATAGTCGCAGCCGAGCGCGTTGATCCGCGCCGCGAACGCCTTGGTGGCCGTGGGCGAGATGGAACTCATGTCCACCACCACTTTTCCCACACGGCCGTCCGGGCCGTGCGGACTGTCCTTGAGGCCCCTGGCCACGCCGCGCTCGCCAAACAGCACGTCCTCCACATGCGGCGTGTCCGGCACCATGGTGATGACGATGTCGGCGCGCTTGGCGACTTCTTCAGCGCTGGTGCACAGCGTGGCGCCGCCCTCGGCCAGGGCCACGGGGATCTTGCCGCGGCTGTGCACGAACATCACGTGTCCGGCATTCAGCAAATTCAGCGCCATGGGCGTGCCCATGATGCCCAGGCCGATGAAGCCCACTTTCAGTCCATTCTTGGTCATGCTGCGTTCCTTGTTTCAAAAAAATTGGGTCAGGCCAGCGCCAGCCCGTGCGCGGCAATCCAGCCGAGCCCGGCCTCGGTGCCACCCGGCCCGGCCTGGCGCGGTTTGTATTCACAGCCCACGTGGCCGCGGTAGCCCAGTTCATCGAGCAGCGCGAACAGGTAGCGGTAATTGATCTCGCCGGTGCCGGGTTCGTGTCGCCCTGGGTTGTCGGCCAGCTGCACGTGGCCGATGCGGCCGATCTGCGCGCGCAGCGTGGCGCCGAGTTCACCTTCCATGCGCTGCGCGTGGTAGATGTCGTATTGCAGGAACAGGTTGTCCGAGCCGACCTCGTCGATCAGCGCCAGCGCCTGCGCGGTGTGCGTGACGAAGAAGCCGGGAATGTCGAAGCGATTGATCGGCTCCAGCAGCAGCGGAATGCCTTCGGCCTTGAGCGCGCCGGCGGCCAGCCGCAGGTTGGCCACCAGCGTGGCCTGGGCCAGCGCCGGGTCCACGCCGGCGGGCCGGATGCCGGCCAGGCAGTTGATGCGCGGCGTGCCCAGCACACGGGCGTAATCGATCGCGCGCCGCACGCCGTCGGCGAATGCCTGCGTGCGGTCGGGGTGGCAGGCGATGCCGCGCTCGCCGGCGGCCCAGTCGCCGGCCGGCAGGTTGTGCAGCACCAGCTGCAAGCCGTTGATTTTCAGGCGGTGGGCCACGTCCCCGGCCGGATGGTCATACGGAAACAGGAACTCCACCGCGCGAAAGCCCGCCTTCGCGGCGGCGTCAAAACGGTCGAGGAAAGGCAGCTCGGTGAAGAGCATGCTGAGGTTGGCGGCAAGTTGGGGCAAGGTGTTCTCCGGCAGGTTGTGGGGTGACGCAAAAAGACGCGGTGAAGCTCAGTCCAGCAGGCCCACGGTTTCCAGGCCCTGCGCGGCGCGGCAGTCGATGGCCTCGAACTCGTTGATCTTGTCGATCTCGGTGCCCATGGCGATGTTGGTCACGCGCTCCAGGATGCACTCCACCACCACCGGCACGCGGTACTGCGCGGCCATCTGCTGCGCCTGGCGCAGCGCGCCCTGAATCTTCTCGGGGTCGGTCACGCGCAGGGCCTTGCAGCCCAGCCCCTCGACCACGGCGACATGGTCCACACCGTAGCCGCGCAGATCGCCGTCGGCCTCAGGGACGTTCTGGTTGTCGAAGGCCAACTGCACGCAGTAGTCCATGTCGAAACCGCGCTGGCTCTGGCGGATCAGCCCCAGGTACGAGTTGTTCACCAGCACGTGCACATAGGGCAGGCGGAACTGCGCCCCCACCGCCAGCTCCTCGATCAGGAACTGGAAGTCGTAGTCGCCCGAGATGGCCACCACCGGACGCTGCGGGTTGGCCGTCACCACACCCAGCGCCGCCGGGATAGTCCAGCCCAGCGGGCCGGCCTGGCCGCAGTTGATCCACTGGCGCGGACCATAGACATGCAGGAACTGCGCGGCCGCGATCTGCGACAAACCGATGGTGCTGACGTAGACCGTGTCGCGGCCAAACACCTGGTTCATCTCCTCGTACACACGCAGGGGCTTGATCGGCGTCTGCTCGAAATGCGTCTTGCGCAGCATCACGCGCTTGCGCTCGGCGCAGCGGCCTCCCCACTCGCGCCAGTCGGGCAGCGTGCCCTCCGCGCGGCGCTCGCGCGCGGCCTGAACCAGCAGTGTCAGCGCGGCTTTCGCGTCGGAGACGATGCCGTAGTCGGGCATGAACACACGGCCGATCTGGGTGGGTTCGATGTCGATATGCACGAAGCGGCGGCCCCGGGTGTAGGTCTCGACCGAACCCGTGTGGCGGTTGGCCCAGCGGTTGCCGATGCCAAGCACGAAGTCGCTGGCCAGCAGCGTGGCGTTGCCATAGCGGTGGCTGGTCTGCAGGCCGGCCATGCCGGCCATCAGCGGGTGGTCGTCGGGGATGCAGCCCCAGCCCATCAGCGTGGGAATCACCGGCACACCGGTCAGCTCGGCGAACTCCACCAGCAGGTCGGCCGCGTCGGCGTTGATGATGCCGCCACCGGCCACGATCAGCGGCTTCTCGGCTGTGACCAGCATGTCCAGCGCCTTGTCGATCTGTGCGCGAGAGGCCGCGGGCTTGTACACCGGCAAGGGCTCGTACGTGTCCGGGTCGAACTCGATCTCGCCCATCTGCACGTCGAACGGCAGATCGATCAGCACCGGCCCGGGCCGGCCCGAGCGCATCAGGTGAAAGGCCTGCTGGAACACACGTGGCACCAGCGCCGGCTCGCGCACGGTCACGGCCCACTTGGTCACGGGCTTGGCAATGCTTTCAATGTCCACCGCCTGGAAGTCTTCCTTGTGCAGCCGTGCGCGCGGCGCCTGGCCGGTGATGCAGAGGATGGGAATGCTGTCGGCTTGCGCGGCATACAGGCCGGTGATCATGTCCGTGCCCGCCGGCCCGGAGGTACCGATGCACAGGCCGATGTTGCCGGCCGCGGCGCGGGTGTAGCCCTCGGCCATGTGCGACGCGGCCTCCACATGGCGCGCCAGCACATGGCTGATGCTGCCGCGCTTGCGCATGGCGGCATAGAACGGATTGATCGCCGCGCCGGGCACGCCGAACGCCTGGATGGCGCCCTCTTTTTCCAGTACACAGATGGCGGCTTCCGCCGCAGTCATTCGAGCCATGATGTGAGTTCCTTGTGTCGGCTGTCGCTGCGCAGACCTTGCGCCTTAAATCCGCGACCACCATGGCATTCATGCTATTGGTGAAAGATCCCTCTGTGAATTGCATGTTTTGTACTTTTATTCAATACTTTGAGTAAGCAATCAACCAGGAAAATTCCAATGGACCGCTTCAAGGAGATCGAAGCCTTCGTGCTGGCGATGGAGCACGGCAGTCTGGCCGCGGCGGCGCTGCACGAGGGCATCACGCCCGTCATGATGGGCCGGCGCATCGACGCGCTGGAACGGCGCCTGGGCACCCAGCTGATCCTGCGCTCCACCCGGCGCCTGGCGCTGACCGACCAGGGTGCCAGCTTCCTTGACGAATGCCGCCAGCTGCTGGCGCGCTGGACCGAGGCCGAAGCCACGGTGTCGGCCCAGCACCACCGCGCCAGCGGCCACCTGATCGTGTCGGCGCCCGCCGCCTTCGGCCGCCTGCACGTGGCGCCGCATGCCAGTGCCTTTCTCAAGGCCAACCCGGAGGTGAAGCTCTCGTTCAACCTGACCGACCGCGTGGTGGACCTGGTGCGCGAGGGTTATGACATGGGCATCCGCATCGGCGGCCAGATCGACCCCAACTTCGTCGCGATCAAGCTTGCCACCAACCAGCGCGTGGTCTGCGGCACGCCAGCCTACTTCCGCAAGCGCGGCAAGCCGCAGACGCTGGACGACCTGGGCAAGCACAACTGCCTGGCCTTCAACCTGCAGGGCGGCCAGCAGCGCGGCTGGTATTTCCAGCAAGGCGGCAAGACCGTGACGGTGCGCGTGGACGGCAACATGGACTGCAACGACGGCGAACTGCTGCACCGCTGGGTCAGCGAAGGCCTGGGCCTGGGCTGGCGCTCCACCTGGGAAATCCAGGCCCAGCTGCAACGCGGCGAGCTCGTGACCGTGCTCGACGAGTTCGCCCTACCCGCCTACGACATCCTGGCCGTGTACCCGCAGCAGCGGCACCTGCCGGCGAAGGTGCGGTTTTTCATCGAGCATCTGCGCAAGATGTTTGCGCGCAAGGATTACTGGTTGAACGGTTGAACAAGGCCCCTGCTGGCGCTTCGTCAGTCCAGCGTCACGCCGATCTTGCGGACCAGGTCGGCGTAGCGCGCCTGCTCCCGGCTGAAGATCGCCAGGGCCGCCTCCGGCGTGGTGGGGTTGATGATGTTTTCCTGGTCGGCCATCGCCTTCTTCACTTCAGGCGAGGTCCAGGCGGCGGCAATGCCGTCGTGCAGACGCTTGACCTCGGCGGGCGCGAGTGTGGCCGGGCCGATGGCGGCGAGCCAGCCGCCCACGGTCATGTTGAAGCCCTGCTCCTGCAGCGTCGGAATGTTCGCCAGCGAGGGCACGCGCACGGCGCCGGTCGCCGCCACGGCGCGCAGGGTGCCGGCCTTGAGATGCGACTGGACGGCAGGCACCGCGAGCACGGCGAAATCGACCTGGCCACCGATCAGGTCGGTGATCGCCGGCCCCGCGCCGCGGTAGGGGATGTGCCGGGCCTTCAGGCCCGCCGCGTCGACGAACATCTCGGCCGCCAGGTGCAGGATCGTGCCGTTGCCGGAGGACGCAAAGTTGTAGTGGTCGGGCCTGGCCTTGATCAGGGCCGCCAGTTCCTTGGCATTGTGGGCCGGCAGGCGGCCGGGATTGACTACCAGCAGGAATGGCGTTTCCCCAACCATCGTGATCGGCGTGACGTCCTTCAGGCTGTCGTACGGCAACTTCTTGTAGACGGCCGGATTGACGGTGTGGTTGTTGGAAACGAAGGCAATGGTGTTGCCGTCCGGCGCCGCCTTGACGAGCTGCTGGGTACCGATCACCCCACCTGAGCCAGGCAGGTTCTCCACGACGACCGGGCGTCCCAGCGCCCGGCTCATCGCGTTCTGGGCGGCGCGGACCATCACGTCCTGACCCGAGCCGGCGCTTGCGGGAACGATGATGCGCAAGGACGGGCTGCCGCCTTGCGCCGCCGCGTTCATGGGCTGGACGATCAGCAAGGCGGTGGCGGCGGCGAGGCCGCCGATGAAGTGGCGACGGTGGGTGCGAGGCATGTTTGTCTCCTGTGTTTGGATGGATGACCGAAGGGAAGGCATCACGCCCCGTGCAGGGCGCGCAGTTGATCAAAACTCACGATGCGGCCGGCGATGGCGCTCGCAGCCACCGTGGCCGGACTGGCCAGCCAGACCTGGCCCGGGCCGGAGCGGCCCGGAAAGTTACGGTTGATGGAGCTGACGGTGACCTGGTCCGCCCGTTCGGACACGCCGGGCCCGGCATTCACGCAGGCACCACAGCCCGGCTCGATCAGCTCGACGCCGGCTCGGGTGAACGCGTCCAACAGGCCTTCGCGCAGGCAGTGATCACGCACGTCCTGGCTGCCGAACTGAAGGATGAAGCGGGTGCCTGGCGCCACACGCAAGCCCCGCCCCACGGCCCATTCGAGCACCTCATGGCAGTGGCGCAGGTCCTCGCGCTTGCCACCCGTGCACGAGCCGCCGTACGCGATGTCGATGCGCACCGGCTCCTGCAGCTCGGCGACGCTCACGCCGCCGCCCGGGTCGCCGGGCCGTGCCAGCATCGGCCCCAGTTGCGAACAATCGATTTCGATCGTGTGTGCCAGTTCGGCGCCGTCGTCGCTGCGCATCCACGCCTCGATCTCGAACTCAATGCCGCGGCGCTCGCGCAGGAACCGGCAGGTCTCCTCGTCGGGGACGACGATGCCGGTGAAGCCGCCCATTTCCGCGACCATGTTGGTCAATGTGGCCCGCTCGTCGGTGGGCAACGCGGCCAGTGCCGGCCCCGTGTACTCGAACACCTGCCCGATCGCGCGGCCTTCGCGGACGTAAGGCGTGCGCAGGATCTCCAGCGCAATGTCCTTGGCCTCGACGCCCGGGCGCAGCCCGCCCTTGAGCGCGACCCGCACCACGCGTGGCACCTCCAGCCGCACCTCCCCCGTGAGCCACGAGTTGGCGATCTCGGTCGTGCCCACGCCGAAAGCCAGCGCGCCCAGCGCCCCGCAGTGGGTGGTGTGCGAATCGCTGCCCACGGCAACCTGGCCGGGCAGCACGTAACGCTCGGCCATCAACGAATGGCTGATGCCTTCCGAGCCTTCGCGGCCCTGCAACAACCCGTGGTGCCGGATGCCGTGCTTCTCGCAGAACCGCTGCTGCACGCGCTGCAACGCCTGTGCCGCATCGAGCAGGCCGATCGCCTTGCGTTCGGCTGGCATGCTGAGGTGAACGAAGGTGAGGTGGTCGGAAAAGCAGATGATGCCGTCCGGGGCCGTGAACCGGAAGTCCCCGCCGGTGGCGCGCTCCAGGACGGTCAGCGCCATGGGCGTGACGTACTCGTGGGCGTAGCGCCAGTCTGCCTTGATGAACAGCGATTGGCCGGGCCGCACCGGCTGGCCGCCTTCCCGCGCCCGCGCAATGATTTTCTCGGCGTAGGTCATGGGCCTGGGCGGCACCGGCCGCTGCGCCGGTGCCCAGCCCTGGCGGCGCGCCTGCGACAGCTTGAACAGCCCGCCGCGCCGGATCAATTCGGCCGTGAGCTCGTCCTCCCCGCGCGTGAATTCCTCGATCGGGATGCTCTCGCCGCGGCGGATGCGCTCGATCAGCCCGAAGTCGGTGGAGGTCAGGATGCCGAGGTTGCGGCAGTTCTGCCGGTAGATGCGCTCGAAGCTCTCCGCGATGACCAGGCGGATGCCGGCACACAGCTCCGCGAACGGACTGGCCTCGCGCGAGGAGCCCTTGCCGTAGCGGCGCCCCGCCACGGTCACCTGGAATCCGCCGGCCTTCACGCTGCCCGCCGTCACCGGCGTGCGGTCGCCGCACTTGAGGCCCAGGTAGGGAAACTCGCCAAGCTTCTCGTCGTAGTAGTAGCAGATGTTCGCCGGCGTGATCTCGTCGGTCGATACGTCCGTGCGCAGCGGCAGCGCCTCGGCTAGCGAGACGTCCCCGCCGCCCAGCTGGCGGTCCATGACTTGCGGGTCCTGCGACAGAAACAGGATGCGCCCCTCGATGCGCAGGCTCGGCAACGGCGCGGATGTTGAAGGCACTGGGTACTCCTCGTATAAGTTGGGTTGTCGATACTTGGCTTGAATTCTTGTATTCATAGCCATGGTTGACAAGTTAGACTTCCTGAAATCAGATTAGTCAATCTAATGTCAATCCTTCCCCTCACGGCCTTGCGCGCGTTCGACAAAGTGGCCGAACACCTCAGCTTCACCCGCGCCGCGGAAGCTTTGCACGTGACGCAGAGCGCCGTCAGCCAACAGGTGGCGCAGCTTGAGGAGCGCGTGGGCAAGCGCCTGGTCGAACGCAGCGGACGCAGCCTGCGTCTCACCCCACACGGCGAGTTGCTGGCGGCAGCCTGCCAGCGCAGCTTCACGACCCTGGAACGCACGCTGCAGCGGATCTCACGCGGCGGCGAAGGCCGGGCGCTGCACCTCAAACTGCCGCCCACGTTCGCCATGAAGTGGCTGATGCCGCGGCTGCCGGGCTTCCAGGTGCTGCATCCGCAGCTGGAGCTGCACATCAGCACCAGCGTCCACCCGGTGGACTTCGAGTCGGAGGACGTGGACATCGGCATGCAGCGTGCGGCCCAGCCCGATCCGGGGCTGCACGCCATCGCCGTGATGGAAGAGCGCGGCCTCCTGGTCTGTGCGCCGCACCTGTGGGGCCAGCGCAAGGCGCAGCTCGCCGAACTGGAATCGATGACGCTGCTTCACAGTGCCAACCGCCCGGACGACTGGCCCCTGTGGCTCAAGCTCGTGGGCGCGCCCGCGCTGAAGCCGGCCAATCAGATCGAGTTCAGCTTCTCGCTGCTGATGGACCAGGCCGCAATCGAGGGCCTGGGCGTCTGTCTCGCTCAGCCCGAATTCGTGCAAGACGATCTGTCGGCGGGCCGCCTCATCGCGCCTTTCGATCAGGTCGTCTCGACGGGAAGAAAACACTTCATCGTGTGCCCGGACCGCCTGCGCCACGACCCGGCGGTCGCGCAATTCTTCGCCTGGATGCAATCAGACGCGAACAGGCATCAGGGGAAGGCGGAACGCCCCCGGTGAGCCGGCAGCAAGCTCGCCACCCGCCAGCATGGGGTTTGGGGCACGCCGGCCTGTTTCTGAAAGCACGGCAGATCATGTCGACACGACGAAAGCCAGATCAGGCGCGAATGCACACCTTGCGAGCACCGCGCCCCACCCACGGCGGCGCCACAAGAACGGCGCGCCCTCACACCATCACACCCTCCCATCCGACTCCATCAGAAACGCCGCCAGCGCGGCTGCGGCCTCCGGCAGCGGGCCCAGCGGCAGCAGCAGGCCCAGCGGCTCGGTCGTTCCGACGTCGGGTGCGGCGATGAGGGCCAGTTCGCCCGCGTCGATCAGGTGGGCCACCACGCTCAGCGGCAGCAGGCACAGCAGCGGCTGCTGCCGCAGCATCCAGACCAGCGTGGTGGCCTGCCGCGTGACCAGCGGGTAGGTCGCGGGCGGGCTCGGGAACTGCACGCACCAGGCATCGAAGCGGTCGCGCGCGGCCGTGCCCACGGGCGGTAGCAGCCAGGTCTGGCGCGGCAGCTCGGCCCAGCCGACACGCCGCTTGCGCGCGAGCGGATGCGCAACCCCGGCGACCACCACGAAACAGTCCTCGACCAGGGTGCGGAACTGCCAGCCCTCGGGCACCACGGCGGGTTGGCGGCAGGCCACAAGGTCGGCCTCGCGCCGCGAGACCATGAGCAGCAGGTCCTGGCCCTCGGCCTCGCGCAGGTGCACCTGCACCAGCGGGTGGCGCGCGTGGAAAGCGGGCAGCGCCCGCACCAGCAGGCCGGTGCTGGCAGCGGCCGAGGTCAGGAGCCGCACCGACTGCAGGCCTTCGCGCTGGCGCGAGGTGACGGTCTCGGCCACCTCGGCCACGCCGTGCAGGATGTGGCGCGCCACGGGCAGCAGATCGGTGCAGGCGGGCGTGGGCCGCACGCCGCGCGCGTGGCGCTGGAACAGCGGGGTTTCGAGCAGCCGTTCCAGGTAGGCCAGCGACTGCGTCACGGCCGACTGCGTCATGTTCAGCGCCTCGGCGGCGCGCTGCACGCTGCCGCGCTCGGCCAGCTCCAGCAGCACCTGCACGTGGCGCAGCTTGCCACGCGCGAGCAGCCGGTTGAACAGGGTGGAGGCACTGATTTGCAAGGTATCGCGAAGTCTAATACCTCGTGCGACGAAATCACTGGTCAGCCGCGCGCGCCCCGGCCAAGATGCGCGACACCGCCCATCACCGGAGGAGACATGACGAACACCCCCCTGCCCCACCCCGGGCAGCCCTCGCGCCGCAGCCTGCTGCTGGCCGCCCTGGCCACGCTCGCGCTGCCGGCCGCCCGACCTGCGCACGCCCAGCAGCCCGCGCCCTACCCCACGCGCCCCGTGCAGCTGATCGTGGCCGCGCCGGCCGGCGGCCCATCCGACGCGCTGGCGCGCATGCTGGCCGAGGACATGGGCAAGGCCCTGGGCCAGCCCATGGTCGTGGACAACCGGCCCGGCGCGGGCGGCGTGGTGGCGGCCGAGGCCACGCTGCGCGCGCCGGCCGACGGCCACACGGTGATGCTGTCCTGGATCGGCAATGCCACGGCGCCGGCGCTGCTGCCGCGCGTCGCCTTCGATATCAACCGCGACTTCGCACACGTGACGCAGCTGCTGGCCGGTGCCAACGTGCTTGTCGTCCATCCGTCCACCGGCCTTCGTTCACTCAAGGACCTCGTGGCCCATGCGCGCGCCCACCCCGGCCGCCTGAGCTACGCGAGCGCGGGCAACGGCAGCTCGGGCCACCTGGCCATGGAGCTGCTCAAGCAGCGCGCCGGCATCTCGATCCTGCACATCCCCTACCGCGGCGGCGCGCCTGCACTCAACGACCTGCTGGGCGGCCAGGTGCAGCTGATGTTCATCAACCAGGACGCGGTGATCCCGCACCTGCGCACCGGCCGCATCGTGCCGCTGGCCATCACCAGCGCCGCGCGCAACGCGCAGTTCCCCGACCTGCCCACCGTGGCCGAATCGGGCTACCCCGGCTTCGAGGCCACGGCCTGGGCCGGCCTCAGCGTGCCCAGGGGCACGCCGCCGGCCGTGGTGA
>JAHFQI010000028.1:12293-30158 GCA_023259355.1 Comamonadaceae bacterium
GCCGTGCTCGTGACGCACGGCTACACCAGCGGCCCCTCGATGCTCTCGCCCGGCCACCACACGGCCGAAGGCACCTGGTCCACGCTGCTCGGGCCGGGCCGGCCGCTGGACACCGACCGCTTCTACGTGATCTGCACCAACATGCTGGGCTCCTCGTTCGGCACCACCGGGCCGAACACCGTGAACCCCGCCACCGGCGAGCCCTGGGGACCGGACTTCCCGGCGATCACGCTGGCCGACATCGTGGGCGTGCAGCGGCGCGCGCTCGCGGCCTTGGGCGTCACGCACCTGCGCGCCGTGGTCGGCCCCTCCTACGGCGGCTGGCAGGCGCTGCAGTGGGCGCTGGACTATCCCGACATGGTGGACGCCGCGGGCGCCGTGGTCTCGGGCTTCACGCACCCGCCGGGCCTGAGCGCGCAAAGCCAGCGCGACAAGCTGGCGGCCAGCCCCGAGTGGCACGACGGTAGGTACTACCGCCACGGCGGCATGCCCGAAACCCTGTTCAACCTGCGCCTGCAGACCCTGCGCAGCTACGGGCTGGAGCGCCTCTACGAAGACCGCGAGAGCGACCCCGCGAAGCGCCTGGCGATGCTGGAGCCCCAGTGCCGCGAATGGGCCGCGCGCTTCGACCCGCACAGCATGGTGGCGCTGGCCGGCGCCGCCGAACACTTCGACGCGCGACCGCACCTGCACCAGCTGCGCGCGCGCCTGCTGCTGGCCGTCTGCACCACCGACGCCATCTTTCCGCCCTCACCCGAGACGCAGGAACTGCTCACCCGTGTGAGCGCACCCACGCGCTACGTGGAAATCGACAGCCCCTACGGCCACATGGCCTCGGGCATCGAGTGGCGGCGGCTGGAGCCGGAGCTGCGGTGGTTGCTGGAATGACGACAGGCCGCCGCTGACGGTGTTGCCAGCGGTGTCCGGCAGGCAGATGTTGAGCTGGTTCGAGATCGCGTCGAAGGCATAGCTGTCCGCCTGGGACCAGCTCAATGCGACGGCCACGGTGTTGCGCTGGTTGGCCAGCCACACCGTCGTGTCGGGGCTCAGGAACGAGCCCGTTGCAATGAACAACGTGGGGCCGCTTGCTGGCGCTGGCGCGATCAGCCCCACCCAAGCTTCAAAGCATACGCACCGAAGTTAAATCAAAGGTGAAATGGGAGCGGCGCTCAGCTACGTCGAAGCTCGCGCACGGATTCGCCGCTTCATGACTTTAGTCAAGCCACAAGGCGCGAACTGCACCAAAGGCGTGCTTTTTTCGTCGCACGCGCCGGCGCCAGTGTCCTCATGTGAAAAAATTCTGACCTCAAACGGACATTTTTTTGCATTGTGATATTTGGTTGCAAAAAAGCCGGATTGGGTCAGACCGCCGAAAGCAAAATCCCACAACATCCGATCCTTACCATCCGGCTGTGACAAAGCCGGTGGCATCCCATACCAATTTCTGGAGATAAGCGATGAGTACCCAGCAACCCACCATCATCTACACCCTGACCGACGAGGCGCCGCTGCTGGCGACCAGTGCCTTCCTGCCCATCATCCGCACCTTCACCGCGCCGGCCGGCATCAATGTGGCGACCAGCGACATTTCGGTGGCGGCCCGCATTCTGGGCACCTTCCCCGAATACCTCACCGAAGCGCAGCGTGTGCCGGACAACCTGGCGGAACTGGGCAAGCTGACGCTCAAACCCGACGCCAACATCATCAAGCTGCCCAACATCAGCGCCTCGGTGGGCCAGCTGATCAGCGCGATCAAGGAGCTGCAGTCCAAGGGTTATGCGGTGCCCGACTACCCGGAGCAGCCGCAGACCGAGGAAGAAAAAGCCATACGTGCCCGCTACGCCCGGTGCACCGGCAGCGCCGTGAACCCCGTGCTGCGCGAAGGCAATTCCGACCGCCGCGCGCCGCGCGCGGTCAAGGAATTCGCCCGCAAGAACCCGCACAGCATGGCCGAATGGAGCCAGGCCTCGCGCTCGCATGTCTCGCACATGCACCACGGCGATTTCTACCATGGCGAAAAGTCGATGACGCTGGACCGCGCCCGCGACGTCAAGATGGAGCTGCTCACCAAGAGCGGCAAGACCATCGTGCTCAAGCCCAAGGTCTCGCTGCTGGACCGCGAGGTCATCGACAGCATGTTCATGAGCAAGAAGGAACTGCTGGCCTTCTACGAACGCGAGATTGAAGACGCGCGCAAGACCGGCGTCATGTTCTCACTGCACGTGAAGGCCACGATGATGAAGGTCTCGCACCCCATCGTGTTCGGCCACTGCGTGAAGATCTTCTACAAGGACGCCTTCGAAAAGCACGCCAAGCTGTTCGAGGAACTGGGCGTGAACGTCAACAACGGCATGGCCAACCTGTACGACAAGATCACCACGCTGCCGCAAAGCAAGCAGGACGAGATCAAGCGCGACCTGCACGCCTGCCACGAAAACCGCCCCGAGCTGGCGATGGTGGACTCGGCCAAGGGCATCACCAACTTCCATTCGCCCAACGACGTCATCGTCGATGCCTCCATGCCCGCGATGATCCGCAACGGCGGCAAGATGTGGGACGCCAACGGCCGCCTGAAGGACGTCAAGGCCGTGATGCCCGAATCGACCTTCGCCCGCATCTATCAGGAAATCATCAACTTCTGCAAGTGGCATGGCGCCTTCGATCCCAAGACCATGGGCACGGTGCCCAACGTCGGCCTGATGGCCCAACAGGCCGAGGAATACGGCTCGCATGACAAGACCTTCGAGATCGCTGAAGACGGCGTGGCCAACATCACCGATCTGGCCACCGGCGAGGTGCTGCTGAGCCAGAACGTGGAAGCGGGCGACATCTGGCGCATGTGCCAGGTCAAGGACGCCGCCATCCGCGACTGGGTGAAGCTGGCCGTCACGCGCGCCCGCAACTCCGGCATGCCGGTGGTGTTCTGGCTCGACGCCTACCGTCCGCACGAGGCCCAGCTGATCACCAAGGTCAAGATGTACCTGCACGAGCACAACACCACCGGCCTGGACATCCAGATCATGAGCCAGGTGCGTGCCATGCGTTACACCCTGGAGCGCGTGGTGCGCGGCCAGGACACCATCAGCGCCACCGGCAACATCCTGCGCGACTACCTGACCGACCTGTTCCCCATCATGGAACTGGGCACCTCGGCCAAGATGCTGTCGGTGGTGCCGCTGATGGCCGGCGGCGGCATGTACGAAACGGGTGCTGGTGGCTCCGCGCCGAAACACGTGCAGCAGCTGGTGGAAGAAAACCACCTGCGCTGGGATTCGCTGGGTGAGTTCCTGGCGCTGGCCGTGTCGCTGGAAGACCTGGGCCTCAAGACCGGCAACGGCAAGGCCAAGATCCTGGCGCAAACGCTGGACGCCGCCACCGGCAAGCTGCTGGACAACAACAAGAACCCCTCGCCCAAGACCGGCCAGCTCGACAACCGTGGCAGCCAGTTCTACCTGGCCATGTACTGGGCCCAGGAGTTGGCCGCTCAGACCGAAGACCCGGCCCTGGCCGCGCATTTCGCCCCGCTGGCCAAGCGACTGACCGACAACGAGCAGACCATCGTGGCCGAGCTGGCGGCCGTGCAAGGCAAGCCGGTGGACATCGGCGGCTATTACCTGCCCGATTTCGAGAAGCTGGACGCCGTGATGCGGCCGAGCCAGTCGCTGAATGCAGCGCTGGCGTCTGTCCAGGCTTGAGGAAACCCCGAACTGCCCCGTGAAGTCCCTGGCCGTGATCACGGCCAGGGACTTTTTTTTGCCCATCCCGCCCGAGGCGCCATGTCCACCCTGCTGATCCGCAACGCCCACTGCATCGCCACGATGGACGATGCGCGCCGCGAGCTGCGCGACGCATCCATCCTGGTGCGCGACAACATCATCGAGTCCATCGGTCCGGCGGCAGATCTGCCGCAGACTGCCGACGAGGTGATCGACGCGCGCGGGCATCTGGTGATGCCGGGCCTGGTGAACACGCATCACCACATGGTCCAGTCGCTCACGCGGGCGATTCCGGCCGTGCAGGACGCCGAGCTGTTCGGCTGGTTGCGCGGGCTGTACCCGATCTGGGCCGGCCTCACACCCGAGATGGTTCAGGTGAGCACGCAGGTGGCGATGGCCGAGTTGCTGCTGTCGGGCTGCACCACCAGCAGCGACCACCTCTACATCTACCCCAATGGTGTCCGCCTGGACGACAGCATCGAGGCGGCGCGCGAAATCGGCATGCGCTTCGTCGCCACGCGCGGCAGCATGAGCGTGGGCCAGAGCGCGGGTGGCCTGCCGCCGGACAGCGTGGTGGAGCAGGAAGACGCGATCCTGAAGGACACGCAGCGGCTGATCGAGACCTACCACGACGACTCGCACGGCGCCATGGTCAACGTGGCGGTGGCGCCCTGCTCGCCCTTCAGCGTGAGCCGCGACCTGATGCGCGAATCCGCCGCGCTGGCCCGCCACCACGGCGTGCGCCTGCACACCCACCTGGCTGAGAACGACCACGATATGGCCTACAGCCGTGAGAAGTTCAACTGCACACCCACGCAGTACGCGCAGGACCTGGGCTGGCTCGGCGCCGACGTGTGGCACGCGCACTGCGTGAAGCTCGACGACGAAGGCATCAGCCTGTTCGCCGCCACCCGCACCGGCGTGGCCCATTGCCCTTGCAGCAACATGCGGCTGGCCAGCGGCATCGCGCCGGTGCGCCGCATGCTCGACGCCGGCGTGCCCGTGGGTCTGGGCGTGGACGGCAGCGCCAGCAACGACGCCGCCCACATGGTGAACGAGGCGCGCCAGGCCCTGCTGCTGGCCCGCGTGGGCCGCGCGCTGCAGCCGCCCGAAATTCGCACCGGCGCCGATGGCGAACGCCGCAGCTTCTTCGGCTGCGACCTCGGCCCGGCCGAGATGACCGCGCGCGACGCGCTGGCGCTGGCCACGCGCGGTGGCGCCCAGGTGCTGGGCCGCGCTGACATCGGGCATCTCGCGCCCGGCCTGTGCGCCGACCTCGCGCTGTTCGACCTGCGCACCCTCGCGTTCGCCGGCGGCGCGGTGCACGACCCCGTCGGCGCCCTGCTGCTGTGCGCCAGCCCACCCGCGGCGTACACGGTGGTCAACGGCAAGGTCGTCGTGCGCGAAGGACGGCTGACGACGCTGGAACTGCCGCCGCTGGTGGAGCGGCACAACCGGCTGGCGGTGGCGCTGGCGCGCAACACGGCCTGAGCCCGCCGCGCGCCCTGCGCGCCGCGAACGTCATCAAAGGGACACATTGCGCCGTGATGATGAAAGGTTTTCATCATCTGTTCCGGCATGACACGCTCCACCGCCTCGACCTACGGCGCCGATTCATCAGGCCTGATCTGCGGCTTTCGTTTCGGCGCCGACGGGGTGGGCGTGCCGATCGGCGCGGAGCAGGGCCTCGACTGGCTGGCCAGCGGGGCCGAGGGCGAGGGTTTCGTCTGGCTGCATTTCAACCTGGCCCATGGCGCGGCCGAAAAGTGGTTCCGCGAACACATGGCCCTGTCCGATGTGTTCCACGAGGTCTTGCACGAGGGCACGCGTTCCACGCGGGTGGAGCTGGACGACGACATGCTGGTGGCCGTCATCAACGACGTGCATTACGACTTCGCCTTCGAGCCCTCCGACATTTCCACGCTCTGGCTGTCGGTCAGCCCGCGCCGGGTGGTCAGCGCCCGGCTCCAGCCGCTTCGCTCCATCGACCGGCTGCGCGACGCCGTCAACCGCGGCACGCCGCTGCGCTCGTCGGTGGAACTGCTGGTGCACCTGATGCACGACCAGGGCGACGTGCTGGTGGCCATCGTTCGCAACACGACCGCGCGGGTCGATGACATCGAAGACAGGCTGCTGGCCGGGCGCCTGGAAAAGCGGCGTGCTGACCTGGGCGCGCTGCGCCGGCTGCTGGTGCGGCTGCAGCGGCTGCTGGCGCCGGAACCGGCGGCCTTGTTCCGGCTGCTGCAAAAGCCCCCCGCGTGGTTCAGCGAGGACGATCTGCAGGACCTGCGCCAGTCCACCGAGGAGTTCAACGTGGCCCTGCGCGACATGGCGGCGCTGCAGGAACGCATCAAGCTGCTGCAGGAAGACATCGCGGGGCGCGTCGCTGAGGAGAACAACCGCAGCCTGTTCGTGCTGACGGTGGTGACCGTGCTGGCCCTGCCGATCAACATCATCGCCGGCCTGTTCGGCATGAACGTGGGCGGCGTGCCGCTCGCGCAGAACGGGCACGGCTTTTGGGTCGTGGTGGCCATCATTGCGACGTTCACCGTCGTGGCGGGCTGGTTCGCGTTTTTCAGGAAGCGGGATTAGGGCGACCCGGCGCCGGCCAATTCGGCCAGCCAGGTCCGCACCTGCGCGGTCACCCAGGGGCCGTCGTCCAGCGGCAGGTCGTGCCCGGCGCTCGGGTGCAGACGGATGGCGCAGTGCCAGTGCCGGGCCAGGGCCAGGGAGCACTCGACCGAGACCAGGTGGTCCTGCCGGCTGGCGAGCACCAGTGTCGGGGCTTGCGGCCGGGTATCCGGCGCCCGGTAGCGGGCGGCGGCGGCCAGTTGCCGCAACGCGTTGGCGCGCGAAACCGGGCTCGCCTGCCGCAGGGCCACCCAACCCGGCAGCACGGCCGCAGTCGCGAGGTTGCTTGTCATGCGCAGGATGGCGCGCTCCCAGGCTTCGGACGTGGCGCCCGGCAAGGCGAGTTTCAGCAGCGTGCCGTAGTTGCGGGGCTGCAGGCGCTGGTCAAAACGGCTGAAAGGCCGCAGGCTGGTGTTGATGAGCACGCTGGCGGCAATCTCCCGCGGGTGCGCGTGGCCCCACTCCACGGCCACCATCGCACCCAGCGACATGGCCAGCAGGTGATAGGGCGGTTCGATGCCGCGCGCCGCCAGTTCCAGGCGGCATGAGGCCACCATGTCCTGCACGCGCCAGGGGCTGGGCTGGCGATGCAGGCGGCCGTTGCCCGGCAGGTCGAGCGTGACGACCCGGCTGCCCGGCAGCGCGCGCTGGAACTGACCAGTGAAGTCGCCCCAGTGGCCGCTCTCGCGCGTCAAGCCGCGCAGCAGAATCCAGGTGGTCATTGCGTTTTCAATACCAGTCCTGCAGCGCCTGCGCGTGGTGGCCGGCACGGGCCTCGGCGCCCGGCAGCCAGAGCGCGTGGCCGCATGCGGCGCGCGAGAGGAAATCGAGCAGCTGCAGGTGCTGGCGCAGCACGCGCTGCTGGCGGTGCTCGATCAGCGGGTTGAAGATGCCGTGCCGCGAAAACAGCTGGCGCGGGTTCTTCTTCACCCAGAGCCACGAACCCATCTCCAGCGTCAGCGGCAGGAACAGGCCCCGCCCCCGCGCGCAGGCTTCGCTGTACAAGTGGTCCCACAGGTCGCCGTGCGCAAGGTACTGCAGGCTTTGCGGCTCGATGATGTAGCGGTGGTGGCTGTGGGACTGGGCAAAGATGCGCGTCAGCGCGTGCATCTCGGCCAGGTGGGCGATGGGCGCGCGTTTGTGGGCATACGGGAACCAGATGCGGTCCCGGGCGCCGAAGCCCGAGTGGCAGTCCACCGACAGGCTGAACTCGCGCGACAGCAATTCCGCCTTCACCACCTCGCTCACGGCCCGGTTCTCCATTTCCATGGCGGCGCCCTTGGGGCCGCGGTACCAGGGCAGGCCGGCGCTGATGCGCTGCCCGCCCACCAGAAAGGGCACGGGATCCTTGGCATCGACCGGCGCATTGCGCATCAGGTCCACGCCGTTGGGATTGGCCCGCGTGCCCAGCGCCATGCCGCCGGGGTTGACGATGGGCATGAAGACCAGGCGCACGGATTCGAGCTGCCGGTGCAGCGTGCTGTCCCATTGCAGGCGCATGACCAGGTTTTGCAGGTAGGCGATGACCACGCTGGCGCCGATGCGCTCCAGGCCGTGGATGCCGCCGAAATAGCCCACCGCCGGCACGGCCGGATCGGGGTTGCCCAGCGCGATCACGTGCACCGGGTAAGTGGCGCCGCCGGGCAGCTGCACATCGCAGGCGACACGCGCGTCCAGCCGGCCCGCGCCCCACTCGATGATGCGCTCGACGGCGACCAGTTCGGGCAGTTCGGCTTGGGGCATGGCGGGCAAGCATACAGGCCGCATGCGTTTGCAGGGGAAAGCCCGATCGCGCCGCCGTTCCATCGGGCTTTGACACAAAAGCGACTTGTTGCGCGTGTAGCTTCGGGTGGAACCCCCTCGCCCTTCCACCCCCATTCGCCCTCATCCCACATGTCACGCCAAGCCGCTTTCTACCGTGCCATGGCCATTCCCGCCTGCCTGGCCTGGGGTGTCCTCGAATTCATCGCCCTGCAACGCGCCCGCCTGCTGAACCCGCGCGGCAATTCATAGCCGATCAAGCGGCAGCGATGCCACGGCCGTTCAAAGCGCCTTCCGCCAAAAGCGGATCGCTACAATGATTTTTTCCGTCACCCGCACCCTGGAAACGATCACCATGCAACCCACGGCCAAACCCAAGAACTCCAATTTCTCTTCCGGCCCCTGCGCCAAGCGCCCGGGCTACAACGTGGCCGAGCTGCAGCTCGACACGCTGGGCCGCTCGCACCGCTCGGCGCTGGGCAAGAAAGTCCTGGGCCTGGCCTGCTCCGAGACCGCGCGTATCCTGGGCCTGCCGGAGGGCTACCGCGTGGCCGTGGTGCCGGCCTCCGACACCGGCGCCGTGGAAATGGCGATGTGGTCCCTGCTCGGGCCGCGCGGCGTGGACGTGCTGGCCTGGGAAAGCTTTGGCTCCGGCTGGGTGACCGACATCGTCAAGCAACTCAAGCTGCCCAACGTGACCAAGCGCGAAGCCGGCTACGGCGACATCGTGGACCTGTCCACCGTCAACTTCGAGAACGACGTGGTGTTCACCTGGAACGGCACGACCTCGGGCGTCAAGGTGCCCAACGGCAACTGGATTCCCGCCGACCGCGCGGGCCTGACGATCTGCGACGCCACCTCGGCCGTGTTTGCCATGGAACTGCCATGGGAGAAACTCGACGTGATCACCTACTCGTGGCAGAAGGTGCTGGGCGGCGAAGGTGCGCACGGCATGCTGATCCTGGGTCCGCGCGCGGTGCAGCGCCTGGAGAGCTACAGCCCGCCCTGGCCCATGCCCAAGATCTTCCGCATGACCTCGGGCGGCAAGCTGACCGAAGGCCTGTTCAAGGGCGAGACCATCAACACGCCTTCGATGCTCTGCGTCTCGGACTACCTGGACGCGCTGGCCTGGGCGGACCGCATCGGCGGCGTGCAGGCCACCATCGCGCGCAGCGAGGCCAACCTCAAGGTCATCGCCGACTTCGTCGCCGCCAATGACTGGATCTCCTTCCTGGCCAAGGACCCGGCCACGCGCTCCAACACCAGCGTGTGCCTGAGCCTGAAGCTCGACGAAGCGCAGGTCAAGCAGGTGGTGAAGCTGCTCGAAGCCGAGGGCGTGGCCTACGACATCGGTGCCTACAAGGACGCGCCGGCCGGCATCCGCATCTGGTGCGGCGCCACGGTGGAGTCGTCCGACCTGCAGGCGCTGATGCCCTGGCTGAGCTGGGCCTACAACAAGGTCCGCGGCTGACCCGTCCAGCCGACTGAACCCACCCACCCGATTTTCTGGAAGTCACAGCCCATGTACAAGGTTAGAACCTACAACCAGATCTCGGTCAAAGGCCTGGACCGGTTTCCACGGCAATCGTACGAGGTGGGCAGCGACATCGGCCACCCCGACGCCTTCCTGCTGCGCAGCCAGAAGCTGCAGGGCGAGCCGGTGCCGCCTTCGCTGGTGGCGGTGGCCCGCGCCGGCGCGGGGGTGAACAACATCCCGGTCGGCGAGTACGGCAAGAAAGGCATCGTCGTCTTCAACACGCCAGGCGCCAACGCCAACGCGGTCAAGGAACTCGTGATGGCGGGCATGCTGCTGGCCACGCGCGGCATCCTGCCGGGCATCGGCTACGTGCAGACGCTCACCCACATGACCGACGACGCCGAAATGGCGGCCTTGCTGGAAAAGGAAAAGTCGCGCTTCGCCGGCGGCGAAGTCAAGGGCAAGACGCTGGGCATCGTGGGCCTGGGCGCGATCGGTTCCATGGTGGCCGACATGGCGCTGGCCATGGGCATGAAGGTGCTGGGCTTCGACCCGGCGCTGTCGATCGACGCCGCCTGGCGTCTGTCCAACGCCGTCACACGCATGGAGAACCTGCCCTCGCTGCTGGCGCGCTCGGACTACATCTCGCTGCACGTGCCGGCCATGGATGCGACGCGGCACATGATCAACGCCGACACGCTGGCCGGCGTCAAGCCCGGCGCGGTGCTGCTGAACTTCGCGCGCGAGACCATCGTGGACTCGGCCGCCGTGCTCAAGAGCCTGAACGACGGCCGCCTGGGCCGCTACGTCTGCGATTTCCCCGAACCCGCCATGCTGGGCCACGCCAGGGTCATCGCCATGCCGCACATCGGTGCCAGCACCGAGGAATCGGAAGAAAACTGCGCCATCATGGCGGCCGACCAGCTGATGGACTACCTGGAAAACGGCAACATCACGAATTCCGTGAACTTCCCCGCCGTGAACATGGGCCGCACGGCTGGCACGGCGCGCATCACCTTCTCCAACGACAACGTCTCGGGCGTTCTGGGCCATGTGCTGTCGGTGCTGGCGGACCACAAGGTCAACGTGATCGACATGATGAACAAGAGCCGCGGCGAGCTGGCCTTCAACATCATTGACGTGGAAGCCGCGCCGGATGAAGCGGTCATTGCGGCCATCCAGGCTGTGGAGCACGTGATCCGGGTCCGGGTGATTTGACCCCTGCCCCCTGCCGAAGAAGGCCGATCGGACCCTGGAACCTCATTGATGCGCTCATTCCTCCAATTCAATTTTCTGAACGCCGCCATCCTGTGCCTGGCACTGGCGGCACCTTCGCTGGCCGGCGCGGCCACACTCGAAGGCCAGTCTTTCGAGGACGACATACGGCTGGCCCACAACGACCTGCACCTCAACGGACTGGGCCTGCGGGCCCGCTTCATCATCAAGGGCTATGTGGCGGGGCTCTACCTCAAGGAAAAAGCCGCCACGCAGCAGGCCGTGGTCGCCATGCCCGGGCCCAAGCGCCTGCAGATGCGCATGCTGCTGAGTGTCGGACCCGAGGAATTCAACAAGGCGCTGGTGGCGGGCATCCGGAAAAATGCCAGCGAGGCCGAACTCGCCCGGCTGAACGAGCGCATCGCCCAGTTTGAGCACTCGATCACGTCGATCGGCAAGATCCTGAAGGGCGATGTCGTCAACCTGGACTTCGTGCCCGGGCTCGGCATGACGTTGAGCGTCAATGGCGTCGTGAAGGGCCCGGTGATTGCCGGCGCCGACTTTTACGAAGCCGTGCTCGGCATCTTCGTGGGCGAACATCCCGTGGACGAGAAGCTCAAAAAAGGCCTGCTGGGCCTGTAACTGCCAGCCAATTGGGGTCAGAACCCAATTTTTTTGCCCCCGCCCCTGTTCGGCGGAACTCGCATTTCCTGGCGCGGTCCAACGCCATGTCGGCATGGTGCCGGCTGGAGGTAACGACCATGAAGCACGTCAAACATTGGCAGGACCCGGTCAATGCGGCGCTTGGTGCGGCGCTGATTCTTTCACCTTGGGCTGCACGCTACTCCGGGGATGCGATGGCGACCACCAATGCGGTGGTCGTTGGTCTGGCACTGATCGCCACCGCGCTGGGCGCGATGCTGGCACCGCAGGCGTGGGAGGAATGGACCGAAGCAGTGCTCGGGCTCTGGATGGTCCTGTCGCCGTGGGTGCTGGCGTACAGCGCGCACCGGATGGCCATGCTGGTGGCGGTGGTGGGCGGTATCGCCGTCATGTTCTTCGCCCTGTGGACGCTGGCGACGGACAAGGACTTCAGCCTGCCCAAGTCGATGATGCCGTAAGGCGTCAAAGGTAACGAGCCACGCCAGCATCACCGCCTGCGTTCACGTCTTCATTTTTGGGCACGTGACGCAGGCGCTTCGCTGACAATCCCCTCATTCCGGCCCACGCTCTTTGGCCAGGATGGAGGGCTGCATATGCGCTATTCCCACACCATCGGCGCGCACCGCCATGGTTTTGACGATCTTCGCACCCTGATGGCGCGCGCCACACCGGCGCGGTCCGGTGACCGGCTCGCGGGTGTGGCGGCGGCCACGACGCAAGAACGGGTGGCGGCGCAGATGGCGTTGGCCGATCTGCCGCTGTCCACCTTCTTGCATGAAGCCGTCGTGCCTTATGAGGACGACGCCGTCACGCGCCTCATCATCGACACGCACGACGCCGCCGCCTTCGCGCCGGTCAGCCACCTGACCGTGGGCGACTTCCGCAATTGGCTGCTAGGCGATGCCGCCGACAGCGCGACGCTCGCCGCGCTGGCGCCGGGCCTGACGCCCGAGATGGTGGCGGCGGTCAGCAAGCTCTGCCGCCTGCAGGATCTCGCCCTCATCGCGCGCAAATGCCGCGTCGTGACGCGCTTTCGCGGCACGCTGGGGTTGCCGGGTCGCCTGGCCACGCGGCTGCAACCCAACCACCCGACCGACGACGCCGCCGGCATCGCGGCCAGCCTGCTCGACGGCCTGCTGCACGGCAGCGGCGACGCCGTGATCGGCATCAATCCGGCCACCGACAACCTGCCGCAGGTGGTGCGCCTGCTGCAGATGCTCGACGGCGTGATCGCGCGCTACGCCATTCCGACACAGTCGTGTGTGCTGACGCACGTGACCAACACGCTGCAGGCGATCGAACGCGGCGCGCCGGTGGATCTCGTGTTCCAGTCGATCGCCGGCACCGAGGGCGCGAACCACGGCTTCGGCATCGACCTGGCACTGCTGGCCGAGGCGCGCGAGGCGGCGCTGTCGCTGCGGCGCGGCGCCGTGTTTGACGACGGGCCCATCGGCGACAACGTGATGTATTTCGAGACCGGCCAGGGCAGCGCGCTGTCGGCCGGCGCGCACCACGGCTGCGACCAGCAGACGCTGGAGGCGCGCGCCTACGCCGTGGCACGGCACTTCAAGCCGCTGCTGGTGAACACCGTGGTCGGCTTCATCGGGCCGGAGTACCTGTTCGACGGCAAGCAGATCCTGCGCGCCGGACTCGAAGACCACTTTTGCGGCAAGCTGCTCGGCGTGCCGATGGGGGTGGACGTCTGCTACACCAACCATGCCGAGGCCGATGCCGACGACATGGACGCGCTGCTCACCCTGCTGTGCGCGGCCGGCTGCAACTTCATCATGGGCGTGCCGGGCGCCGACGACATCATGCTGAACTACCAGAGCACCTCGTTCCACGACGCGCTGGTGATGCGGCAGCTGATGGGCCTGCGTGTCGCGCCCGAATTCGAGGCCTGGCTGCAGCGCATGGGCGTGTTCGAGGCCGGCGAGGGATCGCGCCTGGCCGACGCGCTGCCGCTCCCGTTCGCCGCTGTGCTGCGGCAGCTGGAGGCCCGTTCATGAACACCAAAGCCCCGGTCACGCCCGCGCGCTGGGAAGTGCTGCGCCGCTACACCGATGCGCGCATCGCGCTGGGCCGCGCCGGCCACAGCCTGCCCACCGCCGCCCACCTGGATTTCCAGCTGGCCCACGCGCTGGCGCGCGATGCGGTGCACCTGCCGCTGGACGCGGACGGCGTGGCGGCTTCGCTGCGGGAGCTGGGCCTGGACACGCTGCTGCTGCGCAGCGCGGCGGCCGACCGCACCACCTACCTCCAGCGACCCGACCTGGGACGGTGCCTGGACGACCGTTCCCGCCGGACGCTGGCCACGTGGCGGGAAAAGCGAGGGTGGGGAGCGTCCCAAGCCGAGGCCGCGCGTTTTGATGTCGCCTTCGTCGTTGCCGACGGCCTCTCGGCGCTGGCGGTGCACACCAACGCCGTGGCGCTGGTCTCGGCCACGCTGGCCCGGCTGCGCAGGGATGCGGCCCAGGCCTGGCGCGTGGCGCCGCTCGCCGTGGTGGAGCAGGGCCGCGTGGCGGTCGGCGACGACATCGGCGAAGGGCTGCGGGCCAACACGGTGGTCGTGCTGATCGGCGAGCGGCCGGGCCTGAGTTCACCGGACAGCCTCGGCATCTACCTCACCTGGGCGCCGAAAGTCGGCCTGACGGACGCGAGCCGCAACTGCATCTCGAACGTGCGGCCGGCCGGCCTGTCCATCGAGGCCGCCGCGGCCAAGCTGCACCAGTTGCTGGCGCAGTCGCGCGCGCGGCAGCTCAGCGGAGTCGGCCTCAAGGACGAGACGGACGACCTGGCCGGTTCGATGGCGAACGGCGGGGCCGGCAACTTTCTTCTGGCGCCGCCTGAATCCGGGGGGTGCTGAAGGCGTCGCCGCGGTGTGGCGTCATTCGGTCATGCGGCGCGCCACCCTGCGACCAGTGCCCCCAACGTCCCTTCCAGCTCACCCAGGCTGCCGTCGTTGACGATCACGTGGACCCAGGGCGCCCAGTCGCCCGGCACGGGTTCCTGCACGCGCTGCTGCAATGCCAGCACTTCGGCGTTGGCATCGGACGGGTCGGCGCCGGCCTGCGCGCGGGCCGTGATGCGCGCCAGCATCGTCGATCCCGATGCGACGCACTGCACGAGTGAAAACGGCACGCCGAGGCGGCCGGCCAGCTGGCGCATGGCTTCGCGCTCGTCCTGGCGCAGGAAGGCGGCGTCCACGATCACCGGCAGGCCGGCGGCGAGCAGCGTTTCGGCCAGCGCCGCCAGGCGGGCGTAGGTGCGCAACGTGGCATCGCGCGCGTACAGGCCGGCCTCCGGCGCCGGCCGATCGGTCGGCTGCAGGCCGTGCAGGCGCTTGCGTTCGGTGTCGGAGCGAACCCGCACGGCGCCCAGCTGGTCGGCCAGAATCTGCGCCACAGTGGACTTACCCGAGCCGCTCAGCCCCATCGTCAGCACGAGCCGCGGCGTGGCCGGCGGCTGGGCCAGGCACAGCGCCAGCGACCAGTACGTGGCAAACCCCGCCGTGTCGCCCCCGCTGAGCAGGGCCACCATGGCGCGCACGATCGCGCGGTAGGCCGCATGGGCACGCAGCAGGACCAGGCCTTCGTAGTCGCCGGTGCGCTCGGCCCAGGTATTGATGAAGCGCCAGGCCAACGCGGGCAGCCCTGCCGCCTGCAAGTCCATGAAGGTGAAAGCGACGTCGTTGACGATGTCGATGTTGCGCAGGTCCGCGTCGAACTCGATCGCATCGAAGGCCATGACCTGCCCCTGCCAGGCGACGATGTTGCCCAGGTGCAGATCGCCATGGCCCTCGCGCACGAAGCCGCCCGCCCGGCGCTGCGCGATGAGCGGCGCCTGCTGTGCAAACAGCGCGCCGAGTGCGGCGCGCAGGGCCGCGACCTCGTGGAGCGGACAACTCGCGGGCCGTGCGGGATGGCCGGCAATGGCGTCGAGGCTCGCGGCCGCCCAGTGCCACGCATCCCGGGCCGGCGCCGCGGCGGGCGCGACGGGCGCCAGGCGCTGGTGGAATTCGGCCAGGTGGCAGGCCAGTTGGTCCACGTGGTCCGCCCGCAGGCGCCCGGCGGCGGCCAGCGCCTTGAACTCTCCCTTCGAATCAAAGCGCCGCATGCGCAGCAGCCAGTCCACCGGCTCGCCGGCCCCGTCGATGGCCGGCACCTCGACCGTGCCCGTGACGGGCAACACGTCCAGGTAGAGCTGCGGCGCGGTGCGCCGGTTGATGCGCAGTTCTTCCTCGCAAAAAAAGCGCCGCTGCGCCCGGGTGGAAAAGTCCAGGAACGGCAGGCGCACCGGCTGCTTGAGCTTGTACACGAACGGCCCCGCGAGGATGACCGTGGAAATGTGGGTGCGAACGACCTGCGGGGCCACGTCCGGCGTCGCGGCGGCCAGCGCGCGCACCAGGCCGGCGACGAGCTGGTCATGGTCCTGCTGGCGAAATTCTGGGACGGTCAAGGCAATGGCTCCGGGACATTCGATGGCAGCCTCATTATTGATGCCGGCTCACGAAGTCTCAATTCCTGTTCAGGCCGAGCCTGTCGAAGCCCTTCAACCGGCATGGGGCAAGCGGTTCAAACCAGTCCGTGCACCGTTGCCCGTCCGCATAATCAGCCCACCATGAGCCACCTCTTCTCCCCCATCCAGCTCGGGCCGCTGACGCTGCGCAACCGCATCGTCATCGCCCCCATGTGCCAGTACTCCGCGGAGAACGGCGAAGCCACTGACTGGCACCTGATGCACCTGGGCCAGATGGCGCTGTCGGGCGCGGGCCTGCTGATCATCGAAGCCACGGCCATCGAGCCGGACGGCCGCATCTCGCCCGACGATCTGGGCCTGTGGTCGGACGCCACCGAAGCGGCGCTCGGGCGGGTGCTGAAATCGGTGCGCCGGTATTCACCGATGCCGCTCGCCATCCAGCTCTCCCACGCCGGGCGGAAAGCGTCGAGCCATGCGCCCTGGGACGGCGGGCAACTGATCCCGTCGGAGCAAGGCGGCTGGACACCGCAGGGTCCATCGGCGATTCCGCACGGCCCCACCGAGCCCCCGCCGCTGGCACTGGATGGCGCCGGCCTGCAGCGCGTGTTGCAGGCCTTCGTGGCCGCGGCCCGGCGCGCGCACCGGCTGGGGCTGGACGCGATCGAGCTGCACGCCGCGCACGGCTACCTGCTGCACCAGTTCCTGTCGCCGCTGGCAAACCAGCGGACCGACGAATTCGGCGGCTCGCTGGACAACCGCATGCGTTTTCCGCTGGCGGTTTTCGACGCCGTGCGCGCGGCGCTTCCCGACGGGTTTCCGCTGGGGATGCGGCTTTCCGCAACGGACTGGGTCGCGGGCGGCTGGGACCTCGATCAGAGCCTGGTCTTCGGCCAGCGCCTGCGCGAGCGTGGCTGTGCATTCATGCATGTCTCCAGTGGCGGCGTGTCACCGCAACAGAAAATTCCCGTGGGGCCCGATTACCAGGTGCCGTTCGCCGAAGCCATCCGCCGCGAGACCGGACTGCCGACCATGGCCGTGGGCCTGATCACCGAGCCGGAACAGGCCGAAGCCATCGTCGCCCAGGGCCGCGCCGACATGGTGGCGCTGGCGCGGGGCATGTTGTTCGACCCGCGCTGGCCTTGGCACGCGGCAGCCAGGCTGGGGGCGCAAGTGGACGCACCCAAACAGTACTGGCGCTCGCAGCCGCGCGAGCTTTCGCACCTGTTCGGTGACATCCGGATCGGGCAACGCTGAGCCGGCGCCCCGGCGCTGACAGCCGGCGCGATGCAGCCGCCACGGCGGATGGCCGTGAACGGCCACCTCTCACTTGCATCTGCAATGTTTGCAGATACAATTATCCAATGGACTCCATCGCCAACCTCCCCAAGGGATGCACCAACTTCAAGACACGCCAGCTCGCGCGGCTGCTGTCACGGCATTACGACGCCGAACTGGCCAGGGCCGGACTCAAGACCACCCAGTACTCGCTGCTGAGCAATGTCCTTCACCTCGGCCCCATCGCCCCGGGCGAGCTGGCGCGGCGCATGGGGCTCGACGCTTCCACGCTGACCCGCAACCTCCAGCCCCTGCTGGCCGCGGGCTGGCTGCTGCAGGAGGCCGGCGCCGATGCGCGCAGCCGCTGCATCAGCCTCACGCCCGCGGGTCGCGAGAAGCAGGCCGAAGCACAACGCCACTGGAAAGCCGCGCAGCAAAACGTCAACGCCGTGCTGGGCCTGGAGCGGGTTGCCGCGCTCCACACGCTGCTGGATGACTGCATGGCCCGGCTCGGCTCGGAGGCGGATTCAACATGACCGCCACCGTGTCCCCGGCCGCCGCCATGGCCCGCCGCACGCATGACCTGCTCCATGCGCCGCTGCTGCCCACGCTGCTGCGCCTGGCCACGCCCAACGTCATCGGCCTGTT
>JAHFQI010000191.1 GCA_023259355.1 Comamonadaceae bacterium
TTCACCTGCACGCTGCCGTCGGTGTAGACGTGCACCAGCGCGCCGGCCTGGTTGAAGAAGGTGGCGGTGAAGCTGATGCCGAACTTCACGGGCGTGAGCGCCAGGCCGCGCTTGAGCACGGGGCTTTGCGCGTTCCACGCGGCGATCCGTGCGCGGCGCTGGCGGTAGGACGCGGCTTTTTCGAGCTGCGCGATCAGCGGCTGCAGGATGTTGTCCTCCACCGGCATCTGGTAATGCGTGACGTTGCGCGCCTGTGGCGGCGCGGTTGTGCTGCCGGGCGTCAGGTCGTCGCCGTACAGGTTGCGATAACGCACATCGAGCGCGTCCAGCCCCAGGTGGCGCGCAATGTCGCCGAGGATGGTCTCGATCGCGATCACGCCTTGGGGACCGCCGAAGCCGCGGTACGCGGTGTGGCTCTGGGTGTTGGTCCTGCAGCGGTACGAGGCGATCTCCACGTCGCTCAGGTAGTAGGCGTTGTCGCTGTGGAAGACGGCGCGGTCGGCCACCGGGCCGGAGAGGTCCGCGCTGAAGCCGCAGTTGGCCAGCAGCGTGAGCTTGAGGCCGGTGACGAGGCCACGGTCGTCGAAGCCCACGGTGTAGTCGTAGGCGAACGGGTGGCGCTTGCCGGTGATCATGAAGTCGTCGTCGCGGTCCAGCCGCAGCTTGACGGGGCAGCCGAGTTTGTGGGCCGCGATGGCCGCCCAGACCGCCAGGTGGCCGGCTTGCGTTTCCTTGCCGCCGAAGCCACCGCCCATGCGCCGGCATTCCACGCGCACGCGGTGGTTGTCCAGGCCGAGCGCGTGCGCCACCCAGTGCTGGATCTCGCCGGGGTGCTGGGTGCTTGAATACACCAGCCACTGGCTCTGCTCCTGCGGCAGCACGTAGGCGATCTGGCCTTCCAGGTAGAAGTGCTCCTGGCCGCCGACTTCGAACTGGCCGCTCAGCGTGTGGGCGGCGCGCGCCAGACCGGCCGCGGCGTCGCCGCGCCGCACGTGCACGGGCGGCAGCACGAAGCTTTTAGCGGCCATGGCCTGGTGCACCGTGAGCACCGCCGGCAGGGCTTCGATGTCGAGCGCCACTAGGCGCGCGGCCCTGCGCGCCTGCATCGCGGTCTCGGCGACGACGATGCCGATCACCTGGCCCGCGTGTTGCACGGTGTCCCGCGCGAAGATGGGCTCGTCGTGCGCGAAGGCGGCGAGGATGGGGTCGCCGGGGATGTCGCGCGCCAGCACCACGTCGCGCACGCCGGGCAGGGCCAGCGCGGCGCGCGCGTCCACGCCCTTCAGGCGCCCGTGCGCGATCGGTGAGCAGATGGGGGCGGCGTGCAGCGTGCCGCGCATCTCGGGAATGTCATCGACATAGGTGGCGCTGCCCGCGACGTGGGCTGCCGCGCTCTCGTGCGCCTGGGCGTTGCCGCAGGCCTGCGGGTGATCGTGCGTTGCAGCCGTGGCAACGTCGGCGTCTTCGGCTGGCGTCGTGTGGTTATCCGCGGTTTTCATGCGAGGTCCTCCAGCGCGAGGGTTTCCAGCGAGGCGTTGGGCTCGCCCTGCAGTTCCAGCCAGAAGCGCCGCAGCAGGTTGCCGAGCACCTCGCGCCGGTAGGCGGCCGAGGCCCGCATGTCGGAGATCGGCTCGAATTCGGCGCGCAGCACCTCGATGGCGTGGTCCAGCGTGGCGGGTGCCAGGGCTTTGCCGCGCAGGCTGGCTTCGGTCTTGACCGCGCGCACCGGGGTTGCGGCCACGCCGCCGGCACCGATGGAGGCGCTCGCGATGCGGTCGCCTTCAAGTTGCAGGCGCACAGCCAGGCAGACCGCCGAGATGTCGTCCTCGAAGCGCTTGGAAATCTTGTAAACCCTCAGGAACTCACCTTCAACGGGCAGCGGCACCTTGATCCACGCGAGCACCTCGTCGGGGGCCATGAGGTTCCGGCGGTAGCCCGTGTAGAGCTGCTCCAGCGGCAGTTCGCGGTGGCCGCGCTCGCTCATCAGCACCACGTTGGCGCCCAGCGCGATCAACAGCGGCATCGAGTCGCCGATCGGCGAGCCGTTGGCCACGTTGCCGCCCAGCGTGCCCGAGTTGCGCACCGGCAGGCCGGCGAAGCGCTGGGTGAAGCCCTGCAGCTGCGGGCGGTCGGCCACCAGCGCGTCGAACGCGTCGGCCAGCGGCACGGCCGCGCCGATGGCGATGTGGTGCGGGTAGCGCTCCACGCGGCGCAACTCGGCGACGCGGGTGAGGTCGAGCACCTGTGCGAAGTCCTGGTGCTGCTTGGTGACCCACAGGCCCACGTCGGTGCAGCCGGCCACGAGTTGCGCGCCAGGGTGGGTCGCGCGGGCGGCCAGCAGCGCGGCCAGCGTGGTGGGCGCCAGATACGCCGTTGGTCTGGCACCCGCCGGAACCTGGGCCGGCGTGGCGCCGGGCTTGCTGGCGGGCGCCCGGTGAATGGCGTCGAGTTGCTTGAGCAAGGCGGCCTCGTCCACGGCCACCGCCGGCAGGGCGGCCATCTGCTGCGCCGCGTCCAAGATCGGACGGTAGCCGGTGCAGCGGCACAGGTTGCCCGAGAGGTCGGCCTGCGCGCGCTCGCGCGTGACGGGCTCGCCGCGGCAGACCTGGTTCTGGTACAGGCCGAACAGGCTCATCACGAAGCCGGGCGTGCAGAAGCCGCACTGCGAGCCGTGGCACTGCACCATGGCCTGCTGCGCGGGGTGCAGGGTGCCGGCCTGGGTCGGCTGCTGCCCGGTAGCGCTCGTCGCGGGTTGGATCAGCGGGTCGGCGGCCAGGTCTTCGGCGGTCCACAGTGCCAGCCCGTCAATGGAATGCGCCAGCCGGATGCAGCTGTTGATGGCGCGGTACTCGACCCTGCCTGCCACTGCCTCACCAACCACCACGGCGCAGGCGCCGCAGTCGCCTTCGCCGCAGCCCTCCTTGGTGCCGCAGCTGCCGAGATCCTCGCGCAGCAGGTCCAGCAGCGTGCGGGTGGGTGGTACATTGACCAGCGTCACGGGCTGGCCGCGGCGGATGAACCGGAGCGTCTGGTTTGTCATGTCTGAATTCCTTGTGCGTGAGCGTAGGGCCTTGGACACGTGGCCGGCATAGGCCCTCGCATATGGAACCAATGTAGTCACAGGTATGAGAGACCAGGCGCTTTTCGACAAGATAGACCTCCACTTGATCAGGGTCTTGCACACCGTGTTGACGGAGCGCAGCGTGTCGAGAGCCGCCATCCGCCTGGGCATGTACCAGCCGGCCGTGAGCGCCGCGCTCAAAAAGCTGCGCGGGCTCTCCGGTGATCCGCTTTTGGTGCGCTCGGGCGCCGGCATGGTGCCCACCGATGCGGGGGTGCGCATGATCGAGCCCAGCGCGAGCATTCTTCGCGCCGCCGAGTCGCTGTTTTCCGACGCGCGCGGCTTCGAGCCGGCCACGGCGCGGCAGACCTTCCGCATCGCCGCCAGCGACTACCTCGACCCGCTGTTCCTGCCGCAGCTGGTCGCGCGGATCAAGCAGCAGGCCCCCCACTGCCTGATCGAGATCCATCCACTTTCGGCTGAGAGCGACTACCGCACCCGGCTGGCGCAGGGCGAGGTGGATGTGGTAATCGGCAACTGGCCCACACCGCCGGACGACCTGCACCTGGGGCGGCTGTTTGGCGACGAGGTGGTCTGCATGGTGGCGCGCGACCATCCCGCCGTGCGGCGCGACAGCAAGGGCGATTGGGACGTGGCCAGCTGGCTCGCGGCCGAGCACATCGCGCCCACGCCCACCCATCCGGGGGCGCGTGGCGTGATCGACGACCACCTGGATTCGCTGGGCCTGCAGCGCAACATCACCGCGCGCTGCCCGCATTTCGGGCTGATCCCGAGCATGGTGGCTTCGAGCTTGCTGGTGCTGACCACCGGGCGGCAGTATTGCGAGCGTTATGCCGACAAGCTGCCGGTGAAGATCCTCAAATGCCCGATCGAGTTTCCCCGCATGATGTATTACCAGCTCTGGCACGAACGCACCCACGCCTCCACCTCGGCGAAGTGGCTGCGCGAGTGCGTCAGGTCGGTCGCCGCGGCGCTGCGCAAGCTGCCCCCATGAAGCGGGGCGGCCGTGCAAAATGCCGCTGTCAGCCAGGGAGGGAATGCATATTGCTTATCGAATATTCCGCATAGTGGCTATCAGTCGCGCCGTATGAACTGATCCGATGTTTTCGACAAGATGACTTTCCATCCATGACCGCAAGACTGCAACTTCAACACGTCACCAAACGCTATCCCGCCGTGGTGGCCAACAGCGATGTGTCGCTGAGCGTGCAGCCCGGCGAGACGCATGCCGTGCTTGGCGAGAACGGCGCGGGCAAGTCCACGCTGATGAAGATCATCTACGGCGCGGTCAAGCCCGACGAAGGCACGGTGTTGTTCAACGGCCAGCCGGTGCAGATCCGCAACCCGCAGGAGGCGCGGGCCCTGGGCATCAGCATGGTGTTCCAGCATTTCAGCCTGTTCGACACCCTGACCGTGGCGGAAAACGTCTGGCTGGGGCTGGAGAAAAGCCTGAGCCTGGCCGAGGTCAGCGAGCGCATCCGCGCCAAGGCCATGGAATACGGCCTCGACATCGAGCCGGGCCGGCCCGTGCACACGCTGGGCGTGGGCGAGATGCAGCGTGTGGAAATCATCCGCGCGCTGCTGAGCAACCCGCAGCTGCTGATCCTGGACGAGCCGACCTCGGTGCTCACGCCGCAGGCGGTGGAAAAGCTGTTCGTGGTGTTGAAGAAGCTCGCGGCCGAGGGCTGCAGCATCCTCTACATCAGCCACAAGCTGCACGAAATCCGCGAGCTGTGCACCGCCTGCACCGTGCTGCGCGGCGGCAAGGTCACAGGTGTTTGCGATCCGCGCGAGGAGTCCAATGCCTCGCTCAGCCGCCTGATGATCGGCGCCGAGCCGCCCGCGCTGCAGCACCGCGCGGTGCAGGCCGGCGCGACCGTGCTCGAGGTCAAGGCGCTCGATCTGGCGCGTGAATCTCCGTTTGGCGTGGACCTGCACGGGGTGTCGCTGCAGGTGCGCGCGGGTGAGGTGGTGGGCATTGCCGGCGTCTCGGGCAATGGCCAGCGCGAGCTGCTGTACGCGCTGTCGGGCGAGGACACACGCGCCGGCGCCGCCACGGTGGCCGTCAGCGGCCACCCGGTCGGCCACGCCGGCCCCCGTGAGCGGCGCGCGCTGGGCCTGCATTTCGTGCCCGAGGAGCGGCTGGGGCGCGGTGCCGTGCCCACGCTGGGGCTGGCGCACAACCTGATGCTCACACGCAACGAAGCCATCGGCCGCGGCGGCTGGGTCCGTCTGAAGGCGTTGGAGCGCCAGGCGCAGGGCCTCATCGAACGTTTCCACGTCAGGGCCGGCGGGCCGAACGCGGCGGCGAAGTCGCTGTCGGGCGGCAATTTGCAGAAGTTCATCGTGGGGCGCGAAATCGACGCCAATCCGAAGCTGCTGATCGTCTCGCAACCCACCTGGGGTGTGGACGTGGGCGCGGCCGCGCAGATTCGCGGCGAAATCCTGGCGCTGCGCGACGCGGGATGCGCCGTGCTGGTGGTGAGCGAGGAGCTCGACGAGCTGTTCGAGATCTGCGACCGGCTCCACGTCATGGCCAAGGGGCGGCTCTCGCCGCCGGTGGCGCGCGCTGACGCCACCGTGGCCCAGATGGGCGAGTGGATGAGCGGCCTGTGGCATGGCGACGTGCAGGAGGTGGCCCATGATCAAGCTTGAATCCCGGCCGCAGGCATCGACATTCTGGAGCTACGGCTCGCCGCTGCTGGCCCTGGCCGTCACGGTGCTGATCGGCATCGCGTTGTTCGCAGCGCTCGGCAAGGACCCGGTCAGGGGGCTACAGGTGTTTTTCTGGGAGCCCGTCAGATCGCCCTACGCCCTGGGTGAACTGATGGTCAAGGCCACGCCGCTGCTGGTGATCGCGCTCGGCCTGGCGGTGTGCTTCCGCTCCAACGTGTGGAACATCGGCGCCGAGGGGCAGTTCGTCATTGGCGCGGTGGCGGCCGGCGGTGTGGCCCTGCTGGCCGACCGGGAGACCGGCCGCTGGATCGTGGTGGCTGTGCTGCTGGCCGGCGTGCTGGGTGGCATGGCCTGGGCGGCGCTCACCGCGTTGCTGCGCGACCGCTTCAATGCGAGCGAAATCCTGGTCAGCCTGATGCTGGTCTATGTGGCCGACATGGTGCTGAGCTATCTCGTCTATGGCCCCTGGAAAGACCCCGGCGGCTTCAACTTTCCGCAAACCCGGACGTTCGACACGGTGACGCAGATTCCCCGGCTCATGGCGGGCTCGCGCGTGAGTGTGGGCCTGCTGATTGCGCTGTGTGGCGCGGCGGGGCTCTGGGTGTTTCTGTTTCGCACCCGCGCGGGTTTTGCGCAGCAGGTCGGCGGGCTGGCGCCGGCCGCGGCGCGCTACGCCGGGTTTTCGTCGCGCAAGGCGCTGTGGGTGGCGCTGCTGACCTCGGGCGGCGCGGCCGGGCTGGCCGGTGCGCTGGAGGTGGCCGGGCCGATCGGCCAGCTCACGCCCTATGTGCCGGCGGGCTACGGCTTTGCGGCCATCATCGTGGCCTTTGTCGGCCGGCTGCACCCGGTGGGCATGGTGTTCTCCGCGGTGCTCATGAGCATGTTCTACATCGGCGGCGAGCTGGCGCAGTCGCGCCTGGGTTTGCCCAAATCGATCACGGGTGTGTTCCAGGGCCTGCTGTTGTTCACCCTGCTGGCCTGCGACACGCTGATCGCCTACCGGGTCAAACTCACCGTGGGAGCGAAGTGATGGAGTCCTACGCGCTGCTGATGGCTGCCACGCTGAACGCGGGCACCGTGCTCGCGATCGCCGCCATGGGCCTGCTGATCAACGAGAAGGCTGGCATCGTCAATCTGGGGGCCGAGGGGCTGATGCTCTGCGCCGCCGTTGCCGGCTTCGCCACGGTGGTGCACACCGGCAACGACTGGCTGGGCTTTGCCGCCGGCATGGCGGCGGGCGCGCTGCTGGCGGCGGTGTTCGGCGTGCTGGTGATCTGGCTCAACAC
>JAHFQI010000029.1 GCA_023259355.1 Comamonadaceae bacterium
CTCATCGTCGTAGCGCAAGCCATCGGCATTGAGCACCTTGTAGTCATCCATGACGATGGCGTTGTCCAGCCCGCCGCCCAGGGCCAGGCCGTTGGCGCGCATCATCTCCACGTCCTTGGTGAAGCCGAAGGTGCGTGCCCGCGCGATGTCACGCGAGTAGGAGCCCTGCCCCAGGTCAAATTCCACGCGCTGGCTGGTGGAGTCCACTGCGGGATGGCGGAATTCGATCTCGAAACTGAGCTTGTAGCCGTGGAAGGGTTCCAGTCGCGCCCATTTGACGTTCTCGCCCAGCCCTTCACGCACCTCGACGGGCTGGTTCACGCGGATGAAGCGTCGCGGCGCCAACTGCAATGCGATGCCCGCGCTCTGCAACAGGAAGACAAAGGATGATGCCGAACCGTCCAGGATGGGCACTTCCTCGGCCGTGATGTCCACGTAGAGGTTGTCGATGCCCAGACCGGCGCACGCCGACATCAAATGCTCGACCGTGTGCACCTTGGCGCCGCCGCAGGAAATGGTCGAAGCCAGTCGCGTGTCGGTCACGGCCTGCGCCGACACCGGAATGTCCACCGGCTCGGGCAAGTCCACCCGCCGGAAAACGATGCCCGTGTCGGGCTGCGCCGGCCGCAGCGTCAACTCCACCCGCTGGCCGCTGTGCAGGCCCACACCCACCGCGCGGGTGAGCGTTTTGAGGGTGCGTTGGGCAAGCATGGCCATTATTTTAGTTTTTGAAGCGAGATTCCGCCCCGGAAGGGAAATTGAGCGATGCAATGGATCGCCGCGCTGCGCCCGCAATGACCGCCTCGATCATTGCGCGGAGTAAGTGCGGCGCGGCGATCGCGATGCCGCCCGCTGGTCAATCCGCCTGCTTGCGCAAAAAGGCCGGAATCTCGAAATCATCCATGCCGCTGGACGAGAGCGCATCCACCCGGGCGGCCGCCTGCGTGCGGTTGGTGCGCCACACGCTGGGCACGGCCATGCTGCCGTAGTCGGGCTGGGCCACGGACGACACGCCCGTGGCTGCGCCGGGTCCACCAATCGCGGTATTGATAGTCGGCACATGGATGGGCATGTTGTCGGTGCCGGTCCTGAGTGTCGATTGCAGCACCTGCAGCGGCGGCGCGGTGCGGCGCATGCCCTGGCGCGAAAGGCCCGTCGCCACCACGGTCACGCGGATGTCCTCGCCCAGCGAGTCGTCGTAGGCCGTGCCATAGATCACGTGCGCGTCGGCCGAGGCGTACGCGCGGATGGTGTTCATCGCCAGCTTCGATTCGCTGAGCTTGAGCGAACCCTTGGCGGCCGTGATCAGCACCAGCACGCCCTTGGCACCCGACAGGTCAATGCCTTCGAGCAGCGGGCAGGCCACAGCCTGCTCGGCTGCGATGCGGGCACGGTCCGGGCCGCTGGCCACCGCCGTGCCCATCATGGCCTTGCCGGGCTCGCCCATGACTGTGCGGACGTCCTCGAAGTCCACGTTCACATGGCCAGGCACATTGATGATTTCGGCAATCCCGCCCACGGCATTCTTCAGCACGTCGTTGGCGTGCGCGAAGGCCTCGTCCTGGGTGATGTCGTCGCCCAGCACGTCGAGCAGCTTCTCGTTGAGCACCACGATCAGCGAATCGACGTTGGCTTCGAGCTCGGACAGGCCGTTGTCGGCGTTGGTCATGCGGCGGCCGCCTTCCCAGTCAAATGGCTTGGTCACCACGCCGACCGTCAGGATGCCCATTTCCTTGGCCACGCGCGCAATCACGGGGGCCGCCCCGGTGCCGGTGCCGCCGCCCATGCCGGCCGTGATGAACAGCATGTGCGCGCCGGCAATCGCGGTGCGGATGTCCTCCACCGCGGCTTCGGCCGCGTCGCGGCCTTTTTCGGGCTTGCTGCCCGCGCCCAGACCGCTCACGCCGAGCTGGATGGTGCGGTGCGCCGCGCTGCGGCTCAGGGCCTGCGCATCGGTGTTGGCGCAGATGAACTCCACGCCCTGCACGCTGCGTTCGATCATGTGCTCCACGGCATTGCCGCCGCCGCCGCCGACGCCGATCACCTTGATCTGGGTGCCCAGGTTGAACTCCTCGACTTCAATCATTTCGATGCTCATGTGATTCTCCTTGTTCCTGCAGTTGCCTAAATTGGGTTTGATTCGATTTATCGGGGACTCTTCACAATGGCGGGCCGGTGCATCGCCATCGCTTTCGCGGGCTGCCCCGGGCCAGGTAGCGCTTTTTCTTCATGGTCAGAAGTTCCCCACGATGAAGTCCTTGAGCCGGCCAAAGGCCGTCTTCATGGAACCGTTCTGTTGCGCGACCTTGAAGCCGCGCAGGCGCGCGAGCCGGGCTTCTTCCATGAGGCCCATGACGGTGGACGCCCGGGGCTGGGCCACCATGTCGGCCAGCGCGCTGGAGTACTTCGGAATCCCGCGGCGCACCGGCTTGAGGAAGATGTCTTCACCGAGTTCAACCATGCCCGGCATGACGCAGCTGCCGCCCGTGAGCACGATGCCCGAAGACAGCACTTCTTCGTAGCCCGACTCGCGAATCACCTGCTGCACCAGCGAGAAGATTTCTTCGACCCGCGGCTCGATCACACCGGCCAGCGCCTGCTTGCTGAGCATGCGCGGCCCACGGTCGCCCAGGCCCGGCACTTCGACCTGCTGATCCGGGTCGGCCAGCAGCTGCTTGGCAAAGCCGCTCTCCACCTTGATGTCTTCCGCGTCCTTCGTGGGCGTGCGCAGCGCCATGGCGATGTCGCTGGTGATCAGGTCGCCGGCGATCGGGATCACCGCCGTGTGACGGATGGCGCCATTGGTGAAGATGGCCACGTCGGTGGTGCCCGCGCCGATGTCCACGCAGGCCACGCCAAGTTCACGCTCGTCTTCGGTCAGCACCGCCAGGCTGGACGCCAGCGGGTTGAGCATGAGCTGGTCCACGTCGAGGCCGCAGCGGCGCACGCATTTGATGATGTTTTCCGCAGCGCTCTGCGCGCCGGTCACGATGTGCACTTTGGCTTCGAGGCGGATGCCGCTCATGCCGATCGGCTCCTTCACATCCTGCCCGTCGATCACGAACTCCTGCGGCTCCACCAGCAGCAGGCGCTGGTCGGTCGAGATGTTGATGGCCTTGGCGGTTTCGATGACGCGGGCCACGTCGGCGGCGGTGACTTCCTTGTCCTTGACCGCCACCATGCCGCTGGAATTGATGCCGCGGATGTGGCTGCCGGTGATGCCCGTGAGCACGCGCGTGATCTTGCAGTCGGCCATCAGCTCGGCCTCTTTCAGCGCCTGCTGGATGCTTTGCACCGTCGCGTCGATATTGACCACCACGCCACGCTTCAGACCATGGCTCGGCGCCACGCCCAGGCCGGCCAGCTTCAGCTCGCCGCCGGGCATCACCTCGCCCACCACCACCATCACCTTGGCGGTTCCGATGTCGAGCCCAACGACCAGGTCTTTGTATTCTTTTGCCATAAGTTCACCAGTTTTGTGTGCCTGTTGGTTCCGTGCGTGCTACTTCCGGGGCTTCGGCGTTTCGCCGGTCACCGTGGTCACGCCGCGCAGGCGCAGCGCATAACCGTTGCCATGCCGCAGATCGGCCGACTCGATCGAGCCGGGCTTGCGGCCGTATTTGGAGGTGGCCTGGGTCGCGGTGCGCACAAAGCGCCGGGTCCGCTCGCCGATCTCGGCAGGCGTGCCGCGCCCCAGCTCGACGACCGTGCCGCTGTCCAACTGGGCGCGCCAGCTCCCGCGCTCCGAGAGTTCCAGCTTTTCCACCACGGCGTCGATGGGTTCGAACAGCGGCAGCAGCAGGCGGTACATGGCCAGAAGCTGGGTGGACTGCCCCTGCGGGCCATGGAGCCGCGGCAGGCCTTCCGCCTGGACGTCGTCCACATTCGCCTCGAACACCTCGCCAAAGCTGTTGAGCATGCGGGACTCGCCTTCGGCACCCCAGTAAGCCACCGGCTGGTGTTCCTGAAGCTGAACGCTCAGCCGGTTCGGGAACTCGCGCCGGACAATCGCCTTGCGGACCCAGGGCACGGCCTCGAAGGCCTCGCGCGCGGTGGCCAGATCGAGCGTGAAGAAATTGCCCGACAGGCGCGGCGCCACATTGGCCCGCAGCGTGACCGTGTTGTTGTGCGTCAGATCACCCTGCACGTTGATCGCCGCGATCGAGAACAGCGGGTGCCGGAGCCCCCACCACAACACCGCTGCCAGCCCCACGGTCGCCACGGCCACGAACAGCGCGGAAGCCGTCGCGTTCATGAGCCTGACGTCCAGGGGGGCTGACAAGGTTTCCGTCATGCGGCGACTCCGTCAGGCGACTGACCGGCGGCGGGATAGTCCAGCGTGGCCGTCTGCAGCAGGCGGACGCACAAATCTTCGTAGCTGATGCCGGCCGCCCGAGCCGACATCGGGACCAACGAATGGCCCGTCATGCCCGGCGCGGTGTTGATCTCCAGCAGGTACGGCTTGCGCGTGACCGCGTCGATCATCACGTCGGCGCGGGCCCAGCCGCGGCAGCCGAGCGTGCGGTAGGCCTTCACGGTGATCTGCTGAATGGCCGCTTCCTCGCCCGCGGGCAAGCCGCAGGGCACGAGGTATTTCGTGTCGTCGGTGAAGTACTTGTGCTGGTAATCGTAGTTGCCGCCCGGCGCGACGATGCGAATCACCGGCAGCGCCTGGGCGTCAAGGCCGGTGCCCAGCACTGGGACGGTCACTTCGTCGCCGCTGACGAACTGCTCGCACAGCACCAGCGGGTCGTGTTGCGCCGCCAGCTCGTAGGCCGCGGCGCACTGGTCGGCGTCCAACACCTTGGTCAGGCCGATGGTGGAGCCTTCGCGGGCGGGCTTGACGATCATGGGCGAGCCCAGCGCGGCGAACGCGTCGAGCGTAGCCTGCGCGCTGTGCACCTCGAACCAGGCCGGCGTCGGCAGGCCTTCGGCGCGCCAGACGCGTTTGGTCATGACCTTGTCGATCGAAATGGCCGAGGCCAGGACGCCCGAGCCGGTGTAGGGAATGCCCATCAGTTCCAGCGCGCCCTGCATCGTGCCGTCTTCCCCATACCGGCCATGCAGCGCGATGAAGCAGCGCGAGAACTGCGCCTTCTTGAGATCGCCGAGATCGCGCTGCGCCGGGTCGAAGGCGTGGGCGTCCACACCGCGCGCCAGCAGGGCCTGCAGCACACCGTTGCCCGACATCAGGGAGATCTCGCGCTCCGCCGAGTGGCCGCCCATCAGCACGGCCACCTTGCCCAAATTGAAATTGCTCTGGCTCATACTCCGCTTCCCCCGGCTTCAGGCACCTTCGCCTGAAGCATCTCGACCACCTTGCCCGGCACGGCGCCAATCGACCCGGCCCCCATGCACAACACCACATCGCCGTCCCTGGCCAGATCCGCAATGGCCTGGGGCAGCCCGGCGATGTCATCGACAAAAACCGGCTCCACCTTGCCGGCCACGCGCAGGGCGCGCGCCAGCGTGCGGCCATCGGCCGCGACGATCGGCGCCTCGCCGGCGGCGTAGACCTCGGCCAGCAGCACCACGTCGGCCTGGCCGATCACCTTGACAAAATCCTCGAAGCAGTCGCGCGTGCGGGTGTAGCGGTGCGGCTGGAAGGCCAGAACCAACCGGCGCCCCGGGAAGGCGCCGCGCGCCGCCGCCAGCGTGGCGGCCATCTCGACCGGGTGGTGGCCGTAGTCGTCGATCACCGTGAACTGGCCGCCGTCCCTGGCTGGCAGTTCGCCATACCGCTGGAAGCGCCGGCCCACACCTTTGAAGCCGGCCAGCGCCCGCTGGACGGCTTCGTCCGGCACGTTGAGCTCGACCGCCACGGCGATGGCCGAGAGCGCGTTGAGCACGTTGTGTTCGCCCGGCAGGTTCAGCACCACGGGCAGGTCGGGCAGGGTCACGCCATTGCGCCGCTGCACGGTGAAATGCATTTGCCCGTTCGCGGCCCGCACGTCCAGCGCCCGTACCTGCGCCGCCTCGGAAAATCCGTAGCTGGTGACGGGGCAGGTCACCTGCGGCAGGATCTCGCGCACCGCGGGGTCGTCGATGCACAGGATGGCGGTACCGTAGAACGGCATGCGATGCAGGAAATCGACAAAGGCCGACTTCAGGCGACCGAAGTCGTGCCCGTAGGTCTCCATGTGGTCGGCGTCGATGTTGGTCACGACCGCCATCACCGGCAACAGGTTCAGGAATGACGCGTCCGACTCGTCGGCCTCGACCACGATGTGGTCGCCGCTGCCCAGCCGCGCATTGGCGCCGGCGCTGTTGAGCCGGCCGCCGATCACGAAGGTCGGGTCGAGCCCGGCCTCGGCCAACACGCTGGCAACCAAGCTGGTGGTGGTGGTCTTGCCGTGTGTGCCGGCAATCGCAATGCCCTGCTTGAGGCGCATGAGTTCGGCCAGCATCACGGCGCGTGGCACGACGGGAATATGCTTCTCGCGCGCCGTGACCACTTCCGGGTTGTCAGCCTGCACGGCGGTGGACGTCACCACGGCGTCGGCGCCCGCCACATTGGCCGCCGAATGCCCCACATGGGTCTTGATGCCCAGGCCGGCAAGACGCCGGAGCGTGGCGCTGTCGGAAAGGTCCGAGCCAGAGATCTCATAGCCCAGGTTCAGCAGCACCTCGGCGATGCCGCTCATGCCCGAGCCGCCAACGCCCACAAAATGAATGTGCTTGATCGCGTGTTTCATGTCGCCAGCTCCTCACAGGCGGCCACCACGTCGTGGGTGGCATCGATTTTTTGCATGGATTTGGCCAATTGGGCGCGCCGCAGCAACTCGGCCCGCCCGGTGTTTTGCAGGAAGCCGGCCAGCCATTGGGGCGTCAGCCCGGTTTGCTGCATGAGCCAGCCGCCGCCCTGGTCCACCAGGAATTTCGCATTCGTGGTCTGGTGGTCGTCCACCGCGAACGGGAACGGCACAAACAGCGCCGCCGCGCCGACGGCGGCAATTTCGGTGACGGTGCTGGCGCCAGCGCGGCAAACGATCAGGTCGGCGTCGGCAAAGGCCTGCGCCGTGTTGTCGATGAAGGGGGTCAGTTCGGCTTGCACACCGGCCGCCGTGTAGTTGGCGCGCAAGGCGTCGATCTGCTTCGCGCCGCTCTGGTGCATCACGGCCGGACGCTGATCCGGCGGCAGCAGCGCCAGCGCCTGCGGCACGATGTCGTTGAGCGCCTTGGCGCCCAGGCTGCCGCCCACTACCAGCAGGCGCAGGGGGCCGGCACGTCCCTCAAACCGCACGGCCGGATCGGGCTGTGCCGTGAACGCCGCACGCAGCGGGTTGCCCACCCACCGCGCCTTTTTCAACACATTGGGAAAGGCGGTGAACACCCGGTCGGCCACGCCGGCCAGCACCTTGTTGGCCATGCCGGCAACGGAATTCTGTTCGTGCAGCACCAGCGGCTTGCCCAGCAACACGCCCATCATGCCGCCCGGAAAAGTGATGTAGCCCCCCAGGCCCACCAGCACGTCGGGCCTGACGCGGCGCACCACCTGCAGGCTCTGCCAGAACGCCTTGAGCAGACGCAGTGGCAGCAGTGCCAGCGTGACCAGCCCCTTGCCGCGCACGCCGGAGAAGTCGATCGCCTCGAACGCGAAGCCGCGCGGCGGCACGATCTGGCTTTCCATGCTGCCCGGCGTGCCCAGCCAGTGCACACGCCAGCCGCGCTCGCGCAGGGCTTCCGCCACCGCCAGGCCGGGAAAGATGTGGCCGCCAGTGCCACCGGCCATGACGAGTGCGCATTTGCCGCTCATGCCCGCCCTCCCCGCATCAGCTGGCGGTTCTCGACGTCGATGCGCAGCACCACGGCCAAAGCCACCAGGTTCATCAGGATCGCCGAGCCGCCATAACTCATGAAAGGCAGCGTCAGGCCCTTGGTCGGCAGCGCGCCGAGGTTCACACCCATGTTGATGAAGGCCTGAAAACCCATCCAGATGCCGACGCCTTGCGCCACCAGGCCGGCAAACACCCGGTCCAGCGCGATGGCCTGCCGGCCGATGTGCATGATGCGGCGCGTGAGCCACAGGAACAGGCCGATCACGCAGAGCACGCCGATCAGGCCGAACTCCTCGCCGATCACGGCCAGCAGGAAGTCGGTGTGCGCCTCGGGCAGCCAATGCAGCTTCTCGACGCTGCCACCCAGGCCGACGCCGAAAATCTCGCCGCGGCCGATGGCGATCAGCGAATGCGAGAGCTGGTAGCCCTTGCCCAGCGCATGCGCCTCACTGAACGGGTCGAGGTAGGCAAAGATGCGCTCGCGCCGCCATTCGCTGCTGGCAACGATCAACCCGAAGGCCACCACCACCAGCGCGGCGATGACGAAGAACATGCGCGCGTTCACCCCGCCGAGGAACAGGATGCCCATGGCGATGATCGCGATCACCATGAAGGCGCCCATGTCGGGCTCGGCCAACAGCAGCATGCCGACCACCAGCACGGCCACGCCCATGGGCAGCACGGCGCGGAAGAAGCGCTCCTTGATCTCCATCTTGCGCACCATGTAGCTGGCCGCGTAAAGCACCATGGCCAGTTTGGCCAGTTCAGAGGGCTGGAAATTCATCACACCCAGCGAGATCCAGCGCCTGGCCCCGTTGACGCCCTTGCCGACATGGGGCAGCAGCACCGCGATGAGCAGCCCCAGGGACGCCACGAACAGCCACGGCGCCACCTTCTCCCAGGTCGCCACCGGCACCTGGAACGCGAGCAGTGCGGCCACGAAGGCCATCACCAGCGACAGCATGTGGCGGGTCAGGAAATGCGTGTGTGCGTAGCGACCGAACCGGGGGTTGTCCGGCAGCGCGATGGAGGCGGAATACACCATGACCAGCCCGAAAGCCAGCAAGGCCACGGCCACCCAGACCAGGGCCTGGTCAAAACCCGGCACCCGCACCGGGGCGCCGGAGGCCCGTGAAAATTCCAGCCCACCGACGCGAACCGGAATGGCGTCGGACGCGGCCCGCCCCACGCCGCCTTTCAGGCCGCCGAGCCAGACCGTGAAACGTTGCGCCAGCAGGCTCATGCCACCCCCTCGATCTGGGTGCCGGCCTCGTCGGCCAGCTGGCTGACGGCCTTGCGGAACACGTCGGCACGGTGTTCGTAGTTGTCGAACATGTCAAAGCTGGCGCAGGCCGGCGACAGCAGCACCGCATCGCCGGCATGCGCACGCTGGCTGGCCAGACTGACGGCCTCGGGCATCGAAGCGGCATCGAGCAGCGGCACGCCGGTGGCGGCGAGCGCGGCGCGGATCAGCGGCGCATCCCGGCCGATCAGCACCGCCGCCCGGACGAACCGGGTCACCGGCTGCGCGAGCGGCGCGAAGTCCTGGCCCTTGCCCTCGCCGCCCAGGATCACCACCACCTTGCGGTCGGCGCCCAGCCCGTTGAGCGCCGCGACCGTGGCCCCCACGTTCGTGCCCTTGCTGTCATCGAAATACTCGACGTCGTGCAGCACGCCGACCGGCTCCACACGGTGCGGCTCCCCGCGGTATTCACGCAGGCCGTACAGCATGGGCGCGAGCCCGCAGCCCGCCGTGCCCGCAAGCGCCAGCGCCGCCAGCGCGTTGACCGCGTTGTGGCGGCCGCGGATGCGCAGGGCGTCCGCCGGCATCAGGCGCTGGATGTGCAGCGCTTCCTCATCGTCCTTGCGGCGCCGGCGCGTCTCATCGGCTTCCAGCGCCCGCACCAGCCAGGCCATGCCATTGACCAGCTCGATCCCGTAATCGCCGGGACGCTGCGGCATGTCGCCACCGAAGGTGATCATCTCCCGTTCGACGGGGCGTTGCAGCCTGGCCCGGACCGGCGCCGGCCGCATGGCCATGACGATGGGGTCTTCCCGATTGAGGACCATCAGGCCGTTCAGGCCGAACACTTTGGCCTTGGCCGCCGCATAGGCCTCCAGGCTGCCGTGCCAGTCCAGGTGGTCCTGCGTCACGTTGAGCACCGTGGCCGCCGTGGGCTCGAAGTTATTGGCGCTGTCGAGCTGGAAGCTGGACAATTCCAGCACCCAGACCTCGGGCAAGGCGTCGGCGTTCAGGCTGGCGCTCAGGGTGTCCAGCAGCGTGGGGCCGATGTTGCCCGCCACCACCACCGACTTGCCTGCGCGCTCGACCAGTTGACCCGTCAGCGACGTGACCGTGGTCTTGCCGTTGGTGCCGGTGATGCCCAGCACCTGGGGGGCGTAACCCCGAGCGTCCTTCAAATCCGCCAGCGCCTGCGCGAACAAGCTGAGTTCGCCGCCGAGCCACAGGCCCTGCGCCTGGGCCGCGGCCACCACCGGCGCCACCGTGGCCGGCGCCAACCCAGGGCTGCGGAACACGGCACGAACCGGCGAACCCGCCACCAGGGCGGCGTCGAAAGCGCCGGACACAAAACGGGCTGCCGGCACGTCCTGCCGCAGTGCCGCCAGTTGAGGTGGCGCCTCGCGGGTATCCGCCACGGTCACACGGGCACCGCAACGCGCACACCAGCGCGCCATCGCCAAGCCCGAGGCACCGAGGCCGAGGATCAGAACGTCTTGGTCGTGGAGCTGGTTCATGATTCAGCGCAGCTTCAAGGTAGACAGGCCGACCAGGCACAGCAGCATGGTGATGATCCAGAAGCGCACGACCACCTGCGTTTCCTTCCAGCCGCTTTTCTCGAAATGGTGGTGCAAGGGCGCCATCTTCAGAATACGGCGGCCCTGGCCGTAGCGGCGCTTGGTGTACTTGAAGTAAAGCACCTGCATCATCACCGACAGGGCTTCCACGACGAAGATGCCGCCCATGATGGCGAGCACGATTTCCTGGCGCACGATCACGGCGATGGTGCCCAGCGCCCCGCCCAGCGCGAGCGCGCCGACGTCGCCCATGAACACCTGCGCCGGGTGGGTGTTGAACCAGAGGAAGGCCAGCCCCGCGCCGGCCATGGCCGCGCAGAAGATCAGCAACTCGCCGGCGCCGGGAATGTGCGGAAGGAACAGGTATTTGGAAAACACCGCGCTGCCGGTCACGTAGGCAAAGACACCTAGCGCGGACCCCACCATCACCACGGGCATGATGGCCAGACCGTCCAGGCCGTCGGTCAGGTTCACCGCATTGCTGGAACCCACGATCACCAGGTAGGTGAGCACCACGAAGCCGAGCACGCCCAAGGGGTAGCTGATTTCCTTGAAAAACGGCACCATCAGCCCGGCCTTGGGCGGCAGGTTCACGTCAAAACCGGACCGCACCCAGTTGAAGAACAACTCGAGCACGCGCAGGTTGGAACTCTCGGAGATGCTGAACACCAGGTACAGCGCCGCCATCAGACCGATCACGGACTGCCAGAAGTACTTCTCGCGCGAGCGCATCCCTTCGGGGTCCTTGTTGACCACCTTGCGCCAGTCGTCCACCCAGCCGATGGCGCCAAAGCCCAGCGTGACCAGCAGCACGATCCAGACAAAACGGTTGGACAGGTCGAACCACAAAAGGGTGGCGATCGCGATGGACAGCAGGATCAACACCCCCCCCATCGTCGGCGTGCCGCTCTTGCTGAGGTGGGATTCCATGCCATAGCCACGGATCGGCTGGCCGATCTTGAGCGCCGCCAGCCGGCGGATCACGGGTGGCCCGGCGATCAGGCCGATCAGCAGCGCCGTCAGCGCCGCCATGACGGCCCGGAAGGTCAGGTACTGGAAAACGCGGAAAAACCCGAACTCGGGCGACAGCGTCTGAAGCCACTGGGCGAGGCTAAGCAGCATGGGCTTGCACTCCTTCTTGTTGTGCGTGCTGGGTGATGGCTTCGATCACACGCTCCATCTTCATAAACCGCGAGCCCTTGACGACGACGCTGGCCGTGCCGGGCAAGGCCTGCCACACCGCGGCCAGTAGCGCCGCGATGTCTTCAAAATGCCGGGCGCCTGCAAAGCTGGCGGCCGCGTGGGACGCGAGCGCACCGAGCGTGAACAGCTGCTCCACGCCGCGCTCGCGGGCGTGTGCACCGACCTCGGCATGGAACTGCGGACCCTGGTCGCCCACCTCGCCCATGTCCCCCAGCACCAGCAGGCGCGGGCCAGGCAACTCGGCCAGCACGTCGATGGCGGCCCGCACCGAATCGGGATTGGCGTTGTAGGTGTCGTCGACCACCGTGATGGCGCGGCCGGCGAGCGAAACGCTGAACGCCCGGGAACGGCCCTTGACCGGCAGGAAGGCCTCCAGCCCGCCACGCACGACCTCCAGCGGTGCACCCACAGCCAGCGCGCAGGCCATCGCCGCCAGAGCATTCTTGACGTTGTGCCTGCCGGCAATGCCCAGCCTGAACGCCAGGGGGCCGGCCGGTGTCTGCGCCTGCACCGACCAAGCGCCATCGCGCCATTCGGCCTGGCCCCGCACGTCCGCGTCCACGTCATCCGGGTCATCGGTGAACGTCATGTGCGGACGTCCCGCGCACAGCGCGAACCAGAGCGGCGCGTAGGTGTCGTCCGCCGGGAACGCAGCGCAGCCCAGAGGCCCCAGGGCTTCGATCACCGCGCCGTTCTCCCTGGCCACGGCCTCGACCGTGGCCATGAACTCCTGGTGTTCGCGCTGGGCGTTGTTGACCAAGGCCACGGTCGGCCGGGTCATGGCGGCGAGGCGGGCGATCTCGCCCGGGTGGTTCATGCCCAGCTCGATCACCGCCACCCGGTGCGCGGCGCGCAGCCGCAGCAGGGTCAAGGGCACGCCAATCTCGTTGTTGAGGTTGCCTTGCGTGGCCAGCGCCGCGTCGCCCTTCCAGGCTTTCAGGACCGAGGCGATCATCTGGGTCACCGTGGTCTTGCCATTGCTGCCGGTCACGGCGATCAAAGGCAGGTTGAACTGGCTGCGCCACCCTGCGGCCAGCGCGCCCAGCGCCGCTTTCGCATCGGGGACCAGAAGGCCCTGCAGACCGGCCTGCGCCAGCAGGGACTCGGACTCGGCACCACACAGGGCCGCCACGGCGCCCTGGTTCCGGGCCGCCGCCAGGAACTGGCCGCCATCGAAGTGCTCGCCCTTGAGCGCCACGAACAGGTCGCCCGGCGCCAGGGTCCGGGTATCGGTGTGCACGCGTTGCAGCACCACTGAGCCGTCGCCGACCAACCGGCTGCCCGGGATCCAGTTCTGCGCCTGTTGCAAAGTCATCATGTGCGTCATGCCTGCGCTCCTTCGCCACGGTTCGTGGCCGCGCCGAGGCGCTGCAAAGCGGCCAGCGCCTCCGCCATGTCGGAAAAGGGCCGCTTCACGCCCGCCGTTTCCTGGTAGTTCTCGTGTCCCTTGCCGGCCAGCAGCACCACGTCCTGCGCTTCGGCCGTGGAAAGCGCGTGGGCAATGGCCGCGGACCGATCCGGCTCGACATGCGCCGCCCCCGCCTGGCGCAGGCCTTGGAGGATTTGACCGATGATGGCGCCTGCTTGTTCCGAACGCGGGTTGTCGCTGGTGATCACGACGCGGTCAGCGCCTTGCTCCGCCACGGCGCCCATCAGCGGCCGCTTGACGGGGTCGCGGTCGCCACCGCAGCCAAAAACACACCACAACCGGCCCTGGCGCTCCTCAGCCAGGGGGCGCAGCGCCGCCAGCGCCTTGTCGAGCGCATCGGGCGTGTGCGCATAGTCCACCGCCACCAGGGGCCGCCCCGGCTGGGCAATGCATTCCATGCGGCCCGGCACCGGGAGCAGGCCACTGCAGGCCCCGACGGCCGCGGCCAGCGGCACGCCCAGCGCGCGCATGGCGCCGATCACGCCCAGCAGGTTGGACACGTTGTACTGGCCGATCAGGTGGGTCCGCAAGGCGTGCGCCTCGGCGCCTTCCGCCACCACGAAATGCAGGCCCTGTGCGTCGTAGCCGATGTCGCGGGCCTGCAGCCGGGCCGCGCCGTTGCAGGAGAACGTCCAGGGCTCCACCAAGCCGCCCGCCAGTTGCTGGACCAGCGCAGCGCCCTTGGGATCGTCCAGGTTGATGACCGCCGCCCGCAGCCCTGGCCAGCCGAACAACACCTGCTTGGCCTGCCAGTAATCGGCCATGGAGGCGTGGTAGTCCAGATGATCCTGGGTGAAATTCGTGAACACCGCCACCTTGATGCGCGTGCCGTCCAGGCGCCGCTCGGCCAGGCCGATGGACGAGGCTTCGATGGCGCAGGCCGTCAAGCCGTCGTCCACGAAACGGCGGAAATGCTGCTGCAGCAACACTGGGTCTGGCGTCGTCAGCCCCGTGAACACGACCTCGGGCGGCCGTCCGATGCCCAGCGTGCCGACCAGGCCGCAGGGCCTGCTCAGGGGCTGCGGCAGATTGGACAGCGCCTGCGACAGCCACCACGACGTGGAGGTCTTGCCATTCGTGCCCGTGACCGCAATCACGTCAAGCCGGCTCGAAGGCTCGTCGTAGTAGACGGACGCCAGCGGGCCGCTGGCCGCCTTGAGCGATGCGTAGCTGGCGACGGCGTCGCCGGTAAAACCGAAAGCATCGACGCCGGCGCGCTCCACCAGGCAGGCGCTCGCGCCCTGCTGCAAGGCCGCCCGGACATGCTGGCGCCCGTCGGTGGCCGCACCCGGCCAGGCAATGAAGCCGTCGCCGACACGGACCTTCCGGCTGTCGGTCTGCAGCGTGCCGGTGACCCGGCCGCGCAGCCAGCGCACGGCTTCGGCGGGGGTGTGAAGTTCGATCATCAGAACGACTCCTCCGTCGCCTGGACCACGATCTGGGGCTTGACGGCCATGTCGGGCTGCACGCCCATCATGCGCAGGGTCTGCTGGACCACTTCACTGAACACGGGGGCTGCCACCGCGCCGCCGAAATACTGGCCCGCACTGGGTTCGTCGATCATGACCGCCACGATGATGCGCGGCTGATCGATCGGTGCCATGCCCGTGAACCAGGCGCGGTACCTGTTGCTCGCATACCCCTTGCCGACCTGCTTGTGGGCGGTGCCGGATTTGCCGCCGACGGAATAACCCACGGTCTGTGCCTTCTGGCCCGTGCCGCCGGGGCCGGCGGCCATCTGCAGCATCTTGCGCACGGCCGCCGCATTCTGCGGCGAAAACACCCGCACGCCGACCGCCGGCTCGCTGCTCTTGAGCATCGTGGTCGGGATGATCTCGCCATCGTGCGCGAACGAGGTGTAGGAGTGCGCCATCTGGAACAGCGAAGCCGACAGCCCGTAGCCGTAGGCCATGGTTGCCTGCTCGACCGGACGCCAGGTTTTCCAGGGGCGCAGCCGGCCTGTCACGGCGCCGGGGAACTGGAGCTGGGGCTTCTGGCCGTAGCCCAGGGCGGTGTAGGTGTCCCACATTTCGTGGGGGCTCATCTTCTGCGCAATCTTGAGTGCGCCGACGTTGCTGGACTTCTGGATCACGCCTTCGACGGACAGCGTGCCGTAGTTGTGGGTGTCGCTGATCGTGAATCCGCCGATGGAAAAACGGCCCGGCCCGGTTTCAATGAGGGTCTGGGGCGTCACGCGCCCGGCTTCGAGAGCCATCGCGACGGTGATGGGCTTCATCGTCGAGCCGGGCTCGAACATGTCGGTGAGCGCACGGTTTCGCAGCTGCTCGCCGGAGAGGCTCTGGCGCTTTTCGGGAACGTAGCTGGGGTAGTTGGCCAGCGCCAGCACCTCGCCGGTGGTGCTGTCGAGCACCACCACGCTGCCGGCCTTGGCCCGGTTTTCCAGCACCGCGTCGCGCAGCTTCTGGTAGGCGAAAAACTGCACCTTGCTGTCGATGCTCAACTGCAGGTCGCGACCGTCGCTGGGCGGCACCTGCTCCCCCACGTCTTCCACCACCCGGCCCAGCCGGTCCTTGATCACCCGCCGCGAGCCCGCCCGCCCGGCCAGATCCTTGTCGAAGGTCAGCTCCACACCCTCCTGGCCGATGTTTTCCACATTGGTGAACCCCACCACGTGGGCGGCAGCCTCGCCTTCAGGGTACTTGCGTTTGTATTCCCGGCGCAGGTAGACCCCCTGGATGCCCAGTGCCGCGATTTGCTGCGCCAGGGGCTCCTCCACCTGGCGCTTGAGCCAGACAAAGGTCTTGTCCTCGTCCGCGAGTTTCTTGTCGAGCTCGGACAGCGGCATCTCCAGCAGACGGGCCAGTTGCTGTAGCTTGGCCTTGTCGCGGTCCACATCCTCCGGAATGGCCCAGATGCTCTGCGCCACGACACTGGAGGCCAGCAGCATGCCGTTGCGGTCCAGGATGCGGCCGCGGTTGGCGGGCAGCTCCAGCGTGCGCGCGAACCGCACCTCCCCCTGCCGCTGGAAGAAGTCGTTGCCGAACACCTGCACGTAGGCGGCCCGCCCGGCCAGCCCCATGAATCCCAGTGCGATCGCCGCCACAATGAACTTGCTGCGCCAGACCGGCGTCTTGCTCGCGAGCAAGGGGCTGGACGTGTAGGGCACGCTCTTGCTGCTCATCGCGCGGCCTCACTGGTGGCGGCGGCCTGGTACGTCACGTACTGGGTGATGGCCGGCGTCGTCGTGCGCATCTGCAACTGATCGCGGGCCAGCTTCTCCACGCGCAAGGGGGTCGCCTGGGCGCGCTTTTCCACCTGCAGGCGCTCGCTCTCGGTCACCAGCTTGCGCGCCTCCGCGTTGGCTTTGTCGAGCTCGACGAACAGGTGGCGCGACGCATACCGCATCTGCACGAGATACAGCGCACTGACCACCACTGCCACCAGCAGGACAAGGTTCAACCTGATCATGGCGCCACCCTCTCGGCCACCCGCATGATGGCGCTGCGCGCGCGCGGGTTGCCCGCGACCTCGGCCGCGCCCGGCTTGATGCGGTCAAGGGCCTTGAGCTGCATCACCTTGGGCGGCGCGAAAGGCGCCCGGCGATCAAACACCTCGCGCGAGTGCTTCGCGATGAACTGCTTGACGATGCGGTCTTCGAGCGAATGGAAACTGATCACGACGAGCCGGCCGCCGGGCTGCAGCACCTGAAGGCTGGCTTCTAACGCCTGTTGCAGCTCTTCAAGCTCGGCGTTGATGAAAATCCGAAGAGCCTGAAATGTGCGCGTTGCAGGGTTCTGGCCCGGCTCGCGGGTTTTGACCGCGCCAGCCACGAGCTCGGCCAGTTCGGCGGTGGTTGAAATTGGGCCCCGTTCCTGTCGGCGAGCAACAATCGCCTTTGCAATTGGGAGAGCAAACCGTTCTTCGCCATAGTCACGCACCACCTCCGCGATTTGCTGAACCTCGGCCGTCGCCAGCCATTCGGCCACGCTTTCGCCGCGCGTGGTGTCCATGCGCATGTCCAGCGGGCCGTCGAAACGAAAAGAAAAACCCCTCTCGGGGTTGTCGATCTGGGGAGAGCTCACGCCCAGGTCCATCAGCACCCCGGCGACGCTCGCCGGGGGCAACTCCCCGAGATGCCGGAAACCCTCGTGGCGAATGGAAAAACGCGGGTCGGTGATCGTGCCGGCCTCCGCAATGGCGTCCAGGTCCTTGTCGAAGGCCACCAGCCGGCCCTGCGGCGACAGGCGCGACAGAATCAGCCGGGAATGTCCGCCCCGCCCAAACGTCGCGTCCACATAGGTTGCGTCGGGATTGTTGACCAGCGCTTCGACGGCTTCGCTCAACAAGACCGTGGTGTGTTGCCATGGAGTTTGCACCGCCGGCCTTCAGAAAGAGAAGTCCTTGAAGACGTCGGGCATCTCGCCCTGCATCGCCTGCGCTTCCTGCGCGTCGTAGGTCGCCTTGTCCCACAGTTCGAAATGGTTGCCCATGCCCAGCAACATGGTGTCCTTGGCAATACCGGCCGCCTGGCGCAGCTCGGGCGAAATCAGCACGCGCCCCGTGGCGTCCATGTCCACATCCATCGCATTGCCCAGGAAGATGCGCTTCCACCACTGGGCCGACATCGGCAGCGCGGCGATACGCTCACGGAATTTTTCCCACTCGGGACGGGGGAAGACCATCAGGCAACCGTGCGGGTGCTTGGTGATGGTCAACTCACCCGAGGCGGTCGCGCTGAGCACGTCACGATGCCGGGTCGGCACAGAAAGCCGTCCCTTTGCATCCAGACTTAGCGACGAAGCCCCTTGAAACACCGTTGATCCTCTTTTGTGGCCGGCAATGGCATGGCAAAGACACTTTTCACCACTTAATTGCACTTTTTTGCACTGTATCAGGAAATCAGTGCCTTACAAGAGGGCTTGCAACAAACTTTTGCAATGAAATCAAGGACTTAGAGAAGAAATGCGAGGCTGAAAAAGATTGAAAATCTTTCAAAATTAAGCACTTAGCAGAGGCAGTGAAAGTGAAACGTCAAAGCCCCACCAAGGCAGGCTCGTGGATTCAGGCCTCAAAGAATGAACCGGGAAAGATCTTCGTCCTGGCTCAGGGCCTGCAGCCGGGCGTCAACGTAGGCGCCATCAATCAGCACGGTCTGACCCTCCAGCCGGCTGGCATCGAAACTCACTTCGTCGAGCAGGCGCTCCATGACCGTTGACAGGCGACGGGCGCCGATGTTTTCGGTGCGCTCGTTCACGTCGAACGCAATCGACGCCAGGCGCGTGATGCCCTCGGGCGTGAAATCCAGCGTCACCTGCTCGGTGGCCAATAACGCCTGGTATTGCCGCACCAGCGAGGCGTGGGTTTGGGTCAGGATGGCTTCAAAGTCCTGCACCGACAGCGACTGGAGTTCGACCCGGATCGGAAACCGCCCCTGCAGCTCGGGAATCAGATCGCTGGGCTTGCTCAGGTGAAAAGCCCCCGAGGCAATGAACAGGATGTGGTCGGTGCGAACCATGCCGTACTTGGTCGTCACCGTGGTGCCTTCGACCAGCGGCAGCAGGTCACGCTGCACACCCTGGCGGGACACTTCCGCGCCGCCGCCTTCGCCGCGGGACGTCACTTTGTCGATCTCGTCGATGAACACAATGCCGTTCTGCTCGGCGTTGTGGAGGGCCCGGGTCTTGATCTCGTCCTCGTTGACCAGCTTGCCGGCCTCTTCCTCCACCAGCAGCTTCAATGCCTCGGCAATCCTGAGCCTGCGCGTCTTGCGTTTGCCCTGTCCCATCTGACTGAACAGGCCGCGCAACTGCTCGGTCATGTCCTCCATGCCGGACGGGCCCATGATTTCGAGAGCGGGCCGCGCCTCGGCCAGGTCGATTTCAATCTCCTTGTCATCCAGCTGGCCTTCACGCAGCTTCTTGCGAAAAGCCTGGCGCGCGGCGCTGTCCGGCGCTGCCACGGCCGGCGTACCGCCGAATTCGCTGGCGGCCGACCGGGGCGGGGGAATCAGCGTGTCCAGAAGGCGCTCTTCCGCAGCGTCCTCGGCGCGCGGGCGCATCCTGCGCATTTCGGTCTCGCGCGTCTGCTTGACGGCCATTTCGGCCAGGTCGCGGATGATCGAATCCACATCCTTGCCCACATAGCCCACTTCGGTGAACTTGGTGGCCTCGACCTTGATGAAGGGCGCATCGGCCAGGCGCGCCAGTCGGCGGGCGATCTCGGTCTTGCCCACGCCGGTCGGGCCGATCATGAGGATGTTTTTCGGCGTGATTTCACCGCGCAGCTTCTCATCGACCTGCTGGCGGCGCCAGCGGTTGCGCAGTGCGATGGCCACGGCACGTTTGGCCTGGGCCTGGCCGACAATGTGGTGGTCGAGTTCGGAAACGATTTCCTGCGGGGTCATGGAAGACATAAGCGATCCGGCTTCAGTCGAGGGTCTCGATGGTGTGGTGCATGTTGGTGTAAATGCACAGCTCCCCGGCGATTTCAAGTGACTTTTTCACAATGTCGCGGGCGGACAGTTCGGAGTGTTCCAACAGCGCACGGGCTGCCGCCTGCGCGTAGGCGCCCCCGGAGCCGATGGACACGATGCCATGCTCCGGTTCCAGCACGTCGCCATTGCCGGTGATGATCAGCGAAGCCTCGCGGTCCGCCACGGCCAGCATGGCTTCGAGACGGCGCAGCACGCGGTCCGTGCGCCAATCCTTGGTCAGTTCGATCGAGGCGCGCACCAGATGGCCCTGGTGCTTCTCCAGCTTGGCCTCGAAGCGCTCGAACAGCGTGAAGGCATCGGCCGTGGCACCGGCAAAACCGGCCAGCACCTTGCCGTGGTAGAGCTTGCGCACCTTGCGCGCCGACCCCTTGACCACGATATTGCCCAATGTGACCTGTCCATCGCCGCCGATCGCAACCTGAACGCCTTCAGGCGTCTTTCGACGCACGCTGATGATGGTGGTGCCGTGAAATTGTTCCATGGAGAAAAAGTAAGGGCGGTCGCGCCAGATGCAAGAAGCCCGTGACGGGCGTACCGAACGCCGGTGTCAATCGTTCCGGACCACGATCCGGGCCAGTTCGCTGATGCCGACCACATTGAAAAAGCCGGCGACCAGCCGGTGCACGCCGCTGAACTGAACCAGCCGGCCGTGGGAATGCAGCGAGGACACCCAGTTCAGCAAGGTGCCCGCCGCAGAAAAATCCACCCGAACCAGCTTGGCGCATGAAATGGACAGGACGTCAGCCCCCGCGAACCTGGCATCCAGCTGCTCCAGCGTGGCTGAAACATCGCCGGCAATCGAGCCTGACAACTCCACGACAGCCGGCGGCAGCAGCGTCGAATCGAGAGTTGTGTTGCCAAAATCCGTCAACGCAGATTCATGCGTGGCAGCCACCGGGCTTTGAACCGCCGAACTGATGATGGTGGTCGCCTGCAAACTGGCGCCGCTTCCGGAATCGGGCGCCTTGCAGGTACAGCGCGGGTTCTCCCATGAAGGCGGCGAGACCTCATAAGTCACACAGTAATCCAGCGCCGCCAATTCAAAATCGTCCATGCGGGACATCACCCGCAGCAGGGCCATGCGGGCGTGCCACCAGTCAGGGGCCACCGTCCGGTCACCCGATGGCGACCCGGCTGCCAGCAATTGGTCCAGGTGGTCTCCCGCTGTCAGGCGCAATTCGACGGGCCGACCGGCCCAGTCGTGAAACAGCTTGCACAGAACCGGCAATGCGCCCGGCTCGATCGCGGACAACCGGGTCCAGTCCAGTCGCCAGGGTGGCGCCGTCCGCGCCACCACATCGCTCAACACCCCCACGGATTTCAGACCCAGCAGCGGCGGGCACGACCAGTGAGCCGATTGCAGCATGGACGAAGCCGGCTGGGCCGCCGTCAACTGGCTGACCATCTCCGGCATGGAAAACCACTGCGGCGCGGACCGCTGGAATCGGGTGGCAAAGTCAATTGCCGCCACATCAAAACGCGCCTGCTGACCGGTCGCCCGGTACAGGTCGAACAAGGTCAACCAGGACTCCACATGGTCCGCACGCGCACCGCCCTGGCCCAGCGCTTCAAGCAGCCCGGCCTCGGCGCCCCGATCATCCCCGTTCGCAAAACGGATGGACGCCTCCTCCAGCTCCGGATCGTGGGCGATTTCGCCGACCTCGATGGCATGGGACTTGGATGCCGAAAAGCCACTCCCCGAAACTTCGTACCCGGGTGTGACCGCGCGGTGCGCTGCGCCCGGTGGCTGCGCGGGCGGAACAGCCTGCCCCGCAATGGGTTTGTTGCCGTCCAAGGCCACCGCAGGCATGGACACACCGATGGGCTGATCCGGCTGCGCCAACATGTCCAGCACCGGTGGCGCAGGCGTGGCCGAAGCTGTTTTCAAATTCGGTGACGGCACCGACGTGGGAAAAATACTGCTGCTCAGGGAGGAATCCCGATGCTTGGTTTTCCACCATTGCATCGACATCTGCGCCTCGATTTCATCGATCTTCTTGAGTGTCAGCGCGCGTTCATCCGGTTTGGAGGGCAGGCTGCTCTGGAAAAACGAGGGGCGCTGCGTCGGCGACGGCATCCCGACGAGTTCACGGCGCCGAAGCTTGCGCAGCATCTCGAACTCACGCCGGCGAACAAAATCGTTGCGTTTCTTGCGCTCGACCAGTTCCTTGAGAAGCTGCTGGCTCTGGCCACTTTCCCGATCCGTCTGGGCCTGATCCAGGTCCGCCCAGTTCGTCGCCGGATTGCGGACAAACTTGACGACCTTGGAGAGCAATCCGCCGGTATCTTCTTTGGCCATGGCGCTAGTTTCTCACGAAGCAGCAAGGAGATGAGAGCTGTTCTCAGTCCCCGAACATTTTCTGCTTCAGTTCCCGGCGCTGCTGGGCTTCCAGCGAAAGCGTCGCCGTGGGGCGGGCCAGCAGGCGCCCCACGCCAATGGGCTCACCGGTTTCGTCGCAATAGCCGTAGTCGCCCGCATCAATGCGGACGATCGACTGCTCGATCTTCTTGAGCAGCTTGCGCTCGCGGTCCCGGGTCCGCAACTCCAGCGCGTGCTCTTCCTCGATCGTGGCCCGATCGGCCGGGTCGGGAACAACCACGGTGTCTTCCCGCAGGTGCTCGGTGGTTTCGCCGGCATTGCTGAGGATGTCCTGCTTGAGTTGCGAAAGCTTCAGGCGGAAAAAGGCCATCTGCTTGTCGTTCATGTACTCGTCATCGGGCATGGCGAGCACTTCGGCATCGGTCAACTGATCCGCCGTCTTGGTTTGCCAGTTGTTGGCCAGCTTGGGATCTTTTTTCACCGGTACAAAGGGAGGGGGGGTCAAAACGGGAGTGGACATGGTGTTGGTGTAACTGGCTTTGGCAGCCGTGGAGGCCACTGCTTGCGCCATGGACGGCACGGTAATTTGGGACAGCCTGGAGGGCCGCCCTGCCCTGGCGGGCGGCGGAACCGGGCTGGCGGGCCGGACAACCGGGGCTGGCGTGGCGGGTACAACCCCTTTGGCGATGGCCGCGGAAGCCGGTGCGGCTGCACCCGACCGCTTCGCGGCTGCCGCTGGCTTGCTGGCGGGGGCCGGTGTCATGGGTTTGGCTGCATGTCTGCTTTCCGGTTTGGCGGGTGCTGGCTTGGCTGGTGTAGAGGGAGAGGGCGCCTTGGACACGGCCTTGGGCGCCCCTGCCACGGGTTTGGCGGCAGGTTCAGGTTTTTTGACTGCGGATTTCGCAGCCGCCTTGACCACGGGCTTGGCGGCCTTCTTTGCGGAAGCGGTTGGCGCTTGCGCTTTGGCCTTGGGCTTGGCGGTTTGGGCTTTCACTTCCTGTCTCCTCGATGAGCTGGCGCGCGCGTGCTCCGTGTCCGCGCGGACAGGTTGACTCTGCTCCGGTCGAACGCGATCTTCATTCTTCCGGGTTATACCCTTGTTGTCGACCTTCGAGGGTGTGTTTGTCGGGCCGGACTCCGCATCCGGTCCGGGGCGCGATTGTATCGGCTTGCCGAAAGCCAAACCCATCAGTTGCAGAATCGAGACAATCATCGAGCCTCCCAGCTTCAAATCGAACCGCTATCCTCAAACCAGGCTCTGTTCAAGCCCCTGCAGCAGGATGTCCTTGGGCAAATCAATGCCGATGAACACCATCTTGCTGGTTTTCTTTTCTCCGCTGACCCAATTGGGCCCCAGGTCGCTGCCCATCAGCTGGTGCACGCCCTGGAAGATCACCTTCCGGTCCGTGCCCTTCATATTCAGCACGCCCTTGTAGCGCAACATGCGCGGACCGTAGATATTGACGATCGCGCCCAGGAAATCCTCCAGCTTGGCCGGGTCGAACGCCCGGTCGGATCGGAACACGAAACTTTTCACGTCGTCGTCATGATGGTGGTGATGACCGTGGGCGTGCTGGTGCGAAGGGTGATCGCAGTGCTCGCCATGGTCGTGATCATGGTGATGGGCCTCATCGTGTTCCTCTTCCTTCAGGAAGTCCGGGTCGATGTCCAGCTTGGCGTTCAGGTTGAAACCGCGCAGGTCGAACACCTCCGACAAGGTCACGCCACCAAAGTGCACCACTTTCTGAGGGGCGCGCGGGTTCATGTGCCGCAGGCGGTGCTGCAGCGCATCCAGTTCCTCGGCGGGCACCAGATCGGCCTTGCTGATGAAGATCTGGTCGGCAAAACCCACCTGGCGGCGCGCCTCCTGCCGGTCATTGAGTTGCTGGGCGGCATGTTTGGCGTCCACCAGGGTCAGGATGGAGTCCAGCAGAAAACTCTCGGCGATCTCGTCGTCCATGAAAAAGGTCTGCGCCACCGGGCCCGGATCGGCCAGCCCCGTGGTTTCGATCACCACGCGTTCGAAATCCAGCAGCCCCTTGCGCTTCTTGGCCGCCAGCAGTTGCAGCGTGGCGCGCAGGTCTTCGCGGATCGTGCAGCAGATGCAGCCGTTGCTCATCTGGATGATCTGCTCGTTGGTATCGGCCACGAGGATGTCGTTGTCGATGTTTTCCTCGCCAAACTCGTTCTCGATCACGGCAATCTTCTGGCCGTGCGCCTCGGTCAGCACGCGCTTGAGCAAGGTGGTTTTGCCGGAACCGAGGAAGCCGGTGAGGATGGTGGCGGGGATGAGACTCATGGGTGAAACCTGCAAATGCGGCCGGAGGCTGACAAGATGGGGGAGTGTAGCGGCGCCGACCTATTCCGGCTTGCGCACCACCACAAGGCCCTTGAGGTATTCGCCCTCGGGAAAATGGATGGTCATGGGGTGGTCGGGCGCACCCTGCAGCCGCTCGCTGATGCAGCCTTCCACACCCGCGTCGATGCCGGCTGAAGCGACGATTTTGTGAAACAGGTCGGCATTGATGCCGCCCGAGCACGAATAGGTGAACAACTCCCCGCCCGGCGCCAGCAGCTTGAAGGCCAGCCGGTTGATGTCCTTGTAGGCCCGCGCCGCACGTTCGGCATGGGCCGCCGTGGGTGCGAACTTCGGCGGATCAAGAATGATGGCATCGAACGTCCGCCCGGCCTCGATGAAACCCCGCAGCGAGGCATTCACGTCAGCGTCCATGAAGGTGGCGCGCGACGCATCAAAGCCGTTGAGCGCCACGTTGGCGCGAGCCCGTTCGATGGCGGGCGCCGACGAGTCGATCGATGTGACGTGCCCCGCCCCGCCGGCCAGCGCGGCCACGGTGAAACCGCCGGTGTAGCAATAACAGTTCAGCACGCGCTGGAACTGGCGGTGACGGGTGTGGACGGCAAATCGCTGGCGACTGTCGCGCTGGTCCAGATAGAAGCCGGTCTTGTGGCCCTGGGCGATGTCGAGGGTGAGCCGCCAGTCGTGTTCGCGGATGGTGATTTCGGTGGGCGGCGCCGGCGCGCCCTCCGGCGGCAGGCCACGCAGCCAGCCGGTGACCTCGGGCAGGCCTTCGAGCGCACGCACGCTGGCATCCGAGCGTTCATATAGGCGCGTGAGGCCGGTGGCCCTCAGCAGGGCATCGGCAATCACGCCCTTCCAGCGCTCCACGCCGGTTGCCAGGAATTGCGCCACCAGCGTGTCGGCGTAGCGGTCCACAATCAAGCCGGGCAAGCCGTCAGACTCGCCGTGGATCAGCCGCAGGCCGTCGCTCTGGATGTCAAAACAAGCCCGGGTCCGGATGGCGCGATCGATTCGTCCGGCGAAAAAGCCGGCGTCGATGCGTTCCGCCTCATCGAAACTCCAGGCCCGCGCGCGGATTCGGGAGCTCGGGCTGAACGCCGCCCAGGCCAGGAATTCGCCCTGACTCGACTCCACGCGCACGGTTTCACCGGCATCGGCACCGCCCCGTGCAATGGCCGAGTCAAAGATCCAGGGGTGACGGCGCAGCAGGGAGCGCTCCTTGCCTTCCCGAAGTCGAATGTTTTTCATGGGCCGTATTGTCGGCGGTCCCCCGGCACCCACTTCAAACCCATGCGTCGCGAGACCGCCACAAAAACCGGAAGGATTCGACAGGAATGCGCGCTCCCTCAGGGCTTCCCCGCGCCAAATGGCCAGAGACCATGGTGTACTGCCGATGGGGAAAGAATAAAAATGACGCTTCAAGTTCGCTGGTGGCGGTGGCTCCAGGTTTTGGGACTCTGGGCGCTGCTGTGTCCGATCGCCCCGGCCCGGACCGTGCTGGATCTTGACGCGGCCCGCCAGCCGGCTCAACTCAGCGACTGGGGCGACTACCTCATCGACAACAGCCCGCAGCACCCGCCCGAGGACATCGCCCAGCTCCCAGAAACCTCGTGGAACCCCACGCTCCTGAAGGGCATTTACCCGCTGAAGCCCGGACAGGCCCTGTGGATCCGCATCGTCGTACCGCCAGCGCCCGACCAAGAGCGCTGGTATCTGGAGATCCCCTATCCGGCGCTGGACCACGCCTCGCTCTACACCCTGGATCTGGCCGGGCAATGGTCCGAACAGGCCACGGGGGACCTCGTCGCCAACCGGGCGTGGCCCCGACCCCACCGCCACCCGGTGCTGCCCTTGGCGGTCAACGCCGAAGTGCCGACCCGCTACCTGCTGCGCATCGAAAATGCCCAAGGTTTTAGCGCACCGCTGCGTTTTGTCAACGAAAGTCACCTGCTGGCCAGCGAGCAGACCGTGTCGGTCGCGCTGGGCGTGTACTTTGGCATGGCCCTGCTGGCGGGCCTGGCGGGGCTCGTGGGGGCCCTGGCGCTGCGCGACTTGGCCTATCTCTACTTTGGCGCCACCTCCCTCCTGATGGGCCTGACTCAGATTGCCTGGACCGGTGTGGGCGGGTTGCAGCTCTGGCCGGCGCTGCCGTTCTGGGCGGACCGGGCGCCCACCGTGCTCGCGTGCTGGACCTTTGTCGCGATGCTGCTGCTTGACGCCGCGGTGGTGTCGGTGTCGCAGCGCTCGCGCTATCTTCACGCCTTTGTCTGGGTGCTTGCGGCCGCGGGTGCGGCGCTGGCCGTGGCCTTGCTGCTGACCCCCAGCGCCATGCGGTTTGCGCTGGCGCTGCCCTTCCTGATCACAGTGCCGCTGGTCATCGCCGGACTCAATGTCTGGGCCTGGCGCCGGGGCGACCGCTTCGGACTGTGGATGACGCTGGCCGGACTGCCTTTCGCCCTGGCGCTGGGACTGGCCGTCATGCGTTATGCCGGCTGGGTGCCCGCCAGCACCATCACGGAGTACGGCATCCTGATGAGCCTGGGCCTGGTCAAACCCGCGGTTTTTGCCGTGCTGCTGGCGCGCAGCCAGGCGCGACGGGAAAACCAGCTGCGGATTCGGGGTCTGGACCGGCTGGACCCGGCGACCGGACTCATCAACGCGCAGACCTTCAGCGAACGCATGGCGCACATGATCGCCCGGGCCCGGCGGCTGCGCATGCAATGTGCCGTGATGCTGATCGACGTCGTGAACGCCGAGCAGCTCGGCCGCGACTTCGGGAGCCGCAGCGGTGAAGATCTGCCCGTGCTGGTCGCCGGCCGGCTGCTGGAAACGGCACGCGACATCGACAGCGTGGCGCGGCTGGGCAGCCTGCGCTTCGGCATGCTGGTCGAGGGCCCGCTCACGCCGCAGGACGCCGCCGCGCTGGCGCCCCGCGTGATCGCGCGCTGCCTGATGCCCTACCGGAACAAACCCGCCGAATGGGTGGTCAAGGTGCGTGTCGCGCGTGCCCTGGTGCCGATGGATGGCGACGACACCACCAAGCTGCTCGGGGAGCTGGACAGTTTGCTGGCGGCCAGCCTGGGCGACGGCAAACGTGCCATCCTGACGCCCCGTGACCTGCTCCGGAACCGGCCCGGCTGAACAATCAGGCGCCGGAACCGCCGCCCGGCTTGCGGGCGCGCGGGTGCGCGGCGTCATAGGCCCGCGCCAGATGCTGGAAATCCAGGCGGGTATAGACCTGCGTGCTGGTGATGCTGGCATGCCCCAGCAACTCCTGCACCGCGCGCAGGTCACCGCTGGACTGCAGCAGATGACCGGCAAAGGAATGGCGCAGCATGTGGGGGTGCACCGGCGTGGCCAGGCCCGCTTGCTGGCTGCGGCGTTTCAGTCGCTGCCAGACGGACTGCGCGGTCAACCGGGTGCCACGGCGCCCCGGAAACAGCGCCGCGCCCGGGCCGTCGGCGGCAACGCCGCATCCACCCGGTAAGGCCGCCGCAGGCTGGCCACGCAGCGCCAGCCAATGCGCCAGCGCGGCCATCGCGGCCCGGCCCAGCGGCACGGTGCGGCGCTTGCCGCCTTTGCCCAGCACATGGGCCTCGGCCGCCTGGAGGTCGATCCAGCCGCGTCCGCTTTTCTCGGTGGCGACGCTGGCCGCCACGTCCAGGCCCACCAGCTCCCCCACGCGCAGACCGCAGCCGTAGAGCAGCTCCACCATGGCCGCGTCGCGCGCTTCAAGCCAGGGGTCAGCATCCTCCTGATGGTGGCTGGCCAGTTGCACGGCCTCGTCCACGCCCAGCGCCTTGGGCAGGAGGCGGGCCGCGCGCGGGGCGCGAACGTCCTGCACCGGGTTGCTGGCAACCCTTCCTTCGCGGCCCAGCCAGGCATAAAAACCGCGCCAGCCCGACAGGATCAGCGCAATGCCGCGCCCGCTGCGCCCGCCGCTGTGCATCTGCGCCACCCAGCGCCGGATGTGGTGACTCTGCACGTCCGGCAATGCCACCTCCGCCTGGGTGGCGTAGCCCGAGAGTTTGATCAGGTCCAGCCGGTACAACTCGACCGTGCGCGCCGCCAGGCGCTTTTCAACACGCACATGTTCGAGGTAACGTTCGACGAGCGGGGCCACCGGGCTCGTTACCCCACTGCCTTCGACCGGGTCAGACGCCACGCTCACTGGAGTACCTGCGCCCTGAAGGGCTGCGGTGCGAGCTTGCTTGGGGCGGCCCGGCGCGGCGCTCATGACCGTCGGAAATTGGCCCGTGATCCGGCGCGTTCAGCGCAGCCGGGACAACGCGGCGCTGCCCAATTCGGCCATGCGCTCCAGAAAATCGGTGCCCATGCCCGCATGAAAGCGCTGGGAGTCGGGCGAGGCCAGCACCATCAGGCCAAAAGCCTGGGGCGCAGCGCCCGTGCGCAGGGCGATCAGTGCCACCGAGGCCACCGCCGACGGCTCGGGCAGCCAACCCACCGCCTCGAACCCGGCATTCACGCCGCAGTACGGCGCCATCAGCGAGGAGGCCAGGCTTTTGACATCGTTGCTCACACCCTGGGCGAAAGGTTCGTCCTGGTAGGCCTCATTGACGCCCCAGACCTTGACAGCCACCTGGGGCACCATGAACTGCGCCTGCAGCTCATCCACCATCGTCTGGGGCAATTCCCTTGGCGCGGCGGTGAGGAACAGGCTGCGCGCCCAGCGCTGCAACCGGTCGGCAATGATCATGTTTTCGTTGCCGTGGCGGATCATGTCCATGACGCGCAACTCCAGCGTCTTGATCTTCTCGCGCAGCATTTCCGCCTGGCGCTCCTGCAGGCTCACGGCACGGTTGCCGTGCGGGCTGGTGAGCTGCACCGCCGAAAGCAGTTCGGCATGGCGGCCAAAGAAATCCGGCGTGTTCAGCAGGAAATCGGCAATGTCATCTTCGGTGATCGGGTTCATGGCGCTGGTGTTCATGGGTGTGTTCATGTGAGTTCCGGGAGGTCGATCTCGCCGTCAAAAACCGTGGTGGCCGGGCCGGTCATGAAGACCGGTGCCGACAAGCCGGCCTGCGCACCGGCCCATTCGATGGTGAGTTGCCCGCCGTGGGTGTCCACATCCACCCGCGCGTCAAGCAGCCCCAGCCGGATGCCGGCGACCACGGCCGCGCAGGCCCCCGTGCCGCAGGCCAGCGTTTCGCCCGCCCCGCGCTCAAACACGCGCAGGCGGATGCGCGAACGGTCCACCACCTGCATGAAGCCGGCATTCACGCGCCGGGGAAAAGCCCCGTGGCGCTCGATCAGTGCACCCTGCGCCAGCACCGGTGCGGTGCCCACATCGTCCACCAGCTGCACCGCGTGGGGGTTGCCCATGGACAGCACCGCAACGACTGCGTCGTCGCCCCCGGACGCGCCGGCGGATGGCTGACCCGGCGTTGCCGCCAGGGAC
>JAHFQI010000030.1 GCA_023259355.1 Comamonadaceae bacterium
TTTTTCTTGAACACTTCGAGCTGCGGGCTGTTTTTGGCGGCGGCCAGGGTGTCGGCGGTGATGTAGTAGATCGCGTCCTGGCCTTCCTTCATGCGCGCCTTGTAGTCGGCCAGCGACACCCCCAAGGTGTCGGACGCGGTGGAGGCAAAGCGCAGCAGCTTGGCCAGGCGGTCCTTGTTGGCAAAGTCTTCGCCCAGGCCTTCCTTGAGCACGGCGCCGAATTCGGCGTAGAACTTGGTGTATTTGCCGGCGGCGGCCTTGTCTTCTTCACTGATGACGTCGGTCACGCCGTCCGCTGCGTCGGCGGCCGCTTCGGGCAGCTTGTCGCGTTTGGCCAGGTCTTCCAGCATGGACAGCACGCGCTTGGTGCAGCCTTCGCGGATGGCCTTCACGTCGCGGCTTTCCTGCAGCAGCTCGCGGCTCACGTTCAGCGGCAGGTCGGCCGAATCGACCACGCCCTTGACGAAGCGCAGGTAGGTGGGCAGCAGCGCCTCGGCGTCGTCCATGATGAACACGCGCTTGACGTAGAGCTTGATGCCGGCCTTCTTGTCGCGGTTCCACAGGTCCTGCGGCGCGTGGCCCGGGATGTAGAGCAGCTGGGTGTATTCGGTGCTGCCTTCGACGCGGTTGTGCGTCCAGGTCAGCGGGTCTTCGAAGTCGTGGCTGATGGCCTTGTAGAACTCGGCGTACTGCGCGTCGCTGATGTCCTTCTTCGGCCGCGTCCACAGGGCCGTGGCCTGGTTGATGGTTTCCCATTCGCCGGTCTTGACCATGCCGCCGGGCGCGTCGTTCTCGCCCTCCTTCCATTCTTCCTTTTCCATGAGGATGGGCAGGCTGATGTGGTCGGAGTACTTGTTGACGATGTCCTTGAGTTTCCAGCCGCTGGCGTAGTCGAGCGCATCGTCGCGCAGGTGCAGGATGACGCTGGTGCCGCGCTGCTCGCGGTCGATGGTTTCGACCTCGAAGTCACCGCTGCCGCCGCTGGTCCAGCGCACGCCGGCCTCGGCGGACAGGCCCGCGCGTCGCGACTCGACCGTGATCTTGTCGGCGACGATGAAGCCCGAGTAGAAGCCCACGCCGAACTGGCCGATGAGCTGAGCGTCCTGCTTCTGGTCGCCCGAGAGCTTGCTCATGAAGTCCTTGGTGCCGCTCTTGGCGATCGTGCCGAGGTGGTCGATCGCCTCCTGGGCGCTCATGCCGATGCCGTTGTCGGTGATCGTCAGCGTCTTCGCGGCCTTGTCGAAGGCCAGGCGGACTTCGAGGTTGGGCGCATCTTCATAGAGCGCGCTGTGGTTGAGCGCCTCGAAGCGCAGCTTGTCGCAGGCGTCCGACGCGTTCGAGATCAGCTCGCGCAGGAAGATCTCCTTGTTGGAATACAGCGAATGGGTGACCAGGTGCAGCAGTTGCGCGACTTCGGCCTGGAAGGAAAGGGTTTGTTTGCTCATGTTCTGGAAAGTCTGTTGGGCAAAAGGGCGGAGGTTCGTATCAAGCGAAACGCCCCTGAGTTAGGGGCGTTGCCGCAGGTTTCAAGGCCCGATTATCGCGGCAGCGACTCCACCTCGCGGACCCAGCGCTCCACCAGGCGGCGGCGCTCGGCGGCCTTGCCGTATTTCTCGAAGTCGTACTTGATGAGGCGCACGCCGTCGAGGGTCGGGATGCGCGGGTCGGGCTTGAAGGTCTTGTTGGCCGGCACCTGCAGGCTGTTGGCGCGGGCGCCGATCTGCTGGCCCTGCGGGCCCATGAGCCAGTCGTAGTAGCGCTTGGCACCTTCCTTGTTGCGCGCGCCCTTCACCAGCGCGATGCCGCCGATCTCGTAGCCCGTGCCTTCGCAGGGCGCGGCCGACTGCACCGGGAACTTGTTGGTGACACGCTCGTTGTCGAACCCGAAGATGAAGCTGACGCCGATGCCGACCTCGCCCTTGGCGACACTGCGCGCCTGGGCCGTGCCACTGCGCGTGTACTGCGTGACGTTCTTGTGCAGCTTCTTGAGGTAGTCGAAGGCGGGCTCCTCGCCCATCATCTGGACCAGCCCCGCGAGGATGGTGTAGCCCGTGCCGCTGGAGCCCGGGTGCGAGGTCTCGATCTCGCCCTTGTAGCGCGGGTCCAGCAGGTCTTTCCAGCATTTGGGGGGCGGCAGCTTTTTCTTCTTGAGCACCTCCTCGTTCCAGCCGAAGCCGATGGCGCTGGTGTAGAAGCCACCCACGTGGTTCTGGCTCATGGCGTACTGGCGTACGGCCCAGCCATGCAGGTCGTTCAGGTAGTCGGGCCGGTAGGCGTCGAGCAGGCCGATTTCGGCAGCCTGGTAGTAGGGATCACCGGTGCCGCCCCACCAGAGGTCGGTCTTGGGGTTGGCGGCCTCGGCACGCAACTGGGCCAGCGCCTCGCCGGTGGCCTTGCGCGTCTGCAGCACCTTGACGCCGGTGGCGCGCGTGAACTCCTGGGCCGCCAGTTCGCACCAGGACTGGTCGGTGCTGCAGATCGCGTTGACGGTGCCGGTCTGCGCATGGAGCGGGCCGGCCCCGCAGGCCAGCAGGGCCAGGGAAGCAAGAAGTTTCGCGGTCAGTGAGTTCATGGTGGGTGGCGCGCCAACGCGCGGGTGGGCCAAGGTGCCGCCATTGTCCAACGGGAATCGGCTGCGGCCCCGGCACCCGCCTGGCGGTGCGTGACAGCCAACGCGAATTCACCCGGCTGTTGAGGCGGGCGCGAGCCAGTGCAGCAGTTTCTGCGTCACCTCGGGCCGGCTCAGCAACGCCATATGCCCGGTACCGAAGGCGATCCATTGCGCGTCTTTCGCAAATATCAGGTTGCGCGCGGGGTCGTCGTGCAAGCCCAGCGCGCTGTTGAGCGGCACCAGGCCGTCGCCGGTCAGGCGGTCGGCCAGGGCGCTGCGTCGCGCGGCCAGCGTCGCGGCCACGGTGTAGCAGGCCACGCCTTCGGGCAGAGGCAGCGGCTGGCGGCTGTCGGGCCGACGATGGAAGCGGTCGTGGCCCTGCCAGTCGGCGCCCTGCACATGGCCATGGCGCAGGTCGGTGATGCCGGCGCTGCGCAGCTGGCCGAGCCGGGCAAAAGGCGCGGTGAACGGCGTGCTGGCCAGGAGGGTGTCCACCCAGTTGCCGGCGCGCTCCAGCGGCGCGCCGTGGTGCGGCGTGCCCAGGAAAACGATGTTCTTCAGGCGCCCGGGCCAGGTCAGGCCATCCTGCCGGGCCAACTGCACCGCGCTGCGGATCACCAGGCCGCCCATGCTGTGGGCCAGCACGGTGATCTCCTCCAGCGGCACCGGCCAGTGCCGGGCCAGCAGCTCCAGTTGAGCGGCGAGTTCGTGCCCGTTTTGCGAGGTGTGCAGGCCGCTGTTGTAGCGCAGGTAAACGGGCGTGTAGCCCAGCGCGGCGGCCAGCACCTGGCCGTGATCGACCACCTGGCCGGCGTCGGTCTCGGTGCGCCACTGCAGGTCGTTCATGCACAGACCGTGGATCAGCAGCAGCACCTTGCCGGTCGCGCCGGCCAGTTGCGGCGGCCGGGGTTCGACGTCCCAGGTCAGCGCCTGGCCCTGATGGCGCAGGCTCATGGGCGTGGCCAGCGGGTTGCCCGTGGCGGCCAGATGGTCGCCGATCACGCCATTCAGGATGGCGAGCACGGTTTCACGCTGCGGCGTGCCCGGCCCGGCTTCGCGCGAGGATTCGAGCAACGGCAGCACCCGGGCCAGCACCGCATCCACCCCCAGCCCCACCAGCCGCGTGACGCCATGAATGCTCTTGTAGACCAGCCCGGTCACGCCCCGGGTCTGGCCCGGTTCGGCACCACCCGGCGCGCCCAGCGTGCGCCAGACCGACTGGTGCACGCCTTCGGCAATACGCGCCACGCCAAGGGCCCCCTGGGTGGCCAGCTGGGTGAGGCCCCGCAGATCGGACGGACGCAGGTGGTTCAAGGGGCTGGCGGGAGGCGACTTTTTCATGGAAGGCGGCAGCGCGGAACAAAAGCCGCGAGGCGCCCGGTCCATTGTGCGGGGCAAGGCGCTGCCGGGTTAGGGAGGGACATCCAGGGAGGGCTCGTCCCGACCTACCCGCCCACAAGCCGCTTCCTTGCCAGGACCATCGGCCCAACAGGCACAAAGACGTTCACCAATTGCACCGCATCACGCTCCCGTCACAAGCTCGCCGCCAAAAAAGCAACAAATTTGTTACATCAATGTGAACTTTCACGTCAATTTAGCATGCAAACCCTTTTCCAAGGGGCTTTTCTATTCCAAAAATGAAACCTTCTAACTACACTATCGTTTCATTTTGATACTTCTTCGCTCACTCGGTTGGTTGCTTGGAATGCGAAGTTTTGTCATCTGAACTCGACTTTTCCCGTCCTTGTTGTTGGAGTATTTACATGAAAAAGTTTTTGATTTCCGCGGTGGCCGCGGTTACGTTGGTGGCTGGGGTCATTCCGGTTGCACATGCCGTCGGCGGCCAAACCGTCACCAGCAACTTTGACGTCTCCGTGACGCTGGCATCGCGCTGCAAGGCGACGAATAGCGGCTCGACCACGGTCGCCTTTGGAACCTACACCGCGTTCCAAGCCTCCGCAAAGACCGCCACGCCCGCGCTCGTTACATTTGACTGCACCCGCGGCTTGGCACCGGTCAGCTTTTCCTTTGACACGACCAATGGCACTTCGGCAGGCGAAGGCGTGTTGGCCGGTCTGAACTACATGCTGAACACCTCTGCCGCATCCGTTGCAGGTACCGCTGCAACCGCAGGTGCTTCCGCAAACGGCACGGCAGACGTGTTTACCGTCACCATCGGCGGCTCGATGCCTGCCAACCAGTCCGGTCAGTGCGGAACGATCTCACCGACCCAAGCGACAGCGGCAACCTGCGACAGCAGCCCGTCGCACACTCGTATCTTGACGGTCACCTACTGACCGAGTAGATCCCTCACGGGTTTACATGTTAAGAGGGCGGGTGTCCTGCGGCGCAGGACACCCGCGCTAATTAATGTCCAGAATTGGTTCGTCCAAACCACCGACCTGCTTCCCAGTAATCAGGGCGCTGCTCTTCGCTTTGGCGTGGAGCGGCCTGTTTCTTACTGTCGACGCGGCCCAAGACAGCGCGCAGTTCGCCGTTTCGGTGACTTTGCAACCCGCTCCAGCCACGGCAGTCACCGGGCTGTGCCGCAGCAACACGGGCTTAGGAGCGTTTGGCGCTACCGTGACCGTGGTGTGTGGTACGGGCAACGTTGTCGGAATTGACGCCCTCGGCTCCGGCATGCCATGGCTGCCGACCCATGGCGGCGCCTACCGATTCCTCACCCATGTGTCCCGCGACGACATCTCTGGCACCGTGGACAGCTACACTGGCAGTGGGACCAGCACAGAGTTCCGGATCGTGAGTTGGGCGGGCAAGGAGTACATTGAAATGACGGTGGGATGGTGAACACGACAAATCGCACGGCGCGTTCAGGCGCGGCTGGGCCATCTTATAAACGGGCAATCGGCTTGGCGCTGGCGCTCTTGGGCGCGGTGCAGCCACTTGTGGCCGAGGCCGGCGTATTTTCAGTAACGCCTGTGCGCATTTTCATGGCGCCGCGTGATCGCGCCGTCGCCATTACCGTGAACAACGAAGGTGATGACGAGTTGGTCATGCAGGCCGACGTCTTTGCCTGGAAGCAAAAGCCCAGCGGCGAAGACGAGTTGACGCCGACCGAGGATCTGATCCTGTCGCCGCCCATCCTCAAGCTCGCGCCCCGGGCGCGCCAAGTGGTTCGTTTGGCACTGCTGCGACCCAGGCCCACGGCTGAACAGCTCACCTACCGCTTGGTCGTGCGGGAGGTGCCCGAGGCCCGGCCCGCTGACAAGAACCTGCAACTCCAGATCGCGCTGGCGTTCTCGCTACCCGTCTTCATCACGCCGCCCGGCGCCAAGCGCCAGCTGGGCTGCAGCATCGAACGGGTTGCTGCCGACACCGTGCGTGCCGCCTGCGAGAACACCGGCAACGCCTACGTCCAGCCACGCGAGTTCGTCCTGACCAATTCAGCCGGACAGAAGTTGGCCGGCCGCGACTCCGGCGGCTACATCCTGCCATCCATCAAGCGCAGCTTTGACTTCAAGCGTGCGGAAGGCCGCATTCCGGCAGGGAGTGCAAAGCTCGCGGTCACCTTGGACGACGGATCGACACAAAACTTCGACGTCACGGTTGCCGAATAGGCCCGTCATGGCGCACCCTATGCGACCAATGCTGAATTGGCTGCGGCTACACATCACATGGGGGCAAGTGGGCTGGCAATACGCCTGCGCGACTCTGATCAGCGGGTTCTCGGGTTCCGGGGCCGTGATCGCCCAGACAGTGTCGCGCGCGCCTGATCTTCCGCCGGCCGCAGCACTACTGGCGGCTTCAGGCGGCCCTGCCGAGCGCGTGATGCCACTGGAGGTGACCGTCAACGGCGCCAAGAGCGGTACCTGGCCCCTGGTGGAGCGGCTCGGCATCCTCTACGCACCGCGCGACGCGTTCGAAGAGTGGCGCGTTCAGGTCCGGGCCGGCGCAGCGGCCATTGTGTTCAAGGGCATGGAGTATCTGCCGCTCTCAGCCATCCCTGGCTTCAGTGCAAAAGTCAACTTCGGCAACCAGTCGGTTGACCTGACGTTTTCGCCGCAGGCCTTCGCCGCGACGCGACTGACCACCGAGTTGTCCAGCAAGCCCGTGCTGAGCCCGGTCATGCCCAGCCTGTTCGTCAATTACGACCTGAACTATGCGACGACCGCGCCGCGCGGCGGCGCCGTCGCCAAGGACCTGGGGTTGCTAACCGAAATCGGGGCCTCGAATGCCTGGGGCGTGGTGACTTCCAGCTTCGCGGGGCGCAACCTGACCCACAGTACCCCGGGCGGCATCAGCGGTTGGTTGCGCCTTGAAACCACCTTCACCCGGGATTTGCCTGACAGCAACCAGACCCTGCGTCTCGGAGACACCAGCACCCGTCCAGGAATGTGGGCTCGCAACGTCTACTTCGGTGGGGTCAAGTGGGGCAGCAATTTCGCGCTGACGCCGGGTTTCATCAGTCAGCCGCTTCCTGCACTCAGTGGCACCTCGGCCGCCCCTTCGACCGTTGAGCTCTATGTCAACGACGTGTTGCGCCAGGTCTCGTCGGTGCCGACCGGCCCGTTCGCGATCGACAACCTGCCCGGCATGACCGGCGGGGGCGAAGCGAGACTGGTGGTGCGCGACATACTGGGACGTGAAACCGTCATCACCCAGCCCTTTTTCACGAGCGCTCAGCTCTTGGCCCAGGGATTGAACGACTGGAGCGTGGAGTCAGGCCGCCTTCGACTGGACCTGGGCAAGGCGAGCGGCCACTATGGTCAGGGCTTTGCAAGCGGCACCTGGCGTCGTGGCCTCACCGACCAGTTCACCGTCGAAGGTCACGCCGAATCCACCCGGCAGAACCAGGTTCTGGGCTTGAGCACGATCGCCGGCCTGCCCGGCCAAACGCTTGGCAAAGCGGCGCTGGCGGCCAGTCGCGAGAGTAGTTTGGGCACGGGGCATCTGTGGCTGTTGGGCTTGGAGCGACAGGTGCTGCGCAGCGGGATCTACCTTCAGGCCCAGGGCGCATCGATCAACTTTCGCCAATTGGGCCAAGACCCCACAGCGTTCCCCACCAAGCTCCAATTGGCGGGTAACGCCACCTACACCACAGAGAAAATGGGCACCGTTGGCGTCGGCTTCGCCAGCATCGACCGATTTGACAACCCTAGGGTGACGACCGTTTCCGGCAGCTATTCGACAAGGCTGGGCGAGCGCAACAGCCTGAGCGTGACAGCCAGCCGAGCCATCGTCGGCGGGGGCGGCTATTCCATCGGCATGACGCTGGTGGTGCCGATGGAAAACAATCGCACGGCAACTGCGGCGGCCACCAGCCGGGGCGGCCAGCGCGACATCTATGCGTCGGTGACGCAAAATCCGGGTTTCGATGGCAACCTGGGCTGGCGCACATTGGCAGGACAACTGCAGTCACAGCCTCACGCCGAAGCCGGCCTGTACTACACGGGAACGTACGGCCGACTGTCTGGCGATCTGAGCGCCTCCAGCAGCCAGACCGCGATGCGGCTGGGAGCCAACGGCGGACTGGTGCTGGCCGACGGACATGTGTTCGCAACCCGCCACGTTGACGACAGCTTCGCAATTGCCGAGGTGAAAGGCTATGGCAACGTCGGCATGGGCCTGGGCAGCAACATGCTGACCCGAACCAACGCCGAGGGCGTCGCACTGATTCCCCGGTTGATGCCTTACGCCAACAACCCAATCCGTATCGACGCCTCGGAATTGCCACTTAGCGCGGAAATCGACTCGATCGAGCAGACCGTCGTGCCGGCCTGGCGCAGCGGCGTCAAGGTGGTGTTCCCGGTGCGAACGGGGCGCGGGGCACTGATCAAGATCGTGTTTGACGACGCAGCGCCGGCCCCGGCCGGGGCCATTGTGCAAATCGAAGGCGATCCGCAGGAGTTTTACGTGGCGCGGCGCGGAGAGGCCTTTGTGACCGGTCTGCAAGCCACGAACCGCCTGCGTCTGACGTGGAATTCGCGGCAGTGCCAGTTCTCCGTCGTACTGCCACCCGAATCACCCGACGAAATCGTTCGACTGGGTCCTTTGTCCTGCCAGGGAATTGCCCGATGAAACTCATACTCCATCGGCTTCTGGCCACCGTTGCCTTGTTGCTGGCGCCCACATGGGCGCACGCGGCGATCACCTGCAGCATCAGCTCGCCGGGATTTTTCTCGGTCTATGACGCCTTGGCCCCCACCGACAACCTGAACCAAAGCAGTTACACCCTCAACTGCACCCGCTTGTCCAGCGACCCCACCACACTCAACTACATCACCTTCACCGACGACGGGCTGTACAACAACGGCCCAAACAACCGCGCCAAGCTGACGACGGCCAACAGCTTTATCAAGTACGACTTCTTCACCTCCAGCGCTTATGCCACCAACTGGTCCAAGAGCCAGAAATGCATCGTCGGTTCATTGAATTTCGGCGCGTCACTGAGCGGCTCCCAGACCACGACCTATTACTCCAAGGTCTATGCCGCGCAATCAGGACTGCCCCAAGGCACCTACATCGACACGGTGACCGTCAATCTGGCCTACAACCGGACATCCTGCTCAAGCAACGTTGTTGGCGACACGTCCGGCACGTTCCAGGTCCAGGTTGCAAACGTTTCGGCCTGCCAGATCGCCCTCCCGCCCAGCACGATGGCCTTCACCTACACCGCGTTCTCCGCGACGCCGGCCGCGGCGTCCACGACATTCTCGACACGCTGCACCACCAGCCTGCCGTACACCATGACACTCGATTCCAACTTCGGCGTCGTCAGCGGGCTTAACTACGCGCTGACGCTCAGTGCAACCAGTGGCTCCGGCAACGGCGCGCTGCAGAACTACACCATCAACGGCACGATGGCGGCAGGACAGGCGGGGAACTGCAGCACCGGTTCCTGCACGGCCACTGACACGCGCAGACTGACCGTGACCTACTGAAATTGAGCGCGCCTTAAAACCGCTCGTGCGGCGCCAGATAGCGCCACTGCCCCACCGGCAGATTGCCCAGCATTACGCGGCCGATGCGCACGCGCTTGAGGCCGACGACCTTGAGCCCGACGAGTTCGCACATGCGGCGGATCTGGCGCTTCTTGCCTTCGGTCAGCACGAAGCGCAGCTGCTCCGGGTTTTGCCAATCGACCTTCGCGGGTTTCAGAGGCTGGCCGTCCAGGCTCAGGCCGTGGCGCAAACGCGCGAGCATGGCGTGCGGGAAGACGGCCTGGACGTTGGTGGTCACGGGGTCGTTTTCATGGATGGCGCGCAGCGCGCCGGGCCGCTCCTCGCCGCGCGGCGCGGGCTCGCCAGCGCCCATGTAGCTCACGCGCACCAGGTATTCCTTTTCCATCACCGAGTCCTCGCCGATGAGCTGGCGCGCCACGCGGCCGTCCTGCGTGAGCACGAGCAGGCCAATGGAGTCGATGTCGAGCCGGCCGGCCGGCGCCAGGCCGCGCAGTTGCGAGGGGTGGAAGAAGAAGCGCGCGTTGTCGTCACGCCAGCGGTTTTCCGGGGTGAACAACGTTGCGGCGGGCTGGTGGCCGTCCTCGGCCTGGCCGCTGACATAACCCATGGGTTTGTTGAGCAGGATGGTGACCTGCGTGGCCTGCTGGCCCTCGGCCTTTTTGTCCACCTCGATGCGGGCCGTGGGCGCCACCTGCAGCCCCATCGGCGCGACCTGGCCGTTGACCTTGACCCAGCCCTTGGCGATCCAGTCGTCGGCCTCGCGGCGCGAGCACAGGCCCATGTCGGCCATGCGTTTGTTCAGGCGAACGGTGCCAGAAGGCGTGGACGTGGCCGCAGGTGCGCGCCTGGCGGCGGACGAGGGGCCCGCAAGGGACAGGGGCGGGGCCGGCGGCGCGGCGCGTCTGAAAACCGTCATGAGTGGTTGCTTCCAAAACTAATAACTTGCGGGACAGACCGAAGCGAAACGCAGCGCTGACCCCAACTGATTAAAACTCACCGGAGCGCAGCCCGGCGAGGTCGAGCACCCGCAGGCCTCCGTATTCGACGCGGATCAGCCGCCGGGCCTCCAGCGCGGCCAGCGCCTCGTTGACGCGCTGGCGCGACAGGCCCACCAGGTAGGCCAGCTCCTGCTGGGTGATGCGCAACACTTCGCCCACGCCGGGGTAGAGCACCGGGTTGAACAGCGAGGCCAGGTTGCGCGCCACGCGCAGTTCGGGGTTGTTCATGCGGTCGATCTCGCGCGCGGCGATGAACTGCGCCAGCCGCTCGTTGAGCTGGTTCATCACGAAGCGGTTGAAGCCGATGGAGTGGTCCAGCAGCCAGTGGAAGGTGTCCACCGGCAGGCCGGCCACCACGCTCTTGCGCAGCGCCTGGATGTTGTAGCGGTAGACCTCGCGCTTGAGCGCCGTGCCTTCGCCGAACCAGCCGCCCGGGGGCACGCCGGTGAAGGTCATGGTCTGGCCGTCGGCGTTGTCGCTGCTCATCTTCAGCAGCCCCTCCACCAGCCCGAACCAGTAGGTGATGGGCCGGCCGACGCGGCACACGTAGTCGCCGGGCTGGGCGTCACCCACGCGCAACTCGTCCACCGCCCGCTCACGCTCGGCGGGCTGCAGCAGGGCCAGCCAAGGAATACCGTCCAACTCCTCGCGCAGGGGAAGCCGGCGACGCTGGTGCAGGGATGTTTCTTGTTGCATGGGTGGAAAAGCGGTGGCGACCTAGGGAAAGTCCCGAGAGAGCACACCCCCGGATTGTCGTCGGAATGACAACATGACGTCAAACCCAGACCTACATTCAGGGCACAACAGCGAATCCGGACTTTGTGCCCGGGCCGCTCGAATACTGGAGACAAGGTACAAGCAATGTTGACCACGTTCCCCCGACTTCTGCTCAAGCACGCCACCGAGCGCGGCAGCGCGCCCGCGATGCGCGAAAAAGAATATGGCATCTGGCAAACGCACAGCTGGGCCGACATGGCCGCGCTGGTCGAACAGGTGGCTTGCGGCCTGCACCAGGCTGGTCTCCAGCGCGGCGAACACATGATCATCGTGGGCGCCAACCGGCCCCGCCTGTACGCCACGATGCTGGCCGCGCAGTCCATTGGCGCGATTCCCGTGCCGCTGTACCAGGATGCCGTGGCCGCCGAGTGCGTGTTCCCGATCAACAACGCCGAGGTGCGCTTCGCCCTGGTGGAAGACCAGGAGCAGGTGGACAAGATGCTGGAAGTGCGCGAGAAGTGCCCGCAGCTGCAGCACGTCTACTTCGACGATCCGCGCGGCCTGCGCAACTATGCAGAAGACGGCCTGGGCTCGCTCGACGAACTGATCGCCGCCGGCAAGGTGTTTGCAGGGCAGCATCCGGCGTTCTTCCGCGAGGCGGTCGAACAAGTCCAGCCCACGGACGTCGCCGCGATGTTCTTCACCTCGGGCACCACCGGCAACCCCAAGGGCGTGGTCCACACCCATGGCACGTTGATCGACCGCGGCCAGGCCGGCGCCGAGTTCGACAAGCTCACCAGCAGCGAAGAGGTGCTGGCCTACCTGCCCCCGGCCTGGGTCGGCCAGAACATCTTCAGCTACGCGCAGTGGCTGGTCTGCGGCTACGTGGTGAACTGCCCCGAGTCGGCCGCCACCGTCACCATCGACCTCAAGGAAATCGGCCCGACCTACTACTTCGCGCCGCCGCGCGTGTTCGAGGGCCTGCTCACCAGCGTGATGATCCGCATGGACGACGCGGGTGCGCTCAAGCGCAAGATGTTCCACTACTTCATGGGCGTGGCGCAGCGCGTGGGTCCGGCCCGCATGGACGGCAAGTCCATCGGGTTCGGCAACGCCCTGCTCTACGCCCTGGGCAACCTGATGGTCTACGGGCCGCTGCGCAACAACCTCGGCATGAGCCGGGTGCGCGTGGCCTACACCGCCGGCGAAGCGATCGGCCCCGACCTGTTCAGCTTCTACCGCTCGATCGGCATCAACATCAAGCAGCTCTACGGCTCCACCGAAACCGCCGTGTTCGTCTGCCTGCAGCCCGACAACGAAGCCCGCGCTGACACCGTGGGTGTGCCCTGCCGCGGCGTGGAGATCAAGGTGGCGGACAACGGCGAAATCCTCGTCAAGTCGCCCGGCCTGCTCAAGGAGTATTACAAGAACCCGGCCGCCACGGCCGAGGTGCTGACGGCTGACGGCTGGTACCACACCAGCGACGCGGGTTTCCTCGACGCGCAGGGCCACCTCAAGATCATCGACCGCGTGAAGGATGTCGGCCGCATCAAGGGTGGCGCCAACGACGGCGCGATGTTCGCGCCCAAGTACGTGGAGAACAAGCTCAAGTTCTTCCCGCACATCAAGGAAGTCGTGGCCTATGGCGACCAGCGCGAGAAGGTCTGCGTGATGATCAACATCGACTTCGACGCCGTGGGCAACTGGGCCGAGCGCCGCAACCTGCCCTACGCCGGCTACACCGACCTGGCCCAGAAGCCCGAGGTCTACCAGCTGATCAAGGAGTGCGTGGAAAAGGTCAACGCCGACCTGTCCGTGGACGCACTGCTGGCGGGCAGCCAGGTCAGCCGCTTCCTGGTGCTGCACAAGGAGCTGGACGCGGACGACGGTGAACTCACGCGCACCAACAAGGTCCGCCGCGGCTTCATCGCCGAGAAGTACCAGCCGCTGGTGGACGCGCTCTATGGCGGCAAGACCGAGCAGTACATCGAGACCGTGGTGAAGTTCGAAGACGGGCGCAGCGGCAGCGTGAGCGCCACCTTGAAGATTTCCGACGCGAAAACCTTTGCCCCGGTCAAGGCCGCTGCCTGAGAAATGACGCAAGCATCATGAGCAAAAAAATCGGCGACGTCATCCTCGACGTCAACAACATCAGCCTGCGGTTCGGCGGCGTCAAGGCCCTGACCGACATCTCCTTCAACGTGAAGGAGCACGAGATCCGCGCCATCATCGGTCCCAACGGCGCCGGCAAGAGTTCGATGCTCAACTGCGTCAACGGGGTCTACACGCCGCAGGAGGGCAGCATCACCTTCCGCGGCAAGACCTTCAGCCACATGAACTCGCGCCAGGTGGCCGAGATGGGCGTGGCGCGCACCTTTCAGAACCTGGCGCTGTTCAAGGGCATGAGCGTGATCGACAACATCATGACCGGCCGCAACCTCAAGATCAAAAGTAACCTGTTCCTGCAGGCGCTGCGCCTCGGCCCGGCCGAGAAGGAAGAGATTCGCCACCGCGAGTACGTCGAGCACATCATCGACTTCCTGGAAATCCAGGCCTTCCGCAAGACGCCGGTGGGGCAGCTGCCCTACGGCCTGCAAAAACGCGTGGACCTGGGGCGGGCGCTCGCCATGGAGCCGCAGGTGCTGCTGCTCGATGAACCCATGGCCGGCATGAACGTCGAGGAAAAGCAGGACATGTGCCGCTTCGTGCTCGACATCAACGACGAATTCGGAACCACGGTGGTGCTGATCGAACACGACATGGGCGTGGTGATGGACATTTCCGACCGCGTGGTGGTGCTCGACTACGGCAAGAAGATCGGTGACGGCACGCCCGAGGAAGTGCGCAACAACGAAGACGTGATTCGGGCCTATCTGGGCACGAGCCACTGATCACGGGAGACCCACAAATGGCATTCTTTCTTGAAACACTGCTCGGCGGCCTGATGGCCGGCATGCTGTATTCCCTGGTCGCGCTCGGCTTCGTGCTGATCTTCAAGGCGTCCGGCGTGTTCAATTTCGCGCAGGGTGCGATGGTGCTCTTCGCCGCGCTGGCCATGGCCCGATTCGCCGAATGGGTGCCCAAATGGACCGGCATCGACAACCCGGTGGCGGCCACCGTGGCGGCCTTCGTGCTGGCGGGCATCGTCATGTTCTTGGTGGCGTGGCTGATCGAGCGGCTGGTGCTGCGCCACCTGGTCAACCAGGAAGGCGCCACCCTGCTGATGGCCACCTTGGGCATCACCTACTTCATGGAAGGCCTGGGCCAGACGGTGTTCGGCAGCGACATCTACAAGATCGACATCGGCATGCCCAAGGAGCCGATCTTCATGCTCGAATCCCTGTTCCCCGGCGGCGTGCTGGTCAACAAGGAGGATGTGATCGCCGCGGCCATTGCGGCGGCGCTGGTGGCACTGCTGAGCGTGTTCTTCCAGAAAACGTCCACCGGTCGCGCCCTGCGCGCGGTAGCGGATGACCACCAGGCGGCGCAGTCCATTGGCATTCCGCTCAACCGCATCTGGGTGATCGTGTGGTGCGTGGCCGGCGTGGTGGCACTGGTGGCCGGCATGATCTGGGGCTCCAAGCTGGGCGTGCAGTTCTCGCTGACCACGGTGGCCCTGCGCGCGCTGCCGGTGGTGATCCTGGGCGGCCTGACCTCGGTGCCCGGCGCCATCATCGGTGGCCTGATCATCGGCGTGGGAGAAAAGCTCTCCGAGGTGTTCCTCGGCCCGTTCGTCGGTGGCGGCATCGAAATCTGGTTTGCCTACGTGCTGGCCCTGGTCTTCCTGCTGTTCAGGCCCCAGGGGCTGTTCGGCGAAAAAATCATCGACCGCGTTTAAGGAAGAACCCACATGTTTTACCGCGAAAACGGCCAATTCAAAACCAGCTACCGTGCTGACCAGCAGATCTTCCCGATCTCGCAGGATCGGATCGCGATCGTGCTGGTGCTCGCCTTCGCCTTTCTGGCCGTGCCGGCGCTCGCCAGCGACTACCTGTTCCGCGCCATCCTGATTCCCTTCCTGATCTTTTCGCTGGCCGCGGTCGGCGTGAACATCCTGGTCGGCTACTGCGGCCAGATCTCGCTGGGTTCGGGGGCCTTCATGGCCGTCGGTGCCTACGGCGCCTACAACTTCTTCGTGCGCATCCCCGGCATGCCGTTGATTCCGGCGCTGATCCTGGGCGGCCTGTGCGCCACGGCCTTCGGCATCCTGTTCGGCCTGCCCAGCCTGCGCGTCAAGGGCCTGTACCTGGCCGTGGCCACGCTGGCCGCGCAGTTCTTCAGCGACTGGATGTTCCTGCGCATCAAGTGGTTCACGCTGGACACGCCGTCCGGCTCGGTCTCAGTCTCCAACCTCCAGGTGTTCGGACTGCCGATCGAGAGCGCGCTGAGCAAGTACTTGTTCTGCCTGGCCATCCTGGCCCTCATGGCGCTCATGGCCAAGAACCTGGTGCGCGGCGCCATCGGCCGTGAGTGGATGGCGATCCGCGACATGGACGTGGCGGCGGCCGTCATCGGCATCCGCCCCATGTTCGCCAAGCTCAGCGCCTTCGCCGTCAGCTCCTTCATCGTCGGCGTGGCCGGCGCGCTCTGGGCCTTCATCTACCTGGGCGCCTGGGAACCAGCGGCCTTCTCGGTGGACCAGTCCTTCAAGCTGCTGTTCATGGTCATCATCGGCGGCATGGGCTCCATCATGGGCAGCTTCTTCGGCGCGGCCTTCATCGTGGTGTTGCCGATCGCGCTGAACCAGTTCCTGCCGCTGCTGGCGGGCGCGTTCGGCATCGAGATCTCGACGGCCGGCGTCTCGCACGCCGAACTCATGATCTTCGGCGGCCTGATCGTCTGGTTCCTGATCGTGGAGCCGCATGGCCTGGCCAAGCTGTGGTCCATCGGCAAGCAGAAGCTGCGCCTGTGGCCCTTCCCGCACTGATTTTTCCGTTTTCCCCGTGCTTCAACACATTCATTCCAAGGAGACGCCCATGAAGCTTTCGAAACTCGTGATTGCAACTGCCATCCTGGCTGCCGCCGCGTCGGTGACGACCAGCGCCTTCGCCCAGGCGAAGGAGCAGTTCATTCCCGTGCTGTCCTACCGCACCGGCCCTTTCGCCCCCAACGGCGTGCCCTGGGCCAACGGCTATGTGGACTACCTCAAGCTGGTCAATGCACGCGGCGGCCTCAACGGTGTCAAGCTCAGCTTCGAGGAATGCGAGACCGGCTACGACACGGCGCGCAGCGTGGAATGCTACGAGCGCCTCAAGAGCAAGGGCGCGAGCTTCGTCCAGCCCCTGTCCACCGGCGCGACCTTCGCCCTCACGGAGAAGGCTCCGGCCGACAAGATCCCGGTCGTGACCATCGGCTACGGCCGCAGCGAAAGCGCCGACGGCACCGTGTTCAAGTGGAACTTCCCGATCGCCGGCACCTACTGGGTCGCGGCGGACGCCATCCTGCAGGCCATCGCCAAGAAGGAAGGCGGCTGGGACAAGCTCAAGGGCAAGAAGATCGCGCTGGTCTACCACGACAGCCCGTTCGGCAAGGAGCCGATTCCCCTGTTGCAGGAACGCGCGAAGATGCAGGGCTTCGACCTGCAGCTGCTGCCCGTCACCTCGCCCGGTGTCGAGCAAAAGGCCACCTGGCTGCAGATCCGCCAGTCGCGTCCCGACTACGTGGCGCTGTGGGGCTGGGGCGTGATGAACTCGACCGCCATCAAGGAGGCCCAGGCCACCGGCTACCCGCGCGAGAAGATGTACGGCGTGTGGTGGGCCGGCGCCGAGCCCGACGTGAAGGACGTGGCCGAGGGTGCCAAGGGCTACAACGCCGTGACCATGCAGCACGGCGCTGAGCCGCAGTCCAAGGTGGTCCAGGACATCCTGGCCCAGGTGCACGCCAAGGGCCAGGGCACGGGACCGAAGGGCGAAGTGGGCCAGGTGCTCTACATGCGCGGCGCCATGAGCGCCATGCTGGGCGTCGAGGGCATCCGTGCGGCGCAGGATCGCTTTGGCAAAGGCAAGGTCATGACCGGCGAGCAGGTGCGCTGGGGCCTGGAAAACCTGAACCTGACCCAGCCCAAGCTCGACGCGCTGGGTTTTGCCGGCGTGATGCGTCCGGTCAGCACCTCCTGCGCCGATCACATGGGCGCCAACTGGGCGCGCATCCACACCTGGGACGGCAAGCAGTGGAAGTTCAGCTCCGACTGGCTGCAGGCGGACGAGCAGGTCATCAAGCCGCTGGTCAAGGCCACGGCCGCCAAGTACGCGGCAGAGAAGAAGCTGACGCCGCGCACGCCGGCCGACTGTCAGTCCTGAGGACGGCCCGCCGTGCTGACGGCACTCTCCCCAGCCCCTCCCGCCAGGCGGGAGGGGGAGCGGCCCTGACGGGCCGCCAAATGAAAGGGCCGCGGAGCGGGTCTTTCATTTGGTCAACGAGGCAAGGTCCATGGACGCAAAAAACATCGTTCTCAATGTCAACGGCATCGAGGTCATCTACAACCACGTGATCCTGGTGCTCAAGGGCGTTTCGCTGCAGGTGCCCGAGGGCGGCATCGTCGCCATCCTGGGCGGCAACGGCGCGGGCAAGACCACCACCTTGCGCGCCATTTCCAACCTGCTCCAGGGCGAGCGCGGCGAGGTCACCAAGGGCTCGATCGAGCTGCGCGGCGAGCGCATCGAAAACCTCTCGCCAGCCGATCTGGTGCAGCGCGGCGTGGTGCAGGTGATGGAGGGCCGGCACTGCTTCGCCCACCTGACGATCGAGGAAAACCTCATGACCGGCTCGTACACGCGCCGGGACAAGGGCGAGATCGCCGCCAACCTGGAGAAGGTCTACAACTACTTCCCCCGGCTGAAAACGCGCCGCACCTCGCAGGCGGCCTACACCTCGGGCGGCGAGCAGCAGATGTGCGCGATCGGCCGCGCCATCATGGCCAACCCCAGCATGGTGCTGCTCGACGAGCCCTCGATGGGCCTGGCGCCGCAGATCGTCGAAGAGGTGTTCAACATCGTCAAAGACCTCAATGCCAAGGAAAAAGTGACCTTCCTGCTGGCCGAGCAGAACACCAACATGGCGCTGCGCTACGCCGACTACGGCTACATCATGGAAAGCGGGCGCGTGGTAATGGACGGCGCCGCCAGCGACCTGGCCAACAACGAGGACGTCAAGGAGTTCTACCTGGGCGTGGGCGGCGGCGAGCGCAAGAGCTTCAAGGACGTCAAGAGCTACAAGCGGCGCAAGCGCTGGCTGGCCTGAGCCCCGGCCCTACCGAGCCTCCATTTTCTCGAAAGACCCTTGCATGAGCCCCTATTTCGACGCGCTGGAGCAGCGCAGCCCCGCCGCTCGCGAAGCCGCCCTGCTGAATGCGCTGCCCGGCCAGATTGCCAATGCCCAGACCCGCGCACCCGCGTTTGCCGGCATTTTGGCGGGCGTGGACGCGGCGGCGATCACGTCCCGCGCCGCGCTGGCCGGCTTGCCCGTGACCCGCAAACACGAGCTGCTGGAACAGCAGCAAAAAGCACGCAGCGAAGGTGGCAATGTGTTTGGTGGCTTCAGCGCCATCGGCTTTGGCGCCGCCATGCCGCGGGTGTTTGCCAGCCCCGGCACGATCTACGAACCCGAAGGCACGCGCAAGGACTACTGGCGCATGGCCCGGGCCATGTTCGCCGCCGGCTTCAGGCCCGGCGAGCTGATCCACAACAGCTTCAGCTACCACTTCACCCCCGCCGGCTCGATCATGGAAACCGGCGCGCACGCCTTGGGCTGCACTGTCTTTCCCGCCGGCACCGGCCAGACCGAACAGCAGGTTCAGGCCATGGCCGAACTCCAGCCGGCGGGGTACATCGGCACGCCCAGCTTCCTCAAGATCATCGTCGAGAAGGCCGCGGAAATGGGCGTTCGGCTGTCCACCGTCACGAAGGCACTGGTGTCGGGCGAGGCCTTCCCGCCCAGCCTGCGCGACTGGTTTACTGCCCACGGCATCGCGGGCTACCAGTGTTATGCGACGGCCGATCTGGGCCTGATCGCCTACGAAACCGAGGCGCGCGAGGGCCTGGTGCTCGATGAAGGCGTGATCGTGGAGATCGTGCGTCCCGGCACCGGCGACCCGGTGCCCGAGGGCGAGGTGGGTGAACTGGTCGTGACGACGCTCCTCAACACCGACTACCCGCTGATCCGCTTCGGCACCGGCGACCTGTCGGCCGTGTTGCCCGGAACCTGCCCGAGCGGCCGCACCAACACCCGCATCAAGGGCTGGATGGGCCGCGCCGACCAGACCACCAAGGTGCGAGGCATGTTCGTCCACCCCGGCCAGGTGGCCGAAATCGTCAGGCGCTTCCCCGACATCGTCAAGGCCCGGCTGGTCGTGACCGGGGAAATGGCCAACGACAGCATGACGCTGAAGGTCGAGACCGCATGCACCGCGCCCGAGGGCCTGCAGTCCCGCGTGGGTGAGGCGATCCGCGACGTCACCAAGCTGCGCGGCGATGTCGAGGTGCTGCTGCCCGGCAGCTTGCCCAACGATGGCAAGGTGATCGAGGACGCGCGCAGCTACCGGTGAACATGCTTCGATCGCTTCGCGCGGCGCCTGCGCTCGCCGCGCTTTCCGCCACACGCCGTCGGGTTTCAAAAGCCCTTGACAAATCGGGGGATTGACCCGGTTTTCATACGTAGTTTTCGCAATGGCGCGCGCTCGCCCGAGGACTAATATTCTTGGCGAACTACTTATGGAGATCTCATGAAGAAACTGACGACCCTGGCGGTCCTCGCCACTGCCGTCCTGGCGGCCACCAGCGTGCTCGCGGCCGACTTTCCCATCAAGGACAAGCCGATCACCATCGTCGTTCCGTTCTCCGCAGGCGGCCCCACCGACCGCGTGGCCCGTGATCTGGCCGAAGCGCTGCGCAAGCCCCTGGGCGCCATCGTGGTCGTGGACAATGCCGCCGGTGCCGGCAGCTCGATCGGCTCCAACAAGGTCGCCAAGGCCACCCCCGATGGCCACACGCTGCTGCTCAACCACATCGGCATGGCCACCATGCCCACGCTGGTGCGCAACGTCCCCTTCAAGGTGGAAAGCGATTTTGAATACCTGGGCATGGTCAACGACGTGCCCATGACCGTGATCGGCAAGCCCTCGCTGCCCGCCAACAACTTCAAGGAGCTGACCGCGTGGATCGCCCAGAACAAGGGCAAGATCAACCTCGGCAACGCCGGCGTCGGTTCGGCCTCGCACCTGTGCGGCCTGCTGCTGCAAAACGCCCTGCAGGTGGACATGACCACGGTGCCCTACAAAGGCACGGCGCCGGCCATGACCGACCTGATCGGCGGCCAGATCGACCTGATGTGCGACCAGACCACCAACACCACCAGCCAGATCGAAGGCAAGAAGGTCAAGGCCTTCGGCGTGACCACGACCAAGCACTTGAAGACCCCCGCGCTCAAAGACCTGCCGACGCTGCAGGAGTCCGGGCTCAAGGGCTTCGAAGTCACGATCTGGCACGGTCTGTACGCGCCCAAGGGCACGCCGCCTGACGTCCTGGCCAAGATCAACAACGCACTCAAGTCCTCGCTCAAGGACCCCGAGTTCATCCGCAAGCAGGAAGGCCTGGGCGCCATCGTCGTGACCGACAAGCGCGTGGAGCCGGCCGAGCACAAGAAATTCGTGGCAACCGAGATCGCCAAGTGGAGCCCCATCATCAAGGCGGCAGGCGTCTACGCCGACTGACCCCGGACCACCGTCCCATCCCGACAGGGCCGCTGAATCGCAGGATTCAGCGGCCCTGTTTCTTGCGGCAGCACAATCGCCCCGCCTGACCAAGGCATTAGACTGCGCTCACGGCCGCAAAGGGCGCGCCGCCGGATCAGCAGCACTGCTCCAGCCCGTTGTTCAGAAGGAGACTCGATGAAGCCATTTTTCCAGCCGGCCCGCCGCAGGGTTCTGGCCACCTGTGCGGGAGCCGCCCTGCTCCTGATCGCCGCCGGTGCGGCTGCCCAGTCGGCGTGGCCGACCAAGCCGGTGCGGATCGTCGTGCCGTTCGCCCCCGGCGGGACCACCGACATCCTCGCGCGCGCCGTGGCACCCGAACTGTCCAGGGCTTTTGGCCAGCAATTCATCGTGGACAATCGCGCTGGCGCGGGCGGCAACGTGGGCGCCGACATCGTCGCGAAATCACCCGCCGACGGCTACACCCTGCTCATGGGCACGGTCGGCACGCACGGCATCAACAAGGCCTTGTACAACAAGATGCCGTTCGACCCGCAAAAGGACTTCGCCCCCATCACGCTGGTCGCCGGCGTGCCCAACGTGATGGTGATGAACACCGAACGCGCCAAGGCCCTGGGCATCAACAGCGTGCCGGACTTCATCAAGTACGCCAAGGCCAACCCCGGCAAGCTCAGCATGGCGTCCAGCGGCAACGGCACGTCCATCCACCTGGCCGGCGAGTTGTTCAAGTCGCGCACCGGCATTTTCATGACGCACATTCCCTACCGCGGTTCCGGCCCCGCCATGCTGGACATGGTGAGCGGCAACACCGATGTGATGTTCGACAACCTGCCTTCAGCCCTGCCCCAGATCAAGGGTGGCAAGCTCAAGGCCTTTGCCGTGACCAGCGCCCAGCGTTCGGCGGTGATGCCTGAATTGCCGACCGTTGAGGAAGCCGCGAAGCTCAAGGGTTTCGAAGCCAGCTCCTGGTTCGGCCTGCTGGCCCCGGCCGGCACGCCACCCGACATCGTCAACCGCATTCAGCAGGAAACCGCCAAGGCGCTGGCCACGCCGGCGATGAAGGAAAAGCTGCTGGCGCAAGGCGCCATTCCCAGCGGCAACACTCCCCAGGAATTCACCAAGCTCATCGACGCCGAGACGGCCAAGTGGGCGGCGGTGGTGAAAACCTCCGGCGCCAAGGTGGACTGAGCCAGGCCAGCCCCTCCGCCCCGCCCGGCCGCGTTGCGCCGGGCGTTTCTGTTTCTAGACGCCCCAGACCACATCCTTGCCGGCCTCGGCGGCGCGCCGGAGCATGTCGATGAACGGCGCCGCGCGCTGGCGCAGCATGACGCCGTCGCCCTCGGGCTTCTCCTCGCCCTCCGCGGGCGGCCTCCCGGCGCGCTTCTGGGCCGCCTCGTGCGCGATCACGGCCGCTTCCAGGGCCGCGATCGCCGCGGGAATCTGCTCCACCGTGATGACGCCTTGGGCCCCGGCCTCCTTGCCGATGATCTTGAGCATCTGCTGGCCACTGCCTTCCAGCATGATGACGTCCGCGGTAGCCTGGGATTTGAATTTGTACAGCATGGTCAGTCCTCCATCGTGTGGGTCGCGATGACACGCGACCTTGCCATTGTGCTCCGTTCAGGGGCCGCGCGCGACCCCTTCGGTGCCCCTCCATGCCACCTCAGTGGATTGCCCGGTTGACAGTTTTTTGTTTAGGTCTAAACTATTCTGAGATAAAACACCTGCCCAAACTTCCACTGGAGCGTCCATGAAGATCGTCTGCATCGGCGGCGGCCCCGCCGGGCTGTATTTCGGCCTGCTGATGAAAATGCGCAACCCGGCGCACGACATCACCGTGGTCGAGCGCAACAAGCCCTACGACACTTTCGGCTGGGGCGTGGTGTTCTCCGACGCCACCATGGACCACATGCGCCAGTGGGACCCGGTCACCGCCGCGCAGATCCAGCAGGCGTTCAACCACTGGGACGACATCGAGCTGGAGTTCAAGGGTGCGGTGATCCGCTCGGGCGGCCACGGCTTCGTCGGCATCGGGCGCAAGAAGCTCCTGAACATCCTGCAAGCGCGCTGCGAGCAACTGGGCGTCAAACTCGTGTTCGACACCGACGCCGAATCGGACGAGGATTTCCCCGACGCCGACCTCGTCATCGCCAGCGACGGCATCAACTCGCGCATCCGCACGAAGTACGAGGCGGTCTTCAAGCCCGACATCGTGGTGCGCCCCAACCGCTACATCTGGCTTGGCACGCACAAGCTCTACGACGCCTTCACCTTCCTGTTCGAAAAGACCGAGCACGGCTGGTTCCAGGCCCACATCTACAAGTTCGACGAGAACACCACCACCTTCATCGTCGAGTGCCCCGAGCACGTGTGGCAGGCCCACCGGCTGGATCTGACGGACCAGGAAGAGTCGATTGCCTTTTGTGAAAAGGTTTTCGCGAGAAACCTCCAGGGCGCCAAACTGATGACCAACTCGCGCCACCTGCGCGGCTCGGCTTGGCTCAACTTCCAGCGCGTCAAGTGCGAGCAGTGGTCGCTGTTCAACGGCAAAAGTCATGTCGTGCTGATGGGCGACGCGGTGCACACGGCCCACTTCGCCATCGGCTCGGGCACCAAGCTCGCGATCGAGGACGCCATCGAGCTGACCCGCCTGTTCGGCGAGATGGGCGACACCGCCGACCGCATTCCCGAGGTGCTAGCCCGCTACCAGGCGCTTCGCGGGGTGGAGGTGCTCAAGCTGCAGAACGCCGCCTGGAACGCCATGGAATGGTTCGAAGTCTGCGGCGAACGTTATTGCGACCACTTCGAGCCACCCCAGCTCATGTATTCGATGCTCACGCGCAGCCAGCGCATCAGCCACGAAAACCTGCGCCTGCGCGACGCCCGGTGGCTGGAAGGCTACGAGGCCTGGTTCTCGGGCGGCAAGGCCGTCCTGCCGATGCTCACGCCCTTCAAGGTGCGCGATATCGAGCTGAAAAACCGCATCGTGGTCTCGCCCATGGCCCAGTACAGCGCGGTCGATGGCATGGTGCAGGACTTCCATTTCGTGCACCTGGGCGCCCGCGCACTCGGCGGCGCGGCGCTGGTGATGGTGGAGATGACCAGCCCGACCCCCGAGGGCCGCATCACCCCGGCCTGCACCGGCCTGTGGAACAACGCCCAGACCGGGGCACTCAAGCGCATCGTGGACTTCGTGCACGGCCAGAGCAGCGCCAAGATCGGCCTGCAGCTGGGCCACAGCGGCCCCAAGGGCTCGACCCGCGTGGGCTGGGAAGGCGCGGACGAACCGCTGCCGGCGAACGACCCCACGGGCAACTGGCCGCTGATCGCCGCCAGCGCCCTGCCCTACGGCGCCCAGAACCAGACACCGCGCGCCATGACCCGCGCGGACATGGACACGCTGACCGCGCAGTTTGTCGCCTCCACACGCCGCGCCGTGGAAGCCGGCTTCGACTGGCTGGAACTGCACTGCGCCCACGGCTACCTGCTGTCCACCTTCATCTGCCCGCTGACCAACCGGCGAACCGACGACTACGGCGGCTCGATTGACCAGCGCTGCCGCTACCCGCTGGAGGTGTTTACGGCCATGCGCGCGGTCTGGCCCGCGCATTTGCCCATGAGCGTGCGCATCTCGGCGCACGACTGGGCACCGGGCGGCAACACGGCCGACGACGCCGTGCGGATCGCCCAGTTGTTCAAGGACGCCGGCTGCGACCTGATCGACGTTTCGTCCGGGCAGACCACGCGCAGCGCCAGGCCGGTCTACGGCCGCATGTACCAGACGCCGTTTGCCGACCGCATCCGCAACGAAGTGGACATCCGGACCATCGCCGTGGGCGCGATCAGCGAGGCCGACCACGCCAACAGCATCATCGCCGCCGGCCGCGCCGACCTGTGCGCCATTGCCCGCCCCCATCTGGCGGACCCGGCCTGGACGCTGCACGAGGCCGCCCGGCTGCAAAGCCGCGCCGTCACCTGGCCGCGCCCTTATGAGAGCGGCCGGGACCAGCTGTACCGCGAAAGCAGCCGCAAGAACGTGGCCGAGCGTTCCTGAGCGGCCCGCTGCCTCACCGACCTTGATGGAAGCCCCACCCATGGACATGGAAGCCCGCGCCCACAGCGAACACCCCGAGGCGCTGCGCCTGTGGCTGCGCCTGCTCACCTGCACCCAGCTCGTGGAAAAGCAGGTGCGCACCGCGCTGCGCGAGCAGTTCGACACCACGCTGCCACGCTTCGACCTGATGGCGCAACTCGAACGCGCGCCCGACGGCCTGCGCATGAACGAACTCTCGCGCCGCATGATGGTGACGGGCGGCAATGTCACCGGCATCACCGACCAGCTGGTGGCCGAGGATCTGGTGGAGCGCATCGACGTGGCCGGGGACCGCCGGGCCTACCGCGTCCGGCTCACGGCCAAGGGCCGCCGCGCGTTCGACGACATGGCGCAGGCCCACGAGGACTGGATTGTCAAAGCCTTCGCCGGCCTGAACGACCGGGAGGTCGCCAGCCTGCACAAGCTGCTGGGCAAGGTCAAAACCCGTTTTCAGGAAACCGAATGAAGCACTACATCAGCCCCACCAACCCCATGCACGCCCAGTTCGACGCCAGGGCGGATTACCCGGCGCGCCACTTTGCCTGGGCGTTCGACGCGGGCGTGGGCACGCTCACGCTCAACCGGCCGGAGCGCAAAAACCCGCTGACGTTCGAGTCGTACGCCGAACTGCGCGACCTGTTCCACGCGCTGAAGTTCGCCACCGACGTGAAGGCCGTCGTGGTCACGGGCGCAGGCGGCAACTTCTGCTCGGGCGGCGACGTGCACGACATCATCGGCCCGCTGACCCGCATGACCATGCCCGAGCTGCTGGAGTTCACCCGCATGACCGGCGAGCTGGTCAAGGCAATGCGCAACTGCCCGCAGCCGGTCATCGGTGCCATTGACGGCATCTGCGCGGGCGCCGGCGCCATGATGGCGCTGGCCTGTGACATCCGCTACGGCACGCCGGCCGCCAAGACCGCCTTCCTGTTCACGCGCGTCGGGCTGGCCGGCGCCGACATGGGCGCCTGCGCGCTGCTGCCGCGCGTGATCGGCCAGGGCCGCGCCTCGGAACTGCTGTTCACCGGCCGCGCCATGACGGCGGCCGAAGGCCTGGCCTGGGGGTTCTTCAACGCGCTGCACGATGGCGCCGAGTTGCTGCCGGCCGCCACGGCGCTGGCGCGCGAACTGGCCGCCGGCCCCACCTTCGCCCACGGCATGACCAAGACCATGCTGCAGCAGGAATGGGCGATGACCATCGAGCAGGCGATCGAGGCCGAGGCGCAGGCGCAGGCGATCTGCATGCAGACGCAGGACTTCAAACGCGCCTACGAGGCCTTCGCGTCGAAGCAAAAACCCGTGTTCGGAGGCGATTGAGCATGGCCGCCCGCCCGCCGCCCCCAGAGCACGCCGCGCCGCGCGCCCCGACCGGCCACACCGGCCTGCCGTTTTTTGACGACGTTCACCGCACGCTGGCCCGGGACCTCGCCGACTGGGCCGCCGGCCAGCACGTGGACGAGCGCGACGACCGTGCTGCCTGCCGCGAATGGGTGCGCCGGCTCGGCGGTGCCGGCTGGCTGCGCTACTGCGTGCCGGCCGCGCACGGCGGCGCGCTGCCGGCGCTCGATTCGCGTGCGCTGGTGGTCCTGCGCGAGACCCTGGCGTTTCACTCGCCGCTGTCCGACTTTGCGTTTGCGATGCAGGGTCTGGGCAGCGGTGCGATCACGCTGGCCGGTTCACCCGCGCAACAGGCTGCCTACCTGCCGGCTGTCGCGCGCGGCGCGAAGATCGCGGCGTTCGCATTGAGCGAGGCCGATGCCGGCTCCGACGTCGCCGCGATGAAAACCACGGCTTGCCATGCCGAGCCCATGAAGGACTCGAACCCGCCCGGTTCGACATTCACGTTGACCGGCGAGAAGACCTGGATCAGCAACGGCGGCCTCGCCGATTTCTACTGCGTGTTCGCCAAGACCGCGCCCGCGGCGGGCAGCCGCGGCATCACCGCGTTCGTCGTCGATGCGGACACGCCGGGGCTCGATGCATCGCGCCACATCGACGTCATGGCGCCCCATCCGCTGGCCACGCTGGCCTTTGCCGGCTGCAAGCTGCCCGCGAACGCGCAGCTGGGCGTGCTCAACGGCGGCTTCAAGCTGGCGATGCAGACGCTGGACATCTTCCGCGCCTCGGTGGCGGGCGCCGCCCTGGGCATGGCGCGCCGCGCGCTGGCCGAGGCCGTGGCCCATGCGCGCCAGCGCAGGATGTTCGGCCAGACGCTGGCGGATTTCCAGCTGACCCAGGCGAAGATTGGCGACATGGCCGCGCTGGTCGATGCCGGTGCGCTGCTGACCTACCGCGCCGCCTGGCTGCGCGACGATGCAGTCCGGCAAGCCGATGGCGGCACGGCTGACGCCCCGGAACGCGCCGCTGCGGCCCTGCGCGAGCGCAGCGTGGCCGCTGCCATGGCCAAGATGACGGCGACCGAGAACGCCCAGCGCGTGATCGACATGGCGCTGCAGCTGCATGGCGGCCTCGGCGTCAAGGTGGGGACCAAGGTGGAAAGCCTGTACCGCGACATTCGGGCGCTGCGCATCTACGAGGGCGCGACCGAAGTGCAGCAACTCATCATCGGCAAAGCCGTGTTGCAGGGGTGAATCGATGACAACGCAACCGACCGTCACGCAAGACCACTCACCGACACCCGGTGTCAGCGCGCAGACCGACCGTTACGTCCATGATCGCCTGCCGCCGCGCGCCCAGTGGCCCCGCCTGCGCTACGACCGGCCCGAACTGCAACTGCCGCCGCAACGCAATCTGGTGGAAGCGCTGCTGGACGCCGCCGATGCCAAGGGTTTTGCCCACCGGCCGCTGCTGCGCTCCCCCCGGCGCACGATGAACTACGCGCAGGTGGCCGAGCAGGTCAACCGCATCGCGCGTGTGCTCACCGAGGACCTCGGCCTGATTCCCGGCAACCGCGTGCTGCTGCGCGGCGGCAACTCCATCGGCATGGCGCTGGCGTGGCTGGCGGTGGTGAAGACCGGTGGCATCGCCGTGGCGACCATGCCCCTGCTGCGTGCCACCGAGCTCGGCGACATCATCGACAAGGCCCGGCCCGCGCTGGCGCTGTGCGACGCGCACCTGCTGGACGAGCTGGTGCTGGCGCAACAGGCGCACCCCGTGCTGCAGACCGTGGTCTCGTTCAACGGGCCCGATCCGCTGGCGACGCCGGGCACCCTGGAGGCTCGCGCGGCAGGCCAGTGCGCGAATTTCAACGCCTGCCCCACGGCCGCCGACGACATCGCCTTGATGGCCTTCACCTCGGGCACCACGGGCAAACCGAAGGCCGCCGTTCACACGCACCGCGACGTGCTCGCCGCCTGCGAGACCTGGCCGCGCCACGTGCTGCGCGCCACCCCCAACGACGTGGTCATGGGCTCCCCGCCACTGGCGTTCACCTTCGGCCTGGGCGGGCTGCTGGTGTTTCCGATGTGGGCCGGCGCGTCGGTTTATTTCCCCGACATCGCCTACACGCCGGAAGCCATGGTGCGCCAGATCCGCGAGGTGGGCGCCACGATCTGCTACACCGCCCCGACGTTTTACCGGCAGATGGCGCCGTTCGCGCGCGAACTCGGCCTTCCGTCGCTGCGCCTGTGCGTGAGCGCGGGCGAGGGCCTGCCGGACGCCACACGCACGCTCTGGCGCGAGGCGACGGGCATCGAGATGATCGATGGCATCGGCGCGACCGAGATGTTCCACATCTTCATTTCGTCGGCCGGCGCCGAGGTCCGGCATGGCGCCATCGGCAAGGTGGTGCCGGGCTACACCGCGAAGGTGGTCGACGACGAGGGCGCCGAGCTGCCGCGCGGCACGGTGGGCAAGCTCGCGGTGATCGGCCCCACGGGCTGCAAATACCTGGACGACGCGCGCCAGACGCGCTACGTGAAAGACGGCTGGAACTACCCCGGCGACGCGTTCGTGCAGGACACCGACGGCTACTTTTTCTACCAGGCGCGCGACGACGACATGATCATCACCGCGGGCTACAACGTCGGCAGCCCCGAAGTCGAAGACGCGCTGCTGCGCCACCCCGCCGTGGCCGAGTGCGGCGTGATCGGCCTGCCCGACGAAGCGCGCGGCATGATCGTCAAGGCGTTCTGCGTGCTCAAGCCGGGCTTCACCGGCGACGCCGCCATGGTCAAAGCGCTGCAGGACCATGTGAAGGCGACCATCGCCCCGTTCAAATACCCGCGCCAGATCGAGTTTCGCGACAGCCTGCCGCGCACCGAGACCGGCAAATTGCAACGTTTCAAGCTGAGGCGCCCATGAAGTTCCTGCAACCGCCCGGGTGGGCGCCCCCCAAGGGTTACGCCAACGGCGTGGCCGCACGCGGCACGCTGGTATTCGTGGGCGGCCAGATCGGCTGGAATGCGCAGCAGGTGTTTGAAACCGATGACTTCATCGCCCAGGTCGAACAGACCCTGCGCAATGTCGCCGCCGTGCTTCGCGAGGCCGGCGCCGGCCCCGAGCACCTGGTGCGCATGACGTGGTACGTGACCCGCCGCGAGGAGTACCTGCGCCGCCTGCCCGAACTCGGCACGGCCTACCGCGCGGTGATGGGCCGGCACTTCCCGGCCATGACCTGCGTGGAAGTGTCGGCGCTGATGGAGGCACGCGCCCAGGTTGAAATCGAGGTCACCGCGGTACTGCCCGACGCCGCCTGACGCGGCAAGCGTCCGCGAGGCCGCCGGCC
>JAHFQI010000192.1 GCA_023259355.1 Comamonadaceae bacterium
GCCGACACCACCCTAGAGTCGCTCGCCAAGCTGGAGCCGGCCTTCAAAGTGCAGGGCGAACAATACGGCTTCGACGCGGTGGCCATGCAGCGCTATCCGGAGATCGAGCGCATGGCGCACGTGCACCACGCCGGCAACTCCTCGGGCATCGTGGACGGCGCGGCCGCCGTGCTGATCGGCAACGCCAAGGTCGGTAAACAGCTCGGTCTGAAAGCCCGTGCCCGCATCCGCTCGTTCGCCTCCATCGGCAGCGAACCCACCATCATGCTGACCGGCCCCTCCTACTCGGCGGAAAAGGCGCTCAAACTCTCCGGCATGAAAGCCGGCGACATCGACCTCTATGAATTGAACGAAGCCTTTGCCTCGGTCGTGCTGCGTTTCATGGAAGTGATGAAGGTCCCGCACGACAAGATGAACGTCAACGGTGGCGCCATTGCCATGGGGCATCCACTGGGCGCCACCGGCGCCATGATTCTGGGCACCGTGCTTGACGAACTCGAGCGCCGCAACCTGTCCACCGGACTGGTCACGCTGTGCGTGGGCGCCGGCATGGGCACCGCCACCATCATCGAGCGCGTCTGAAGCCCTCACACCTGATCACAGACTTGGACCACCACCATGACGATTGACTACAAGCTGGATGCCGACGGCATCGCCACCCTCACCTGGGCCATGCAGGACGTGCCCATGAACGTCCTCAACGAACAATCCATGGCCGCCTTTGGCGAGGCCGTGCAGCGCGCCCGGGCGGACGCCGCCGTCAAAGGCGTGATCGTCACCTCGGCCAAGCCCGAATTCATTGCCGGCGCCGACCTCAACATGATCCTCGCCATCACCGACGTGCCCGGCATGATGGACTTTGTCACCCGCTTGCATGCCCTGATGCGCGGCATCGAGACCGGCGGCAAGCCCTTCGTCGCGGCCCTCAACGGCACCACGCTGGGCGGCGGCTACGAGGTCGCGCTGGCCTGCCACCGGCGCATCGCCGCCGACAACCCCAAGGCCCAGATCGGCCTGCCCGAGGTGAGCCTCGGCCTGCTGCCCGGCGGCGGCGGCACGCAACGCCTGCCGCGCATGATCGGCATTCGCAACGCGCTGCCCTTCCTGCTCGAAGGCAAAAAACTCGCACCGAAAAAAGCCCTGGAAGCGGGCCTGGTCGATGAGGTCGTGCCGGCCGACCAGTTGCTCGCGCGAGCCAAGCAATGGCTGCTGGCCGATGGCATGAAGAATGCCGTCAGGCCGTGGGACCAAAAGGGCTTCAAGCTGCCCGGCGGCGCGGTGCAAAGCCCGGGCGGCTACGAAACCTTCACCGTCGGCAACGCCATGCTGCGCGCCAAGACCTTTGGCAACTATCCCGCACCCGAGGCCATCCTGAACTGCGTCTACAACGGCTGCCAGGTCGACATCGAGACCGGCTGCAAGGTCGAGATGCGCGAGTTCGTCAAGCTGGCGACCGGCAAAGAATCCAAGAACATGATCCGCTCGCTGTTCTTCGGCATCACCGCCGCCAACAAGCTGGCCTCGCGGCCCCAGGGTGTGCCCAAGGCCAGCTACCACAAGGTCGGCATCCTGGGCGCCGGCATGATGGGCGCGGGCATTGCCTTCGCCGCCGCCGAGGTCGGCATGGAAGTGGTGCTGCTCGACAGCAGCACGGATGCGGCGAACAAAGGCAAGGCTTACAGCGTAGGCCTGTGGAACAAGCGCGTGGCCGCCAAGCGCATGACCGAGGCCGAGTGCGCTGCCAAGCTCGCCCTGATCAAGCCGACCACCGACTTTGCCGACCTGGCGGGCTGCGACATCGTGGTCGAAGCCGTGTTCGAAGACCGCGCCATCAAGGCCGACGTGACGCGCAAGGCCGAGGCGGTGATCGCCCCCGGCGCCCTCTTCGCCTCCAACACCAGCACCCTGCCCATCAGCGGCCTGGCCGAGGCCTCGGCGCGGCCGGCCAACTTCATCGGCCTGCACTTCTTCTCGCCGGTGGACAAGATGCCGCTGGTGGAGATCATTCGCGGCCAGGCCACCAGCGACGAGTGCCTGGCGCGCGCCATGGACTTCGTCAAGGCGATCCGCAAGACGCCCATCGTCGTCAACGACAGCCGCGGTTTCTACACCAGCCGCGTGTTCTCCACCTACGTCGGCGAGGGCCTGGCGCTGCTGGCCGAAGGCGTGAAGCCGGCCCTGATCGACAACGCCGGGCGCATGGCCGGCATGCCGCTGGGCCCGCTGGCGCTGGCCGATGAGGTGTCGCTCGAACTGATGGCGCGCATCCGCAAGCAGACTGCCGCCGATCTCGGCAAGGCCTACCAGCGCAGCGCCATCGACGACGTTTGCGACCGCATGGTGGACCAACTGGGGCGGCTGGGCAAGAAGATCGGCCAGGGCTTCTACGACTACCCGCAAGACGGCCCCAAGCAGCTCTGGGCGGGCCTGGCGCAGGCGTTCCCGCTGGCGGCCAAGCAACCCCCGGTGGAAGAAGTCAAGCAGCGCCTGCTGTTCATCCAGTCGGTCGAGACCGCGCGCTGCCTTGAAGAAAAAGTGCTGCTGGCGCCCATTGATGCTGATGTCGGCGCCATTCTGGGCTGGGGTTTTCCGCCCTACCTGGGTGGGCCAATCGGCCAGATCCACAGTCTGGGCGTAGCCGCCTTCGTGAAGACCTGCGAAACCCTCGCTGCACGGCACGGTGCCCGCTTTGCGCCACCACAACTTCTGCGCAAGATGGCCGAACGTGGCGAGCGTTTTTACGACCTGTAACCAAGACCTTTCAGCGAGAACCGCCCATGCCCGTCATTCAAAGTCAAATCGACCCGCAGTCAGAAAGCTTCCTCAAACACCGCGAGCAGATGCTCGCCCTGCTTGACAGCTTTCGCACACTGGAAGACCGCGTTCGCAACACCTCGAACAGCCAGGAAGCCAAGTTCCGCGCCCGCAAGCAGTTGCTGCCGCGCGAGCGCATCGCGCTGCTGCTCGACCGCGGCTCGGACTGGCTGGAATTCTCGACCCTGGCCGGCTTCAGGATGCACGATGACGACGGCGAGAAGAACGTGCTGGGCGGTGGCATCATCACCGGCATCGGCACGGTCTCGGGCATCCGCTGCGTGGTGATCGCGTCGGACAGCGCCATCAAGGGCGGCACCATCACGCCCATGGGCATGCGCAAGAGCCTGCGCGCCGAAGCCATCGCGCTGGAGAACAAGCTGCCGGTGGTGCGGCTGGTCGAATCGGGCGGCGCCAACCTGATGCACGTCGGCGAGGTGTTCATCGAAGGCGGCCGCGGCTTCGCCAACCAGGCGCGGCTGTCGGCCAAAGGCATTCCGCAGGTGTGCGTGATGCACGGCCACTCGACCGCCGGCGGCGCCTACCTGCCCGGCATGTCCGACTATGTGATCATGGTGCGCGGCCGCGCCAAGGCCTTCCTGGCCGGCCCGCCCCTGCTCAAGGCCGCCACCGGCGAGATCGCCACCGACGAGGAACTGGGCGGCGCCGAGATGCACTGCACGACGTCCGGCGTGGCCGAATACCTGGCCGAGGACGATGCCGATGGCATTCGCATCGCACGCGACATCCTGGCGCGGCTGCCGTGGAACGACCGCCTGCCCCTGCTACCCGTCAAGACCTGGAAAGAGCCGCGCTACCCGGCTGAGCAACTGGCCGGTGTCGTGCCCACCGATTTCCGCCAGCCCTACGACATGCGCGAACTGCTGGCGCGCGTGATCGACGATTCCGATTTCCTCGACTTCAAGCCACTGTATGGCGCCAACACCGTGTGCGGCCATGGCGCCATCGAGGGCCATCCGTGCGGCTTCATCGGCAACAACGGCCCCATTGATCCGCAAGGCGCCACCAAGGCAACCCAGTTCATCCAGTTGTGCTGCCAGTCGGGCACCCCGATCATCTACCTGCAGAACACCACCGGCTTCATGGTCGGCAAGGATGTGGAGCAGGTCGGCATGATCAAGCACGGCGCCAAGATGATCCAGGCCGTGGCCAATGCCACCGTGCCGCAAATCACCGTGATGACCGGCGCCTCCTTTGGCGCGGGCAACTACGGCATGTGCGGCCGCGCCTACGACCCGCGTTTCGTGTTCGCCTGGCCCAACGCGCGGGTGGCGGTGATGGGCGGCGAGCAGGCCGCCACCGTGATGCGCATCGTCACCGAGGAAAAATTCGCCCGCACCGGCAAGGAACCCCCGCCTGCCGCCATGGAAGCCATGAAGAAGGAAATCCTGGCACGCTTTGACATCGAGTCCCATTCCCTGTTTGCCACCGCGCGCCTGTGGGACGACGGCATCATCGACCCGCGCGACACCCGCCGCGCGCTCGCGACGGCCCTGGCCGCATTTCGCGAAGCCGAGTCGCGAACCTTGCGGGCCAATACGTTTGGCGTGGCACGGATGTGAGAACCCCCATGAACTTCACAAAAATCCTGATTACCAACCGCGGCGACCAGCCGACGCCAGTCGGCGCAGCGGCGCAGCCACATCGCATGGCACGCGCAGCGTGCGCAGGCGATTTCTCCGCGGGAGCTGAGCATGTTTAAAAAAATCCTGATCGCCAACCGCGGAGAAATCACCTGCCGGATCATCCGCACGGCCAAGGCGCTGGGCTACCGCACGGTCGCCGTCTACAGCGACGCCGATGCCCAGGCGCTGCATGTCGCCCTGGCCGACGAGGCCGTGTGCATCGGCCCGGCGCCGGTCCGTGAGAGCTACCTCAACGTCGCGGCGCTGCTGGCGGCGGCGCGCCGCACGGGCGCCGATGCAGTCCACCCCGGCTACGGCTTCCTGTCCGAGAACGACGGCTTTGCACAGGCTTGCCTGGACGCCGGTCTGGTGTTCATCGGCCCGGACCCGCAGGCCATCCTGAAAATGGGCAACAAGGCCGGCGCCAAGCGCCTGATGCTGGCCGCCGGCGTGCCCTGCGTGCCGGGCTACCAGGGCGCCGACCAGTCCGATGCCACGCTGCTCGCGAAAGCCGCCGAGATCGGTTTCCCGATCATGGTCAAGGCGGCGGCGGGCGGGGGCGGGCGCGGCATGCGGCTGGTCGAACACCCGCAGGACCTGGCGGTCGCACTGGTCAGTGCCCGCTCGGAAGCAGGCAACGCCTTCGGCAGCGAAGAGCTCATCCTCGAACGCGCGGTGATTGAACCGCGCCACGTCGAAATCCAGGTCTTCGGCGATAAGCACGGCCACATCATCCACCTGGGCGAGCGCGACTGCTCGATCCAGCGCCGGCACCAGAAGGTGTTCGAAGAAGCGCCCTCCCCGGCGGTCACGCCCGAGTTGCGCGCGCGCATGGGTGCCGCGGCCGTGGCGGCCGCGCGCACCGTGAACTACGTCGGCGCGGGCACGGTCGAGTTCCTGCTGGACCGCGACGGCCACTTCTATTTCCTGGAGATGAACACGCGCCTGCAGGTCGAGCACCCGGTGACCGAGTGCATCACCGGCCTGGACCTGGTGGCCTGGCAAATCGCCGTGGCCCGGGGCGAGCCCCTGCCGCTGACGCAGGAGCAGGTGACATTGAACGGGCACGCGATCGAAGTGCGCCTGTACGCCGAAGACCCCTACGCCGGCTTCCTGCCGCAAAGCGGCGATGTCGCGGTCTGGCGCCCCCCCGAGGGCGAAGGTGTGCGCGTCGATCACGGTCTGGTCTCGGGCCAGACCATCAGCCCGCACTACGACCCCATGATCGCCAAGATCATCGCGCACGGCCCCAACCGCGACGAAGCGCGGCGCCGCCTGGTCGGCGCGCTGCAACGAACCCGGGTGCTGGGCCTGCCCACCAACCGCGCGTTCCTGGAGGCGGTGGCCCAGCACCCGGCATTCGCCGCCGGCGACACCACCACGGCATTCATCGACCAGCACTTCGGCGGCGATGCGCTGCTGCGTCCTCAGCCCGACTCGCTCGCGCTGGCGCTGGCCAGTACGCTGTGGTTCGAGGTCACGGCCGCGCCTGACTCCAGACCGTGGCGCTCCAGCGGGCCGGCGCGCTGGCCGATGCTGATCGGCGAGGGCGAACACCGTCACGCTGTGCATATCACGGCCCACGAAGCGCAGCGCTACACCGTCGAGATCGGGAAAGCGCGGCACAGCCTCACGATTGTCGGCCGCGAGGCCGAAACACTGCGTTTCAGCGCCGATGGCGTGCAGCGGCACGCGGCTGCGGTGTTTGCCGGTGGTCTGCTGCACCTGGAGATCGGCGCCACGAGCGCCAGCTTCGAAGACCTGACCTATGCGCCGCCTGCCGCGGCCGCCGGCAGCGCCGAATCGCGCGTGCTCGCACCCATGAACGGGCGCGTGCTCGCGGTATTCGTGCAACCCGGCGACGTGGTGAGCAAGGGACAACGCCTGGCGGTGCTCGAAGCCATGAAGATGGAGCATCAACTGCTGGCCCGGCGCGACGGCGTGGTCGAACAGGTGGCCGTGCGCGTCGGCGACCAGGTACCGACGCGCGCGCTGCTGGTTTCACTGATAGAAGAAGCAGCCTAGCACCGCCACACCACCGAGGACAAGACCATGCCTACCCCTGCCGCTCCCGCCAAAAGCCCCTTTTACACGCCCGAACACCTGGCGTTCCGCGACGCGATGCGCCGCTTTGTCGCCAAGGAAATCACGCCGAATGTGGAAGCCTGGGAAGAGGCCGCCACCTTTCCCATCGAGTTGTACCGCAAGGCCGCCGCCGTGGGGCTGATGGGCCTGGGCTTTCCCGAGGTCCATGGCGGCAACGAGGGCGACCTGTTCATGACCATCATCGCCACGCAGGAGCTGACGCGCTGTGGCGCCGGTGGCGTGCTGGCCAGCCTGCTGTCGCACACCATCGGCTGCCCGCCCATCGTCAACGTGGGCAGCGAGGCGCTCAAGCAGCGCGTGCTGCCGCCGGTGCTGCGCGGCGAAAAAATCAGCGCGCTCGGCATCACCG
>JAHFQI010000193.1 GCA_023259355.1 Comamonadaceae bacterium
TTCACGTCGCGGTAGTAGGCCTGCGCTTCGCCGATGGTGTCGGCATGAAAGAAGATCGCGTCGGCATGACCCGCGGCGAACTGCTTGCCGTCCTCCGACGCGCCGGCCTGGAAGATCACCGGCTGGCCCTGGCGCGAACGGCTGATGTTGAGCGGTCCCTCCACCGAGAAGAACTCGCCCTTGTGGTCCAGGCGGTGCAGCTTCTTCGGGTCGAAAAACACGCCGCTGGCCTTGTCACGCACCAGCGCATCGTCTTCCCACGAATCCCACAGGCCCTGCACCACGTCCAGGTGCTCGGCCGCCAGGCGGTAGCGCACGTCATGCGCGTAGTGGTCCTGCCGGCCGTAGTTGCGCGCGCTGCCGTCCAGCCACGAGGTGACCACGTTCCAGCCCGCGCGTCCGCCGCTGATGTGGTCCAGCGAGGCGAACTGGCGCGCCACCGTGAAGGGCTCGCTGTAGCTGGCGGTCACCGTGGCGACCAGGCCGATCTTCGAGGTCACGGCCGCCAGCGCCGACAGGATGGTCAGCGGCTCGAAACGGTTCAGGTAGTGAGGGCTGGAGCGCGCCGTAATGTGCACGCTGTCGGCCACGAACAGGAAGTCGAACCTGGCCTTCTCGGCCAGTTGCGCCTGTTCCTTGTAGAAGCCGAAATTGACACTGGCGTCAGTCACCGCGGCCGGGTGACGCCAGTCGCCCCAGCCGGCGCCCACGCCGTGCAGCACGAAGCCGAATTTGAGTTGTCGGGACATGGTTGCTCCTTTCAGGCGGCGCGGCGCTGCTCGACGCGCTCGTCCTCGGCGACCTGGCGGCGCACCTCGGGAATCAGCTGCTGGCCATAGGCCACCACGTCCTGCAGCGGGTCGAAGCCACGGAACAGGAACGTGTTCACGCCCAAGCGGTAGTACTCGAGCACCGCCACGGCCACCTGTTCGGCCGTGCCGACCAGCGCGGTGGAGTTGCCCGCCGCAGCGGTGAGCGCCGCAATCTCGGTCCACAGGCGCTGGTCATGCACACGGCCCTTGCGCGCGATGTCGACCAGCCGGTCCGAGCCCACGTTGATGTTGGCGCCACGGCGCTTGATGAAGTCCGACGCCGGGAAGCTGGCGCGCGCGCGCTCCAGGATGCGGTCGGCGCGGGCCCAGGCCTCCTGCTCGGTGTCGGCGATGATGGGCCTCACCGAGAGGCTGAAGCGGATCTTGTCCGCGCGACCCAGCTTCGCCGCCTCGGCGCGCACGGCGGCGATGCGCGTGCGCACGTCCTCCAGCGGCTCACCCCACATCATGTAGACGTCGGCGTGTTTGGCGGCCACGCGCACCGCGGCGTCGGATGCCCCCGAGAAGTAGATCGGGATGTGCGGCTTCTGCACCGGGCGAACCGCAGTGTGGTTGCGCTCCACGCGGAAATGCTTGCCCTGGTGGTCGAACGGGCCGTCGCTGGTCCAGACTTTTCGGGCGACGTCGAGGTACTCGTCGGTGCGCTCGTAGCGTTCGTCGTGCGGCAGGAAGTCGCCGTCCTTCTGCAGGTCGCCGCCGTCACCGCCGGTGATCACGTTCACCGCCACCCGCCCACCGCTGAGCTGGTCCAGCGTGGCCAGCTGGCGCGCGGCCAGCGTGGGCGAAGTGAAACCCGGGCGCTGCGCGATCAGCAGGCCCAGCGTGTCCGAGGCCGCTGCCGCGTAGGCGCCGATGGCAAACGAATCGGGCGAGGCGCTGTTGACCGCGATCAGCGCCTTGTCGAAGCCCGCGTACTCCTGCGCGCGGATCGAGGCCTTGATGAAGGCCGTGTCGACCAGGGGGCCGCGCGGCGCGAGCGACTCGCTCGATTCGCTGGGGCCGATAAAGCCGATGAATTCCAGACTCATGGTGTTTCCTTTTGGATGGTGTGGTGAGAGGTTCAGGCCCGCAGGGCCTTGTCAAAGGTGCGGTCCCACAGCGGGCTCACCTTGACTGGCGCATCGAGCACGCCGATCTTCGAAAACACGTCGGCCACGTCCTGGTGGCTCACGATGTCGGCATCGTCAATCGCCTTGATACGGTCGTCCTGGCTGCGCGCGCGAAACAGCGCCAGCAGCGCGTCGACCGGCACACGGGTTTCCGCGGCCTGCGCCTCGGCCCACTTCTCCGGGTGGGCGACCGACCAGGCGGTGGCCTTGCGCACGCGCACCAGCAGGTCGGCCAGCGCGGCCTGGCGCACCGGATCGGCCTGGGTGTCGGCGTTGCCGTAGATGAGGAAGTTGCCCGACAGGTAGCCCAGCGAGGTCTTGACCGGCCGCGCACCGTATTTCGTGCGTGCCAGCTGGCCGTTGTAGCCGTAGATGGCCCAAGCGTCGAGGTCACCCCGCGCAAAGGCCGACAGGCCGTCGGCGGGGCTCAGGCTGACCAGCTGCACATCCTGCAGCGACAGGCCCGCCTCGGCCAGCATCTTGTGCAGGAAGTAGTGCGTGGTGGTGGCGCGCACGTAGCCCACGCGCTTGCCCTTGAGGTCGGCGATGGATTTGATCGGCGCCTCTTTCTGGGCGAACACCGCCTGGTTGTTCAGGTCGCCCTTGCTCACCGCGATGACACGCACGCGGCCCGGCGTCCGTGCGGCGAAGACCGCCGGAATCTCGCTGCCCGAGCCCAGGTCCAGCGCACCGGCGTTGATCGCCTCGATGTGCTGCACGCCCGAGTTGAACTCCTTCCAGTCGATCTGGTAAGGCGTGGTGGCCAGTCCCGCCGCCTTGAGCAGCGTGTTCCAGCCGCCCTTGTAGCTGGCCACGCGCAGCGTGGCGCGGGACAGGTCCGCCGGCGCCACGGCCTGGGCCGATGCCCAGGGCAGCGCCGACGAGGCCAGCACGGCGGCGCCGGCCTGCACCACGCGGCGGCGGGTCTCGTCCACGGCCGTCGCAGCGACTTCGGGCCGCCTCTTCAATGACGGTATTCTCATCTTCCAGTCCTTCCTTTTCGGTTCGAATGCCATGGGCTTCGATGCCCATGTGCCGAACAGTACCGGCGATGGGCGCCGCGAAAAACGAAGGAATTCAGATATGGATATCTGGGCAAGAACGCGCCGCCACGCGATTCAATCTTGGCCCTTCCAGGGCAGCCTGCCCCGCCCTCAATCCACCTCGACCAGCGCGGTACTCTCGGCCATGGCAGCCTCCACCTCGGCCCGGCCCAACGTGGGCGCGAAGGTCTCGATGAAGCGGAACGCGTAGCCGCGCAGCCAGGTGCCGCGGCGGATCGCCAGCCGCGTCACATTGATCTCGAACAGGTGCCCTGCGTCGATCATGCGCAGCTGGCGGTCGCGCTCGGGGTCCAGCGCGATCGAGGCCACGATGCCGACGCCCATGCCCAGCTCCACGTAAGTCTTGATCACGTCGGCATCCATGGCCGTGAGCACCACGTCGGGGTGCAACCCCTCGCGCGCAAAGGCGTCGTCGATGTGCGAGCGCCCGGTGAAGCCCTGGTCGTAGGTGATGATCGGGTAGCGCACCAGCTGCGCCAGTGTCACCGGCCAAGTCTCGTCCAGCAGCGCATGCCCCGGCGGCACCACGATGGAGTGGGTCCAGCGGTAGCACGGCAGCGTCACCAGCTGCCGGTAGTGCGTGAGCGCCTCGGTGGCCACGCCGATATCGGCCTCGCCCGACAGCAGCATCTCGGCCACCTGCTTGGGCGAACCCTGGTGCAGGTGCAGCGTGACCTTGGGGAACATGCGCCGGAAGTCGCGCACCACGTGCGGCAGCGCGTAGCGCGCCTGGGAGTGGGTGGCGGCCACCGACAGGCGGCCGTCCGCGCGCGACTGGTAGTCGCTGCCGACGCGCTTGAGGTTCTCCGCCTCCAGCAGCAGCCGCTCGACGATCGGCAGCAGCGTGGCGCCGGGCGGCGTGAGCCCGGTCAGCCGCTTGCCGGCGCGCGAGAAGATCTCGACGCCGAGCTCGTCCTCGAGCTCGCGAATCTGGCGGCTGACGCCGGGCTGCGAGGTGTACAGCATGGCCGCCACCTCCGTGAGGTTGAAGCCGCAGCGCACGGCCTCGCGCACGGATCGCAATTGCTGGAAGTTCATGGGGTCACAGCGACCGTCGCCACGACATGCCCCAGCCCGAAGAAGATGGCACCCCGGTGGAGTTGCCGTTGTGCAGTTGCCATGATCGTTGTATTTTTTGGAGGAAAACTCAGAAGCCGGGCACGACGGCACCCTTGAACTCGGCCTGGATGAACTTGCGTACATCCTCCGAGTGATAGGCCTTCACGAGCTTGCCCACCCAGGGCTTGTCCTTGTCCTGCTCGCGCAACGCGATCAGGTTGACGTAGGGGCTCTTGGCGTTTTCCTGGGCGATCGCGTCCTTGCCCGGGTTCAGGCCGGCCGGCAGCGCGTAGTTGGTGTTGATGGCCGACACGTCCAGGTCATCGAGCGTGCGCGGCAGCTGCGCCGCGTCCACTTCCACGAACTTGAGCTTCTTCGGGTTGTCGATCACGTCCAGCGGCGTGGCCTTCAGGCCGGCGTCGGGCTTGAGCTTGATCAGACCCTTGTCCTGCAGCACCAGCAGCACGCGGCCGCCGTTGGTCGGGTCGTTGGGAATGCCCACGCGAGCGCCCTCCTTCAGCTCGGCCAGGCTCCTGACCTTCTTCGAGTAGAGGCCGATCGGGAAGTTGACGGTGTAGCCCACCGCCGCGAACCTGTAGCCGCGGTCCTTGATCTGCTGGTCCAGGTAGGGCTTGTGCTGGTAACTGTTGGCATCCAGGTCGCCGGCGGACAGCGCGGCGTTGGGCTGCACGTAGTCGCTGAACTCGACGATCTGGATCTTCAGGCCGTCCTTCTCGGCGATTTTCTTCACCTGCTCGAAGATCTGCGCGTGCGGGCCGGCCGTCACGCCGATCTTCAGCGGCTTGTCCTGAGCGTGGACGACGGCGGAAGCCGCCAGCGACAGGGCCAGCACCAGGGTGGTACGGATGAATTGACGTTTGAACATGAGTTTCTCCTCGGGACGATGGGGTTGAATTCAGGGGGTATGGGGTCGGCAGGCATTCAGCGATGGCTCAGGCGCCGCACCACGCGGTCGCCCACGCTCTGCACCACCTGCACGAAGACGATCAGCACCAGCACCACGGCCAGCATGACCTCGGGCAGGAAGCGCTGGTAGCCGTAGCGGATGCCCAGGTCACCGAGGCCGCCACCACCGATGGCGCCGGCCATCGCCGAGTAGCCGGTCAGGCTCACGAGCGTGATGGTCAGTCCGGCCACGATGCCGGGCAGTGCCTCGGGCAGCAGCACCTTGAACACCACCTGGCGCGTCGTCGCGCCCATGGCCAGCGCCGCCTCGACCAGGCCGTGGTCGACCTCGCGCAGCGAGGTCTCGACCAATCGCGCGATGAAGGGCGCCGCCGCCAGCGTGAGCGGCACCACCGCCGCCGCCGTGCCGATGGACGAGCCGGCGATCAGCCGCGTGAACGGGATGATGGCGACCAGCAGGATGATGAACGGCGTGGAACGCACCGCGTTCACCACCGTGCCGACGATGCGGTTGAGCGTCAGGTTCTCCAGCACGCCGCCGTGGTCGGTGAGGTGCAGGAACACGCCCATCGGCAGGCCCAGCAGGGTGCCTACGGCCCCCGAGATGCCCACCATCAGCAGCGTCTCCCAGAACGAGGCCACGAACAGCGCCAGCAGCTGTGGGGTGAAGGTGTCAAGCATGGCCCAGCTCCTGTTCGCGCACCAGCACGCCCGCGCCTCGCAGGTGGGCCACGGCAGCGGCGATGCGTTCGGCCGCGCCGCGCACGTGCACGGCCAGCGATCCGAAGGGACGGCCCTGGATCTCGTCGATCTGGCCGTGCACGATGTTCAGGTCCAGCCCGAAGCGGCGGATCACGTCCGACAGCAGCGGACGGTCGGCGTCGTCGCCGGCGAACGCCAGGCGCAGCAGGCACCCCTGATCGGCCGGGTGCGCGGCCATGAAGCCGCGGATGCGCGCGAGCACGCTGTCAGGCAGCGCCTGCGGCAGGATTTCATCGATCAGGCTGCGCGTGGTCTCGTGCGCGGGCCGCGTGAACACGTCGATCACGGCGCCCTGCTCCACAATGCGGCCGGCGTCGATCACCGCCACCTGGTCGGCCACCTGCTTGATCACCTGCATCTGGTGCGTAATGAGCACGATGGTCAGCCCGAAGTCGCGGTTGATCTGGCGCAGCAGGCCGAGGATGGCGCGCGTGGTTTCGGGATCGAGTGCCGAGGTGGCTTCGTCGGACAGCAGCACCTTGGGCTTGCAAGCCAGCGCGCGGGCGATGCCCACGCGCTGCTTCTGCCCGCCGCTGATGTGCGCCGGATGCCGGTCGCGCAGCGCCGACAGGCCGACCAGGTCCAGCAGCGAATCGACGCGTCGGCCGATCTCGGCCGACGGCACGCCGGCCAGCTCCAGCGGCAGCGCCACGTTGCCGAACACGGTGCGCGAGTCGAGCAGGTTGAAGTGCTGGAAAATCATGCCGATGTCGCGCCGCGCGGCGCGCAGCGCGGGCTCGGCCAGCTGCGTGAGCTCCTGCCCGTCCACACGCACCTGGCCGGCCACCGGCCGGTTGAGCAGGTTGATCGTCCGCACCAGCGAGCTCTTGCCCGCGCCGCTGCGGCCGATGACGCCAAAGATGCCGCCGCGCGGCACCTTCAGGTTGACGCCGCGCAGGGCCTCCACCGGCCCGGTCGGGCCGAGGTAGGTCTGGACAATGCCCTGGAGTTCAATCACAGCTTGGCGATCGACACTTCGGTGGACTTGACCAGGGCGACCACATCGGAGCCCACGACCAGGCTCAGGTCGTCCACAGACCGGGTGGTAATGACGGATGTCACGATGCCCCACGGCGTTTCGACATCGATCTCGGAGACAACATCGCCCCGAATGATTTCGCGGATTTTTCCCTTGAACTGGTTGCGAACGTTGATGG
>JAHFQI010000031.1 GCA_023259355.1 Comamonadaceae bacterium
GTGCTGGGGTTCGACCCCTTCACCGTGGTCAAGACCCTGGTCATGCAGGACCAGGATGCCAAGCCGCTGATGGTGCTGATGCACGGCAACCGCAAGGTGTCCACCAAGAACCTGGCGCGGCAGATCGGTGCGAAGTCCATCGAGCCCTGCAAGCCGGAGGTTGCCAACCGCCACAGCGGCTACCTGGTGGGCGGCACCTCGCCTTTCGGCACGCGGCGCGCCATGCCGGTGTACATCGAGGAAACCATCCTCGATCTGCCAAAGATCGCCATCAACGGCGGGCGGCGGGGCTACCTCGTGGGCATTGACCCGCAGGTTTGCGTCGCGCTGCTGGGCGCCAAGCCGGTGCAGTGCGCCCTGATCGAGTGAGTGAGTCGGGGCGCGCTGGCAAAATAGCCGGCTTCCCAAGGAGTCTGCGTTGGAATTTCTGTACCCGATCCTGGCGGCCGTGGCCGCCTACCTCGTCGGCTCGCTGAGCTTTGCCGTCATCGTGAGCCGCGTCATGGGCCTGAACGACCCGCGCAGCTATGGCAGCAAGAACCCCGGCGCGACCAATGTGCTGCGTTCGGGCAGCAAGCCGGCCGCCGTGCTGACGCTGTTGCTCGATGCCGCCAAGGGCTGGCTGCCCGTGGTGCTGGTCAGCTGGCTGGGCCAGCCCTACGGCCTGGGTGACGGCACGGTGGCGCTGGTGGGCCTGGCCGCTTTTCTGGGCCACCTGTACCCGGTGTTCTTCAAGTTTGTCGGCGGCAAGGGTGTGGCGACGGCGCTGGGCGTGCTGCTTGGCATCAACGGCTGGCTGGGCCTCGCCACGGCGCTGACCTGGCTGATCATTGCGTTCTTTTTTCGCTATTCGTCGCTGGCTTCGCTGGCGGCGGCGGCTTTTGCGCCGGTGTATTACCTCTTTGGCGACCGCCTCGCGTGGTACTCGGACAGGGCCATTGCGTCAACGATCTTTGCCATGGGCCTGCTGCTGGCCTGGCGGCACCGCGAGAACATCAGCCGCCTGCTGGCGGGCACGGAATCAAAGCTCGGCGCCAAGAAGAGTCAGTAGCGCCGTTCCAGCGTCATCTGGTCGTTGTCGCGCTTCATCTGGAACCGGCTCAGGTAGCTGTTGCCCAGCAGCACATAGGGCATGCCTTGCGGCGTGACCACCGCATCGACATCGTAGACCTCCACGTCGCCGAGCCGCACCGAATCCAGTTTCAGCCGCCAGCCCTGGGTGGCGCCGTTGGCGGTGCCCATGCGCACCGGCTGGCCGGCCCGGTAATTCAGGCCAATGCGTTCGGCGTCGCTGGCGCTCAGGCCCACGGCGGTGGCCCCTGTGTCCACCATGAACTGCACGGCCCGGCCATTGATGCTGCCCAGGGCCATGAAGTGCCCCCCGCTGCCGGCGCTCAGCACAATCCGGCCGCCGCTGGCGTTGCCCCGGCTGCCCACGCTGGCGGGCGATTCACCCAGGCGCAGTTTGAGGCGCTTGCCGGCGAGTTCCACCACGGCCTCGTCGTTGCCGGTGGACAAAACCTTCACGCCCTGGAACGTCTCGCCCACCGCGACACTTTTGGGCGCGCCACCATCCACCATCAGCAGCGCACGTGAGCCCAGCAGGCCCTGCAGGGCCACGGACTGGGCGAAAGCACTGAGAGGCAGGCCCGCGGCCAGCGCAAGCGCGACGGCGAAGCGGGCGTGGGTGGCCATGGTTTTCAGTCGCGGAAGTTGTCGAAGCTGATCGGCACCTCGGTGATGTCCTTGCGCAGCAGGGCCATCGCGGCCTGCAGATCGTCGCGCTTGGCGCCGGTCACGCGCACCGATTCGCCCTGAATCGAGGCCTGCACCTTCAGCTTGCTGTCCTTGATCAGCTTGGTGATTTTCTTGGCGTCCTCGGTGGCGATGCCGTTGCGCACCTTGATGACCTGCTTGACCTTGTCGCCGCCGATTTTCTGCACGTCGCCCATGTCCAGGAAGCGCACGTCCACATTGCGCTTGGTGAGCTTGTTGCGCAGGATGTCCTCGACCTGCGTGAGCTGGAATTCGGCGTCGCCGGTCAGCGTGATGTCCTTGTCCTTGAGTTCGATGGCTGCGGCCGTGCCCTTGAAATCAAAGCGGGTGGCGATTTCCTTGGCGGTGTTTTCCACCGCGTTCTTCACTTCCACCATGTTGGGTTCGCAAACAGTATCAAAGGAGGGCATGTTCAGTCCGGAATGCAAAGGTTGGGATGCGACAATTCTCCCATGTTCCCCGAGCGCAATGTCCCCCTGCAGGCCTGCAACACCTTCGGCATTGTTGCCAAGGCCCACACCCTCGTGCGCGTGCGCGGCGAGGCCGACGTGCAGGCCGTGCTGGCCGATCCGGTGCTGGGGCCGGCGGGCAAGTTTGTGCTTGGCGGAGGCAGCAACATCGTGCTCACGGGCGATGTCAGGCCGGTGGTGCTCAAGGTGGAGATTCCGGGCCGCCGCCTGGTGGAGGAAACCTCCAGGGCGTGGATCGTCGAGGCCGGGGCCGGCGAAAACTGGCACGACCTCGTGGCCTGGACGCTGGACCAGGGCTGGCCGGGGCTGGAGAACCTCGCGCTGATTCCGGGCACCGTGGGCGCCGCGCCGGTGCAGAACATCGGGGCCTATGGCGTGGAGCTGCAGGACCGGTTCGCATCGCTCGACGCGATCGACCTGACGACCGGCCGGGTGTTCAGCTTGAATGCGGCGCAGTGCGCCTTCGGCTACCGCGACTCGGTTTTCAAACACGCCAGCGATTTCGGCCTGGCCGGCAAGGCGCTGATCCTGCGGGTGCGCTTTGCCCTGCCCAAACCCTGGAAGCCGGTGCTGGGCTACCTCGATCTGGAGCGCAAGATGCAGGAAACCGGCATCGTCACCCCCGGTGCCCGGCAGATCTACGACTGGATCTGCGGCATCCGCCGCGCCAAGCTCCCCGATCCGGCGGTGATCGGCAACGCCGGCAGTTTCTTCAAGAACCCCACGGTCACGCCCGAGCAGTGCGCCGACATCATCGCGCGCGATCCGAGGGTGGTGCACTACCCGATGCCGGACGGCGGCATCAAGCTGGCCGCGGGCTGGCTGATCGACGCCTGCGGCTGGAAGGGCAAGAGCGTGGGCCATGCCGGCGTGTACGACAAACAGGCGCTGGTGCTGGTGAACCGCGGCGGCGCCACCGGCGGCGAGGTGGTCACGCTGGCCCGCGCCATTCAGACCAGCGTGTACGAGCGCTTCGGCATCCGGCTGGAGCCGGAACCCGTGGTCGTCTGAGCTCGAAAAAAAGCCGCCTGGGCAGGCGGCTCTGGGAGAGCAGGGCGCTGGAGCGCTTTATTTGCCCTTGCTGCTGTCGCTCTTTCCGCCGTCCAGGCGCAGCATGTCGGCGCCCGAACCCAGCGACAGCAGGCCGGTCTTGGCGTAGATGCCGAGCTTCTGGCGCGTGTCCACGATGTCGAGGTTGCGCATGGTCAGCTGGCCGATGCGGTCCAGAGGCGTGAAAGGCGCGTCCTCCACCTTTTCCATGCTCAGGCGCTCGGGCTGGTAGGTCAGGTTGGGCGATTCGGTGTTGAGAATCGAGTAGTCGTTGCCGCGGCGCAGCTCCAGCGTCACCTCGCCGGTGATGGCGCGTGCGACCCAGCGCTGGGCGGTTTCGCGCAGCATGATGGCCTGTGAGTCGAACCAGCGGCCCTGGTAGAGCAGGCGGCCGAGCTTGCGGCCGTTGTCGCGGTACTGCTCGATGGTGTCCTCGTTGTGGATGCCGGTGATGAGGCGCTCGTAGGCGATGAACAGCAGCGCCAGCCCCGGGGCTTCGTAGATGCCGCGGCTCTTGGCCTCGATGATGCGGTTCTCGATCTGGTCGCTCATGCCCAGGCCGTGGCGGCCGCCGATGCGGTTGGCTTCCAGGATCAGCTCGACGGCGCTGTCGAAGGTCTTGCCGTTCAGGGCAACCGGCTGGCCTTCCTCGAAGCGCACGGTGACTTCCTCGCGCTTGACTTCGACTTCGTCTTTCCAGAAGGCCACGCCCATGATCGGGTTGACGATCTTCATGCCGCTGTTCAGCAGCTCCAGGTCTTTCGCCTCATGGGTGGCGCCGAGCATGTTGGAGTCGGTGGAATAGGCCTTTTCGGCGGACATCTTGTAGCCGAAGCCGTGTGCCGTCATGAACGCCGACATTTCGGCGCGGCCGCCCAGCTCGTCGATGAACTGCTGGTCCAGCCAGGGCTTGTAGATCTTCAGCGACGGGTTGGCCAGCAGGCCGTAGCGGTAGAAGCGCTCGATGTCGTTGCCCTTGAAGGTGCTGCCGTCGCCCCAGATGTTGACGTCGTCTTCCTTCATCGCGGCCACCAGCATGGTGCCGGTCACGGCGCGCCCGATCGGCGTGGTGTTGAAGTAGGTGACGCCCGCGGTCGAGATGTGGAAGGCGCCGCACTGCAGCGCGGCGATGCCCTCGGCGGCAAGCTGGCTGCGGCAGTCGATCAGCCGTGCCAGCTCGGCGCCGTACTCCATGGCCTTGCGCGGGATTTCGTCGTAGTCCGCTTCGTCGGGCTGGCCCAGGTTGGCGGTGTAGGCGTAGGGGATCGCGCCTTTCTGGCGCATCCACAGCAGCGCGGCACTGGTGTCCAGGCCGCCGGAGAACGCGATGCCGACTTTCTGCTGGGCGGGAAGATTTTGAAGAATCGTGGCCATGTCTTGGATGCCCGGTTCAGCCGAAGTGGCAGATGTAGTGGTAGGCCTCGGTCACGCGGATGTCGAATTTCGAGTTGCCGGGAATGCTGAATTTCTCGCCGGGGCCGGATTTCATCCAGACCTCGCTGCCGGCGAGTTTGTACTCGCACGAACCGGCCACGCACTCCATGATTTCGGGCGCGCCGGTGTTGAAGGTCAGCGTGGCGGGCAGCACCACGCCCACCGACTTTTTCGTGCCGTCCGGGAAGGTGATGCCGTGGCTCACGCATTTGCCGTCGAAGTAGACGCTGGCCTGGGTGTTGACGGAGACGCCGTCGATTTTTTCGGTGGTCATGGATGGGGCTGCTTTCTTTGCTTGGGCTCAGGCTTGGGGCGAGGGCGTCTTCCATCGTGAAAGCACCGGTGCCGCCGCAATGCCTCGGCACCAGACCCCTCGCCGTGAGCGCGAGGGGTTCGCGCGGGTTTGTCAGGATCAGCGCGGGATTTTAAGGCACTGGCCCGGAGAAAGTCAGCGCCAGTGGCCGCGATGGCCGCCGTAACCACCGCCGTAGCCGCCATAGACGCGGCTGTAGCCCAGGTTCAGCGACACGCCCACGGGCGCGTAGTAGGGGCTGGCGTAGTAGCCAGGGTAAGCATAGGCCGGCGCCACATAGGCCGGTTGCGTGTACACCGGCGGTGCATACACGGGCTGTCCATAACCTGGCTGCCCGTAGGCCGGCTGCGGGTAACCGGACGGCTGCCCGGCCACCACGGCGTCGGCCGGCGCCGTGGTGGCGCCCACGGGCGTCACTTGCAGGCGCACCGTGGGTCCGGGGTCGCTGGGCATTTGCGCGGAATACTGCTGGCCGCCGTATTCGTAAACGACGTTCCAGGCCACGGTGCGGTTCTCGTAAGTGGTCTGGTTGCTGCACTGTTGCACGTTCTGTACCTGCGCCGCGCCGCCGCCTTCGATCTGGTCGCCCAGCACGGCACCGCCGAACAAGCCGAGCATGGTGGCCGCAGCGCGCCCGCCGCCGCCGCCAATGGCGTTGCCGATCGCGCCGCCCGCAATGGCACCGATGGCCGCACCCGCGCCCGTTCTGGGTTGCGCCACCGCGACCTGCTGCACGCCACAGACCTGGCGCGTCACGGGCACCTGCTGCACCACGGGGGTGCTCGACACCACGCGGCCGGTTTCGTCGGCCAGCGCCACCCCGGTGACGGCGGCCAGGCCGGTCAAAATCCACAGTTTCTTCATCATGATCAACCTCTCAGCGGCAAATGCTCTGCCTTGTAACTTTAGTTTAGTCACTGAGCGTGCCGCTGGATTGTCCGGCGGGTAAAGACGCTGTAAAAACCTGTGCGTCGAAGCCCACCGTGATGGCGGGTGAAGCCGGGGCGCCCCATTCCACGACCGGGCGCTTGATCACGCTGGGCTGGGCGAGCATCAGCGCCCGGGCGCTGGCGGCGTCGTACACGGCCGCTTGGGTGGCCGGGTCGAGCTTGCGCCAGGTCGTGCCCTTGCGGTTCAGCAGGGTTTCCCAACCCACTTGGGTCATCCAGGCGTCGAGCCGGGGCTCGGGAACGCCCTGTTTCTTGAAGTCGTGAAATTCAGCGGCCGCACCAGCGCCGGCCAGCCAGGCGCGCGCCTTCTTGACCGTGTCGCAATTGGGAATGCCGTAAAGGGTGATGGAGGGGCTTGTCATGCGGCCGATCATGCGGGAATTTGACCTGCGCGACAATTCCGGTACTTATGAGAACACTTCAGGACTGGCTTGCCTACTGCGAGCAGCTGCATCCCAAGGCGATTGAGTTGGGTCTGGACCGCGTCAAGGCCGTGGCCGAGCGGATGAACCTCCGGTTTGCCTGCCCGGTCATCACGGTCGCCGGCACCAACGGCAAGGGCTCGACCTGCGCCATGCTCGAAGCCATCCTGCAGCAGGCCGGCTACCGGACGGGGGTGTACACCTCGCCGCACCTGGTTCACTTTGAAGAGCGCTGCCGGATTCACGGCGAGGCGGTGGCCGCGCCCGGCCTGGTCGCGAACTTCGAGCGGGTGGAGCAGGCCCGGGGCGAGATTTCCCTGACCTATTTCGAGTTCACCACGCTGGCCATCCTGAGCCTGATGGCGACCTCGGATCTGGATGTGGCGATTCTGGAGGTGGGCCTGGGCGGGCGGCTGGACGCGGTCAACATCATCGACACCGACTGCGCCATCATCACCAGCATCGACCTCGACCATACCGAGCTGCTGGGCCCCGACCGCGAGAGCATCGGTTACGAGAAGGCCGGCATCATGCGCACCGGCAAGCCGGTCATCGTGAGCGACCCCATGCCGCCGCAAAGCGTGATCGACCGCGCCACCGAGATCGACGCCCAGCTCTGGCGTTTTGGGCGCGACTTCAACTTTTCCGGCGATCGGCAGCAATGGGCCTGGGCCGGCCGCGGCCGGCGCTACAGTGGCATGGCCTACCCGGCGCTGCGCGGGGCCAACCAGCTGGTGAATGCCTCCGGGGTGCTGGCCGCGCTCGAAGCGCTGCGCGAGCGCGTCCCGGTCACGGCACAGGCGGTGCGCAACGGCCTCGCCCTGGTGGAGCTGCCGGGGCGGTTTCAGATCGTTCCGGGGCAGCCTGCGCTGGTCCTCGACGTGTCGCACAACCCCCATTCCGTGGCGGCGCTGGCGGTCAACCTGGACGCCATGGGCTATTTCCCGACCACGCATGCGGTGTTCGGCGCCATGTCCGACAAGGACCTGGTCCCGATGCTGGCCCGCGTGGCCGGGCTGGTGGACCGCTGGTACTTCACCGACCTGCCCACGCCCCGAGCGGCATCGGCCGAGGCGCTGCGGGCCGGCTGGCAGGCCCTGCCGGGCCGGCGCGACGTGCCGGCCAGCGTGCACCCGACACCCCTGGCGGCGCTGCGGGCTGCCATCGAAGCGGCAGACCCCGCTGATAGAATCATCGTCTTTGGCTCGTTCTACACCGTGGGCGGCGTTTTGCAGGACGGCATCCCGCGTCTCGATGCCAAACACGTGAACGCCTGAGTCCTCAATTCATGGCATTTTTCAAGTTCCGATTCCCCGGGCCCCAGGCGGACGTTGAGGCGGCCGTTTCGGCACCGCCCGAGAGCGTCGAGGGCATGCGCCGGCGGGCCCGCCACCGGTTGATCGGGGCGGCGGTGCTGGTGCTGGCTGCCGTGATCGGCTTCCCGCTGGTCTTCGACACGCAGCCCCGGCCGGTGGCCGTGGATGTGCCCATCCAGATTCCCGACCGTGCAAAGGCCAAGCCGCTGGTTGCCCCGGAAAGTCCGGCGAGTGCGGCCGTGCCCCGGCAGGAAGCGCCGCCGGCCACGGTCGATGCGCCGAAGCCGGCCCAGGTGGCCGCGTCGGCCAGTCTGGACGCCCGCGAGGAAGTGGTCGGCGCGGAGTCGGGTGCGAAAAAGGCCAATCCGGTGGCTGCCAGCGTGGCGACTGCGCCTCTTCCTGTCAGCAAGGAGGTCAAGCGCGAGCCTGTGGCAGTGCCCAAGCCCGAACCCAAGGCCCAGGCGGCCACGCCGGCCGATGATGGGCAACGGGCACGGGCCCTGCTGGAAGGCAAAAATGTAGCGAAATCGGCCGCCGTGGACGCGGGCCGGTTCATTGTGCAGGTGGGCGCGTTTGCGGATGCGACCAAGGCGCGCGAGACGCGGCTCAAGGTCGAAAGGGCCGGCCTGACCACTTACACCCAGGTCGTCGAGACCAAAGAGGGCAAGCGCATCCGTGTCAGGGTGGGGCCATTCCCGAGCAAAACCGAGGCCGACAAGGCGGCTGGCAAGATCCGGGGCCTGGATTTGCCCGCGGCCATTTTGAGCCTGTGAGCCGGATTGACGCGTGACGGCCTTGGACTGGACCCTGCTGGCGGTGCTGCTGGCATCCCTGCTGCTTGGCGCGTGGCGCGGACTGGTGTATGAATTGATGTCGGTGCTGGGCTGGATCGCGGCTTTCGTGCTGGCGCAATGGTGGGCTTCAGACGTGGCGACCCGGTTGCCCATGGGCGACGCAACCCCGCCGGTGCGTCATGCCGCCGCCTTTGTGCTGGTGTTTGTCGCGGCAGCCTTCGCCGGCGGTCTGATCGCCCGGCTGACCAGCAAGCTGGTCGCGTCGATCGGTCTGCGTCCGGTGGACCGCGCGCTGGGTGCCGCGTTCGGCCTGGTGCGCGGTGTGGTGCTGCTGCTGGCGCTGGCGGTGGTGGTGGACATGACGTCGCTGAAGTCGAATGAGACATGGCAGGCGTCCAGCGGCGCGGGCGTGCTGAGCGCGGCGCTCAAGGGGCTGAAGCCGGTGTTGCCGGCAACGTTCGGGCAGTATCTGCCCGCCTGATTTTTATTGCGGCGCAGGCCGCCGTACCGCCGGTGCGAGCCCTGTGTCTGACTGGATGGAACTATGTGTGGAATCGTCGGCGTTGTCAGCAACGCACCTGTGAACCAGTTGATCTATGACGCGCTGCTCCTGCTGCAGCACCGCGGCCAGGACGCGGCGGGCATCGTGACCCAGCTGGACCGCAAGTTCTTCATGCACAAGGCCAAGGGCATGGTGCGCGACGTGTTTCGCACGCGCAACATGCGCTCCCTGCCCGGCAACTGCGGGCTGGGCCAGGTGCGCTATCCGACGGCGGGCAACGCCTTCAGCGAGGAGGAGGCCCAGCCGTTCTACGTGAACGCGCCGTTCGGCATCGTGCTGGTGCACAACGGCAACCTGACCAACGCCCACGCCCTCAAGGCCGAGTTGTTCAACACCGATCACCGCCACATCAACACCGAGAGCGATTCCGAAGTGCTGCTCAACGTGCTGGCCCATGAGCTGGAGCGCGCCACGCACGGCCTGCCGCTCACGCCGCAGGACGTGTTTGCCGCGGTCAGCGCGGTGCATCGGCGCGTAAAGGGCTCGTATGCCGTGATTGCGCTGATCGCCGGCCACGGCCTGCTGGCGTTTCGCGATCCCTTCGGCATTCGCCCGTTGTGCATCGGGCGCGGCAAGGACGGCACCACGATGTTTGCCAGCGAATCCGTGGCGCTGGAGGGGTCCTCTCATTTGTTCGAACGCGACCTCGCACCCGGCGAAGCTGTTTTTGTGGAATTGGATGGACGCATCCATGCCCAGCAGTGTGCCGCCGCGCCAGCGCTGAATCCTTGCATCTTCGAGTTCGTCTATCTGGCGCGGCCCGATTCCGTGCTCGATGGCATTTCCGTTTACCAGGCGCGCCTGAACCTGGGCGAGACGCTGGCCAAGCGTGTGATCTCCACGGTGCCGCCCAATGAGATCGATGTGGTGATTCCGATTCCCGAATCCAGCCGCCCGAGCGCCACACAGCTGGCGCACCTGCTGGGCATTCCGTACCGCGAGGGGTTCGTGAAAAACCGCTATGTCGGCCGCACCTTCATCATGCCGGGGCAGGCGGTGCGCAAGAAGTCGGTGCGCCAGAAGCTCAACGTGATCGCCAGCGAATTCAAGGGCCGCAACGTGCTGCTGGTGGACGATTCCATCGTGCGCGGCACCACGTCGAAAGAAATTGTCCAGATGGCGCGCGACGCCGGCGCGCGCAAGGTCTACATGGCCAGCGCCGCGCCGCCGGTGCGCTACCCGAACGTCTACGGCATCGACATGCCGACCAAGGACGAGCTGGTGGCCCATGGTCGCACCATCGAGGAAATCCGCCAGATCATCGGTTGCGATGCGCTGATCTACCAGGATGTGGACAGCATGAAGCGCGCCATCGGCTCTCTCAATCCGAAGCTGGCCGGCTTTGATGCCTCGTGTTTCGACGGCGTGTACGTCACCGGCGACATCACCGCCGACGACATCACCCGTCTCAACGAGCACCGGGTGGGCGGGGACGAAAATGCGGAAGACAGCTCCCGCCTGGCCCTGCCCAACGCCGCCGTCTGAACCTGAACCGAATCCGAAGACCGTGACCCAACAAGACCACCCCACCCCCTACCACCTCGACACGTTGGCTGTGCGCGCCGCCGTGGACAAGAGCCAGTACGGCGAAAACTCTGAATCGCTGTACCTGACGTCGAGCTTCACCCAGCCCGATTGCGAGACCGCCGCCCGCCGCTTCGCCGGTGAGGAGGAGGGCTACATCTACTCGCGCTTCACCAATCCCACGGTCGCCAGCATGGAAAAGCGCCTGGCCGCGCTCGAAGGCACCGAAGCCTGCATCGGCACATCGAGTGGCATGTCGGCCATTTTGCTGCTGTGCATGGGGCTGCTCAAGGCGGGTGACCACGTGGTCTGCTCCCAGTCGGTGTTCGGCTCGACCCTGAAGTTGATCGGCAGCGAGTTCGGCAAGTTCGGTGTGGAAAGCAGCTTCGTTTCCCAGACCGACGTGGCCGAGTGGAAGGCCGCGATCAAGCCCAACACCAAGCTGCTGTTCGCCGAGACGCCGACCAACCCGTTGACCGATGTGTGCGACATCCGCGCCCTGGCGGACCTGGCCCACAACGCCGGCGCCCTGCTGGCCGTGGACAACTGCTTCTGCACGCCGGCGCTGCAGCAGCCCGTGAAATACGGTGCCGACATCGTGATTCACTCCGGCACCAAGTACCTGGACGGGCAGGGGCGGGTGATCGCCGGTGCCCTTTGCGCGACGGAAAAACTGATCGCCGAAAAGTTCATCCCGGTGATGCGCAGTGCGGGCATGAGCCTGTCGCCGTTCAACGCCTGGGTGGTGCTCAAGGGCATGGAAACATTGGGCATCCGTATGGAAGCGCAGTCGGCGCGCGCACTGGCGCTGGCGCAGTGGCTGGAGAGCCACCCCAAGATCAGCCGTGTGTATTACCCCGGCCTCAAGAGCCACGCGCAGCACGAGCTGGCCATGGCCCAGCAGTCGGGCATGGGCGGCGCGGTGGTGTCGTTCGATGTCAAGGCGTCCAACCCGGACGACGCGCGGCAGCGCGCCTTTCACGTGATTGACTCGACGCAGCTGCTGTCGGTCACCGCCAACCTCGGTGATGTAAAGACCATCATCACGCACCCGGCCAGTACCTCGCACGGTCGCCTCACGGAGGCCCAGCGCCAGGCAGCCGGCATCCAGCAAAACCTGATTCGCGTGGCCGTCGGCCTCGAACACCTTGACGACGTGAAAGCCGACCTCTCGCGCGGCCTCGATACCCTGAAATGACACAAAAGATCCGCACCCGCTTCGCGCCTTCGCCCACCGGCTTCATCCACCTCGGCAACATCCGCTCGGCGCTGTACCCCTGGGCGTTCGCCCGTGCCAACGGCGGCGACTTCATCCTGCGCATCGAGGATACCGACCTGGAGCGTTCCAGCCAGGCGGCGGTGGACGTGATCATCGAAGGCATGGCCTGGCTCGGCCTCGACCATGACGAAGGCCCGTTCTACCAGATGCAACGCATGGACCGCTACAAGGCCGTGCTCGCCGAACTACAGGCCGCCGGTCACGTCTACCCCTGCTACATGAGCATGGCCGAACTCGATGCGCTGCGCGAGAAGCAGATGGCCGCCAAGGAAAAGCCGCGCTACGACGGCACCTGGCGGCCCGAGCCCGGTAAGACCCTGCCACCGGTGCCCGAAGGCGTCAAGCCGGTGCTGCGCTTCAAGAACCCGCAGGGTGGCGTGGTGGCCTGGGACGACAAGGTCAAGGGCCGCATCGAGATCCGCAACGACGAACTCGACGACCTGGTGATCGCGCGCCCCGACGGCACGCCCACCTACAACTTCTGCGTGGTGGTGGACGACATCGACATGGCCATCACCCATGTGATCCGCGGCGATGACCATGTGAACAACACGCCGCGCCAGATCAACATCTTCAAGGCGCTCGGCAAGGAGCCGCCAATCTACGCCCACTTGCCCACCGTGCTCAACGAGCAGGGCGAGAAGATGAGCAAGCGCAATGGCGCCAAGCCCGTGACGCAGTACCGCGAGGAGGGCTACCTGCCCGACGCCATGGTGAACTACCTCGCGCGCCTGGGCTGGAGCCACGGCGACGACGAAATCTTCAGCCGCGAGCAGTTCCTGCAGTGGTTCAACCTGGACCATCTGGGCAAAAGCGCGGCGCAGTTTGACGAAGCCAAGCTGCGCTGGGTGAACGCCCAGCACATGAAGGCCATGAGCGACGACACGCTGGCGCTGCTGGTAGCTGAACAGCTGGCCAAGAGTGGTATTGAAACCGACGATCGTTTGCCCCGCATCTGCGGCCTGTTCAAGGACCGCTGCGACACCACCGTGGTGCTGGCCCATTGGGCAGCGGCGTTCTACGCCGACATCACGCCCAATGCGGCCGAGAAGGCCCAGCACGTGACCGAGGCCATCAAACCCGCGCTTGCGCTGCTGGTGGAAAAGCTGGCGACCTGCACCTGGGACAAGGCCGCCATCTCGGCCGCGATCAAGGAGGTGCTGGCGGCCTGCGGCCTGAAGATGCCCCAACTGGCCATGCCGGTGCGCGTGCTGGTCATGGGCACGGCGCAGACGCCATCGCTGGATGCGGTGCTCGAACTGTCGAAACGCGAAAAAGTTTTGAGCCGCTTGCAAGGAGCGTGATTTTCACTCTATAATTCAAGGCTTGATACAAACGAAATTAAGTTTTCAGCAATGAAGATTTAGCGACGTAAGTGCGGGGGTATAGCTCAGCTGGGAGAGCGCTTGCATGGCATGCAAGAGGTCATCGGTTCGATCCCGTTTACCTCCACCACCAACGTATCAAATGGAGAAATCCACAGGTTTTGACCCTATCGTCTAGAGGCCTAGGACATTACCCTTTCACGGTAAGTACCGGGGTTCGAATCCCCGTAGGGTCGCCAAAATTCATCTTCGGGTGAAAAATGGCTCAAGTAATGGCACTTGGCTCGAAAGAGCAAACGCCGTACCAACGAGGAGTGGTAGTTCAGTTGGTTAGAATACCGGCCTGTCACGCCGGGGGTCGCGGGTTCGAGTCCCGTCCACTCCGCCAAAATGAAACCCTTGCAATTCAATGAGTTGCAAGGGTTTTTTCTTGTTTCCTCAGGATTCCATCCGTGGACGTCGTGAGCGCGTCGTCACATCGCGGTCAGGCCGATCCGGATGGCGTACTTGGTCAGTTCGGCCACGGTGTGGAGTTCCAGTTTTTCCATGATGTTGCGCCGGTGCACGTCAACCGTGCTCGGGGCAATGTGCAGTTCCGCGCCAATCTGCGGCGAACTCTTGCCGTCCGCGAGCAGGCGAAGCACCTCCGTCTCGCGGCGGCCCAGGTGGGTTTTGGTGCGGGTGCCGGCACCGGGCGGACCGTCGCGGCGGCTGGCTTCGACCAGGGTGGCCGCCGCTTCGGGACACAAGTAGGTCTTGCCCTGCGCGGCACTGGCAATCGCATGTACCAGTTGTTCGCCGGCCGCCGACTTGACGACGTAGGCAATGGCGCCAGCGCCCATCATTTCCATGACAAACTGCTTGGAGCCGTACGCCGACAGGGCAATGACACGCAACTGGGGGTATTTGCCCAGCAGGCTGCGGGTGGCCTCGATGCCGTTCATGTTCGGCATGCTGATGTCCATGACGACCACATCGGGTGAAAACCGTGCGACCGCATCTTCAAGGTGGGCGCCGTCGCCGACTTCGCCGACGACCTGCACGTCCAGCTCCCTGTTCAGCATCACGCACAGCGCCTCGCGGAACATGGTGTGATCGTCCACCAGCAGCACACGGGTGCTCATGATGGGAATCCAGGGTGGACGACTTTGCCGCCAACACGGGGTGCGGAGGCAGTGGTCCCGGCACGCGGGATATCGGCAACGGGGGCATCCCTGAGACGATGCCTGGATGCTGGCTTGGCAGACAAAGTGATTTTTCCCTGACGACTGAATGACGCTCCGCTTTCAGTGTATCTGCTTGCGGCAGTTCTCAGGGGATTTTGTGGCCGCCCAACAGCGGCCGGGCCCTCACGGCGGGCAACTGCTTCAGCCTGCCGGGACGGGGTTCTTCGCCCTAATGCAGGTGATTGGGGTCGGGATCCGCGCTGTGCTTGATGAAGTCGCTCAAGGCGTCGAGGTCGGGAATGTTGATCTCCCGCCGCCCCTTTTCGTTGAACCGGATGACGCCGCAGCGCGCCAGCCGGGACAGCGCGCGGCTGACCGACTCCAGCCTCAGCCCCAGGTAGTCTCCCATCTCGGCGCGGGACATGTGGACATTGATCTGATCGGTTCGCATGCCGCGCTCTTCGAGGGAATGCGCCCATTGAAGCAGGAAGTCGGCCACCCGGGCGTCTGCCGACAGCGTGCCCATGGACAGTGTGATGTCGCGGTTGCGCGCCAGCTGTGCGCTGACGGCGGACAGCACCAGCCGCATGAGCAGGGGCTCCCTGGCGCTGGCCTGCAGCAAGGTGTCGTAACGAATGGTCCACAGTTCGCCGCTGTCGAGGGCCACCGCGGAGCAGCCGTGCTGGCCGGTCGGAATGCCGTCAAAACCCAGCCAGTCACCCTTGAAAAAGAGGCCGGCAGGCTGCTCGCGCCCGTCCGGCGCCAGATTGACGATCTTGAACAATCCGGCGCTGATCAGGTACAGCGTGTCGAACGTCTCGCCGCACAGGTAAACCTTGTCATCGGTGCGCACCTTTTGCCGCACGAAGGTCACATACTGCTCCATCAGGGCCAGCGATTCGCGCCAGCACGAACCCGGCTTCGCGTGGCTGGGGCCCGGTGCCGGCCGGATTCCCGGCAGGGCCGGGGGGATTGCGCCGTCGTTGCCGCGGCTGTCATAGCGATCCACGGGCACCTGATCGCGCTCGCTGGACAAGGGCACAACCTGGAGCCTGTGCGGGTTGGGCGGCATGATCATTTGAACCTCCAGTTGCTTCAGTTGTTTTCAGATTTGTTCTTAACTCACCATTGAAGTCGATGGCTTCAGGGTGAGCGCAATGCAAAGATGGCCATTCATCGTCAGGCTGCCCAGGGCGACGTCGATGGGCAGGCGCCGGCCGTCCGCCAGCAGCGCCATGTGCCGCATCCGCTGTCGATCGGCGGCGTGAAAGACGGCATAGGCAATGTTGTATCCGGGCGTATCAATCGCAAATGGCAATCCGGGAATGAGTGCGGCCACGGCGCGGCCCGACAGGCTCTCGGATTGCCGGCCCAGCAACTCTTTCGCCGCCGGGCTGCAATCGGTGATGCAGCCTGCAGCATCGATGATCAGGGCGGCGCAGGGAATGGCAGAGCTCGAAGGCCCGGCTTCGTTCAAGTTCATGGAACAAGCGTACAGAACGAAGGGGCAATGTCGAATACCCGGATGTGCCGCAAATGATTACCTGATTTCAGGTATTCGGGCGCCGCGGCGATCTTTTCCAGTTCATCTTCGTGGGAAAACCGTGGCGCTCAAATTGAGTTTTGTCAAGTCGTACGGCATGCGCAGGAATAGCATTTACGCAACGGGTGACAACCGGCCGATGTGGCCGGTTGTCACCGGGATCGAGGTCGATGGGAGGGCACCAGCGCCCAACGCTGAATGCCTTGCCACCTGCAACTTTCGGGCTCGGGGGACAACCATGAGAATTCAGAACCCGATGGCGTGGATGCTGGCCGAGGCCGTTGAACAATTGCAGTTCGCGGACCGTCTCCAGCGACAGTTTTTCCGGATTTCAGAGGCCGGGGAGGGGCCTTGCTGGGAGCCGCCGGTCGACGTGTACGGCGACGAGGCCGAACTGGGCATCCTCGTCGCGTTGCCGGGTGTCGCGCCGGATCGCTGCGAAGTGGCCCTGGAGCCCATGGCCGTCGTCGTGCGGGGGGAGCGGGGCTTTGACACCCACCTCGGTCGAGGCGCCATACTTCAGATGGAAATTCCCTATGGGCGCTTCGAGCGCCGCATTGGCCTGCCGGAAGGGGTCTACCAAATGGCCGACATGCAGCTGGAAAACGGCTGCCTGCGGCTTCGTCTGGAGCGACTCAAATGAGCCCGGCGCTCAGCCTGCTGGACAGCGCGGACGCGGCTTCGGTGCCAGGCCAGAACGCCGCCGAGGCGGCGGCTGCCACGCCCGGCGAGATTGGCCCCATTCCGGACGACGCGATGGTCATCGTGCCCGTGCGCAACATGGTGCTGTTCCCGGGCCTGGTGGTTCCGATTGCGATCGGGCGAAAGGGCTCGATTGCCGCGGCGCAGTACGCGGTCCGGGGCGGGCTTCCGATCGGCATCCTGATGCAGCGTGACCCGGAAGCGGAGTCGCTGGGCGCGGACGATCTGGCGCCCATCGGCACGGTGGCCTCCATCCTGCGTTACGTCACCACGCCCGATGGCGCGCACCACATCATCTGCCAGGGCCAGCAGCGCTTTCGCGTGACCCGCTACCTGGACGGCTTTCCGTTCCTGGTGGCGCGGATCGAGCGTGTGGTGGAGCCCACGGGCTCGGGCGACAAGGAAATCGAGGCGCGCTTCATGCGCCTGAGGGAACGGGCCATCGAGGTGCTGCAACTGCTGCCCCAGGTGCCCGAGGAAATGGTCACCGCGGTGCAGAACATCGAAGTGCCGGGCACGCTGGCCGACCTGGTGGCGGGGTACCTGGACATCAAGGCACAGGAAAAACAGGCGCTGCTGGAGGAGGTGGATCTGCGCAAGCGCCTGGACCGGCTGCTGGAGCTGATGGTGCACCGCATCGCCGTGATGCAGATTTCGCGTGAAATCGACCAACAGACCAAGACCAGCCTGGAGCGGCGCGAGCGCGAATTCCTGCTGCGCGAGCAGATGAAGGCGATCCAGAAGGAGTTGGGCGAGGACGGCGCCGGCAATGCCGCAGAAATCGACGAACTGCGCAGGCAGATCGCCGAAGCCGGCATGCCCGACGAGGTGGTCAAGCACGCGGAAAAGGAACTCAAGCGCCTGCAGCGCATGTCCGATGGCTCCACGGAATACGCCATGGCACGCACCTACCTCGACTGGCTGGCCGAACTGCCCTGGAAGGCGCCGGAGCCTGACGACATCGACGTGGCGCAGGCGCGGCAGGTGCTGGATGCCGACCATTTCGGCCTCGATCAGGTCAAGAAACGGATTCTGGAGTTCCTGGCGGTGCGCAAGCTCAAGCCTGGCGGCCATGGCCCGATTCTTTGCCTGGTCGGCCCGCCGGGGGTGGGCAAGACTTCGCTGGGGCAGTCCATCGCGCGGGCGATGGGGCGCAAATTCGTGCGCGTGTCGCTGGGCGGGGTCCATGACGAGGCCGAAATTCGCGGCCATCGGCGCACCTACATCGGCGCGCTGCCCGGCAACATCATCCAGGCGCTGAAAAAGGCGGGCACGCGCGGCTGCGTGATGATGCTCGACGAGATCGACAAGCTGGGCGCCGGCATCCATGGCGACCCGTCCGCCGCGTTGCTGGAGGTGCTCGACCCGGAGCAGAACAGCAACTTCCGCGACAACTACCTGGCCGTGCCCTTTGACCTTTCGCAGGTGCTGTTCATCACCACGGCCAATGTGCTGGACCCGATTCCCGGCCCCTTGCGCGACCGCATGGAAATTTTGCAACTGGCCGGCTACACGCAGGAGGAAAAGCGCGAAATTGCCCGCAAATACCTGGTCGCGCGCCAATTGGATGAAAGCGGCCTGCAGCCCGCGCAACTGGACATCACCGACGGCGCGCTGGCCGCCATCATCCGCGACTACACCCGCGAGGCGGGGGTGCGCAACCTGGAGCGCCAGATCGGCGCCGTGTGCCGCCGTGCCGCAGTGCGCATCGCCGGGGGGGAAGTCCAGGCCGTGCGCGTTGACGAAGCCAGTCTGGCCGAAGTGCTGGGTCCGGCCAGATTCGAAAATGAAGTAGCGTTGCGCGTGGCCATGCCGGGCGTCGCGACCGGGCTGGCCTGGACACCTGTGGGTGGCGATATCCTCTTCATCGAGGCCAGCCGGACGCCGGGCAGCGGCCGGCTGATCCTGACGGGGCAGCTGGGCGAGGTGATGAAGGAATCGGCGCAGGCCGCGCTCACCCTCGTGAAGTCCCGCGCCCTGGCGCTGAAGCTGGACCCGGCGGCGTTCGAGAAGACCGATGTGCACGTTCACGTTCCCGCAGGTGCCATTCCCAAAGACGGACCCAGCGCGGGCGTGGCGATGTTCAAGGCCCTGGCCTCGCTGTACCTTGACCAGCCAGTGCGCAGCAACGTGGCGATGACCGGCGAAATCAGCCTGCGGGGACTGGTGTTGCCCGTCGGTGGCATCAAGGAAAAGATCCTGGCCGCCGCGGCCGCCGGCATCGAGCGCGTGATGTTGCCCGCGCGCAATCGCAAGGACCTCGACGAGGTGCCCCAGGTGGTCAAACAGCAGATGGCGTTTGTGTTTCTGGACGATGTCGAACAGGCCCTGCGGGAGGGCCTGGTGCAGGAACAGGCTGTTACCACTGCGCAAGGCCAGGGTGTGAGAGAACCGGAACCATGAGATCCGTTTCCCGCTCTTACTTGCATTCGGGTTACATACCAGACGGAGGGTGCCATGGCCGCCTTGAAACTTCAGCCCAGCGTGGCCAGGACCTTGGCGGAAGCCAGCGTGGCCCTGACCGAGTTGCGTGATTCGCTGATGGAGCTGCAACTGGCCTTGAAAGACCTGCAGTTCGAGACCGATCGTGAGCAGCGGAAAAAGGCCGGCCAGACGGTCCGGGATCTGCTCGCGCGCATCGGGTCTGCCCAGGGGCCCCCGTCACTCTGACGCGAACCTCAGGGCACCAGCACCGCCGCGCCTTCGATCACCCCGGACCGGAGTGCCGCAATGGCCTCGTTGGCACGTGCCAGTTCAAATGGCTGCACGTGGGTCGTCACCGGGTGGCGGTCGATCATCGAAAAGAAGGCCTCCCCGTCTTCCCGGGTCAGGTTGGCGACCGAACGGACACTGCGCTCTCCCCATAGCAACGCGTATTCGAACGACGGGATGTCGCTCATGTGGATGCCGGCGCAGACGACGACCCCGCCTTTTCGGGTGGCCCGCAGCGCTGCGGGGACCAGTGCGCCCACTGACGCAAAAATCAGTGCGGCATCCAGCTCGGCTTCGGGCCGCGTGTCCGAGGCGCCGGCCCAGCAGGCGCCCAGTTTCAGCGCAAAGTGCTGGCCTTGCCCGTCGCCGGGGCGCACAAAGGCGTAGACCTGCTGCCCTTGCGCGACGGCAATCTGGCCGATGATGTGGGCCGCAGCCCCGAATCCATAAAGCCCCAGCCGCATCGCGCCCGAAACCCCTGAAAGGCGGTAAGCGCGGTAGCCGATCAGACCGGCACACAGCAGGGGCGCGGCATGCACGTCGTCGTAGCGCGCGGGCAGGGCAAAGCAGTAGCGCTCGTCGGCCACGGCGTACTCCGCGAAGCCGCCGTTGCGGTCGTAGCCCGTGAAGACCGGCGTGTCGCAGAGGTTCTCCCGATGGTCCACGCAAAAGGCGCAGTGACCGCAGGTGCCGCCCAGCCACGGAATGCCGACCCGCTCGCCGATCCGGAACCGGGTCGCGAGGGCGCCCGTTGCCACCACGCGGCCCACCACCTCATGGCCGGGCACGACGGCGGACGTCTTTCGCGGCAGATCGCCATCGATGATGTGCAGGTCAGTCCGACAGACACCGCAGGCGAGCACCTTGACGAGGACGTCGTGCTCGCCCGGCACGGGCATGGGCAGATCGGCCATGACCAGCGGTTGTCCGGTTCCGGCGAGTGTCATGGCACGCATGCGGCATCCCTTCTTTCAGGCATGGCGGAAGGTCGAAACAAGCTTGTCGACCTGCGCCGATGCCGCTGGTCGAAGTCTGCGCCGGCGCTGGTGGGCCGGCTTTGCGAATGCGCAAGTTCAGGCGTGGCTTGTTCGGCTGCGGTTGCCGCCTGATCCCGCGGGCGGACGTTATTGGCGAAATCTCAGCAGTCCGGTGGACAGCGAGGTGCCGAGCAGGATGACGATGCCGCAGCCGATCATCCACGGCGTGATGGTTTCCCCGAGAAACGCCACGCCATACAGCAGCGCGAACACCGGCACGACAAAGGTCACCGCCAGCGCACGGGCCGGCCCGGTCGTCTCGATCAGCCGGAAGTACAGGATGTAGGCGACGCCGGTGCACAGCACGCCGGCGGCGAGCAAGGCCATCCAGGCCACCGGTCCTGGCATTTGCGCGGGCCAGAACGCCAGCGCCGGCAGGGCCAGGCCCAGCGTGGCGCCGATCTGGCTGCCGGTGGCGGTCACGAGCGGCGGCAGGCCGCCCAGGTAGCGCTTGGTGAAGCTGGCGGCGATGCCGTAGCACAGCGTGGCCACCAGGCAGGCCCCGATGGCCAGCGTCGGCGCCCAGAGGTCCATCGCGCCGGCCGGGGTGCCGGCGGCGATCGGCTTGAGGCCAGCCTTGTTCGACGCCAGCAGCGCCACGCCGGCAAAACCGATCGCCAGACCCAGAATCTGCGAGCCGCCCGGCCGGTCCTGCAGCCAGGCCCAGGCGACCAGCGCGCCAAACAGCGGCACCGTGGCGTTCAGGATCGACGACAGCCCCGTCGTGATGGTCAGCAGGGCGAACGCATAGCAGGCAAACGGGATGCCCGAGTTCAACAGGCCGACCAGGAACACCGGTTTCCAGTGCTGGCGCAGTTGTGGCCCCAGTCCGCGCAGCAGCAGCAAGGGCAGCAGGAACAGCGAGGCGATCCCCACGCGCAGCGCGGCCGTCGGCAGCGCGCCGAACGCCACGGTGGACAGGCGCATGAACAGGAAGGACGAGCCCCAGATGGCCGCCAGCAGCAGGAAATCGGTGAGCCAGGGCCGCGCCGCCGTGTCACGCTGCGCCGTCACAAAAGGCCTTCGGTGCGAAGCAGGGCGGTCTTGCGGTCAAGCCCGCCCGCGTAGCCGGTGAGCGAGCCGTCGGCGCCCAGCACGCGGTGGCACGGCACGATGATGCTGACCGGGTTTTGCCCCACCGCCGCACCCAGGGCGCGCACGGCCTTGGGCCGGTGGATACGGCGGGCCAGTTCGCCGTAGCTGGTCGTCTGGCCGAAGGGGATGGCCGCCAGCGCCTGCCACACGGCCTGCTGGAACGCCGTGCCATGCGCCAGGTCCAGCGCCAGATCGAAGTGCTGGCGGCGGCCGGCGAAATAGTCCGCGAGCTGCGCGGCGGCCTGCTGCAGCAGCGGATCGCCGGGCGCCACGGTCCATGCGGACGGATCGGGTGCGTGACGCTGGCGCTCGGTGAACCACGCGCCCGCGAGCCCCCGCGCCGAAGCGGCCAGCAGGATCGGGCCGAGCGGGCTGTCCATGCGCTTGCAGACCAGTGAATCGGGAAATTTCATGATGATTGAACCTCCGCCCCGGCGACCGCCGGGTCTTGTGTGCTGTCCAGGGACAAGCTGCTTTCAGTGAGGGGTTGGGGGCCCTGGTGCCAGGCCCGCACCACGGCATAGCTGCGCCACGGCTTCCAGGCCTCGCAGGCGCGCTCGGCCTCGCGGTCCGAGTGGACGCCCAGCGCCTTCTGCAGGGCCACGTCACCGGCGGGAAATGCGTCGGGCCAGCGCAGCGCGCGCATGGCCACGTACTGCGCCGTCCAGTCGCCGATGCCCGGCAGGGCTTTCAGCGCCGCCACGGTGGCCGGTACGTCCGCGTTGCCGTCCAGCGCCAGCCGCCCGTCCGCCACGGCCTGGGCCAGCGCCACGATGGCGGCCTGGCGCTGGCGCACGATGCCGAGTTGACCCAGCGTGTCGCCGCAGGCCTGCGCGAGGGTGCGCGGCGCCGGAAACAGGCGGCTGAGCCCGGGCCAGGGCGTGGCCAGGGGCTCGCCGAAGTGCTCCACCAGCCGCTGGCCCAGGGTGCGCGCCGCAGCCACGGTGATCTGCTGGCCCAGGATGGCGCGCACGGCCAGCTCGAACCCGTCCAGGCACCCCGGCACACGCAGGCCCGGCAGGGCGTCGATCAGCACGGGTGCGCCGCTGTCCCGTGCCGCGGGGCGGGCCAGGACCGCATTGATGGCGGCGGGGTCGGCATCCAGGTCGAGCAAGGCACGCAGCCGCGGAATCACCAGCGGCAGCACCTCGCACAGCGAATCGCTGACCCGCAGCAGCACCGCATGGCGCGCGGCGTCGAAGCGGGCGGTCAGCCAGCCGGTGTGCGTCTGGCCGGCGGCCTGCAGGCGGATGGTCTTGCCCAGCACCCTGGCGCCGGGCTCGCCGGTGACGAATTCCAGGCTGTCGATCTGCCGACGGGCAAAAAAGTCGAGCATGGCGTTCACGTCGTACGGTGGCCGGTAGCCCAGCTGCACGGCCACACCCTGGCCTTCGCCGGCGCGGCCCTCGCGGCGCAGGCGCGTGGGGTTGAGTCCGTAGTGCGTGACGAATGCCGCGTTGAACCGCCGCAGCGAGGCAAAGCCGCTGGCCAGTGCGATGCGGGCGACCGGCAGACCGGTGTCGGTCAGCAGCTGCTTGGCCGCGAGGAGCCGCCGGGTCTGCAAATACTGCAGCGGCGATACCCCCAGATGCGCCTCGAAGATGCGCCGCAAATGCCGGTCGCTCACCCCCAGCCGCATGGCCAGCGCAGTCATGGTCGGTGCCGAGCCGGGCCAGCCGGCCGGGTCGTCGAGCAGCCGGGCGGCCTGCCGCGCCAGGATGGCCGAGGCGTCCTGCACCGACCAGGCGCCGGGGCCGGGCGCCAGCTCGGGGCGGCAGCGCAGGCAGGGCCGAAAACCCGCCTGCTCGGCCTGAGCCGCGAGGCGGAAGAAGCGGCAGTTCTCGCGCCGCGGCGTCCTGACCTTGCAGACCGGGCGGCAGTAGATGCCGGTGGACGTCACGCCGGTGAAAAAACTGCCGTCAAAGCGCGCGTCCCGTGCCTTCAGCGCCAGGTAGCGGGCGTCGTCGGCGGGGTCTTCGGGCGAGGGGCTCATGCCAAGAATGGTACACGCCAGCGGCTTTTTGACTCGCCATTTCCGGACATCTGGCCCGACCCCTGCCCGCCTACAATCCAGCGAAATCAACGACAACACCCGGGGGATTTTTTTCCATGCAGCTGACTGCCTCCATCTTCAAGGCCTATGACATCCGCGGCATCGTGCCGTCCACCGTGGACGAGGCGGTGGCCGAGGCGCTGGGCCGCGCATTCGGCACCGTCGCCCGGTCGGAGGGCGAAACCGCCGTGGCGGTGGGCCGCGACGGGCGCCTGAGCGGCCCGTCGCTCAGCGCCGCGCTGGTGCGCGGGTTGGTGGCGGCCGGCATCGAGGTGATCGACGTGGGCCGAGTGACCACGCCGATGCTGTACTTTGCGGCCAGCACGCTGTGCGCCAGCGGCATCCAGGTCACGGGCAGCCACAACCCGCGCGATTACAACGGCTTCAAGATGGTGATGCGCGGCCGCGCCATCTACGGCGACGAAATCCTGGCGCTGCGCCGCATGATGGAAACGGAAAGCTGGGTGCTTCAGCCCGGCGGCACGGTCCGCAACGTCAACGTCTTGGCCCCCTACCGCGACCGCATCGTCGGCGACATCAAGCTCGCCCGGCCGATGAAAATCGTGGTCGATTCGGGCAACGGCATCGCCGGCGCCTCGGCGCCCGCCATCCTGCGCGCGATCGGCTGCGAGGTGATCGAACTTTTCAGCGAGGTGGACGGCAATTTCCCCAACCACCACCCGGACCCGAGCAAACCCGAGAACCTGCGCGACCTGATCGCCGCGCTGCGCGAGAGCGGCGCCGAACTGGGCCTGGCCTTCGATGGCGACGGCGACCGGCTGGGCATCGTGACCCGTGAAGGCAACAACATCTACCCCGACCGCCAGATGATGCTGTTCGCGCAGGACGTGCTCTCGCGCGTGCCCGGCGGCACCATCCTGTTCGACGTGAAGTGTTCGCAGCGCCTGGCGCCGGCGATTGAAGCGGCCGGCGGCGTGGCGCTGATGTACAAGACCGGCCACTCGCTGATCAAGGCGAAGATGAAGGACATCGAGGCTGCCGGCCAGGCTGCGCCGCTGGGTGGCGAGATGAGCGGCCACATCTTCTTCAAGGAGCGCTGGTTCGGCTTTGACGACGGCACCTATGCCGGCTGCCGCCTGCTGGAAATCGTCAGCCGCAGCCCGGACGCCAACCAGGTGCTCAACGACTTGCCCACGAGTTTTTCGACGCCCGAACTCAACGTGAAATGCGCCGAGGGCGAACCCCACCGCGTCACGGCCGAACTTCAGGCCGTTGCGGCCGCGGCGTTGGTGGCGTCGGCCACGGCGAGCGGGCGGGATCCGTCGCTGGCGCGCATCTCCACCATCGACGGTTTGCGCGTGGACTGGCCCGACGGCTTCGGGCTGGTGCGCGGCTCCAACACCACGCCGGTGCTGGTGCTACGCTTTGAAGGCCATACGCCTGAGGCGCTGCACCGCATCGAGGCCGACATGCTGGCCCTGCTGCGCAGCGTGAAGGCCGACGCGGCCATCGAAGAGGCGGCGCATTGAGCGCCAGCCGGCGTGCGGTCCGCATTCGGGTGGGCGGCAGCTTTGTCTGAACCGGCGCCAGTACCCGCCATGGTTCGCGCCCTGTACTCCCTTGTCACCTGGCTGGCCCAGCCGCTGCTGCGGCGCAAGCTTGCGCGGCGCGCCATCGCCGAGCCCGGCTACGCCGTGGCGGTGGATGAACGCTTTGGCCGCTACACGGTGCCGGCGGACCAGGGCCGTGTCTGGATTCATGCGGTGTCGCTGGGCGAAACCCGCGCGGCCGCCATCCTGCTGGCCCGGCTGCGCGAGCAGGTTCCCGGCCTGCGCCTGCTGTTGACCCACGGCACCGCTACCGGCCGCGCGGAAGGTGAAAAACTGCTGCGACCAGGCGACGTGCAGGTCTGGCAGCCCTGGGACACGCCTGGCGCGGTGCGGCGCTTCCTGGCTCATTTTCAGCCGTGCATCGGCGTCCTGATGGAAACCGAGGTCTGGCCCAATCTCACGGCCGCCTGTGCCGGGCGTGGCATTCCGCTGGTGCTGGCGAATGCACGCCTCAATGCGAAGTCGCTCGCCAAGGCCGGCCGCATGGGCTGGCTCTCGCGTCCGGCCTACCGCGCGCTGGCGGCCGTGTGGGCGCAGACCGAGGCCGATGCCGGGCGCCTGCGCGCACTGGGCGCGCCGGTGAAGGGTGTGTTCGGCAACCTCAAATTTGACGCCACGCCCGACCCGGTCCAGCTGGGCAAGGGCCGCGCCTGGCGCGCCGCCCTCACCAGGCCGGTGGTCTTGTTCGCCAGCAGCCGTGAGGGTGAGGAAAGCCTGTTCCTGAAGGAAATTTCAGCCGTTCCCCTGGCCGGGGGGCGTCGGGCCGACGATGTCCAGTGGCTGATCGTCCCGCGCCATCCACAGCGTTTTGACGAGGTGGCGGCGCTGATGGAGTCGAACGGCTTCCTCGTCTCGCGTCGCAGCGGATGGGGCGATGCGCCGCCGGCGAATGGGGCGGGTGGCCGCCCTGTTGTCTGGCTCGGCGACTCCCTGGGCGAGATGGCGCTGTATTACGGGCTGAGCGATGTGGCCCTGCTGGGCGGCAGCTTCGCCCCCCTGGGCGGCCAGAACCTGATCGAGGCGGCCGCCTGCGGTTGTCCGGTCGTCATGGGGCCGCACACTTTCAACTTCGCGGAAGCCGCCGAACTGGCCCGGGCCGGCGGCGCGGCGCAGGAAGTGGCCGACATGACGGCGGCGATCGCCGCGGCGCAGGCGCTGGTGGCCGATCCGGCGCGGCAAGCGGTGGTGGCTGCCGCCGCACAGGCGTTTGCAGCGGCCCACCGGGGCGCTGCGGCGCGGACGGCTGATGCCGTGGCGGCGCTTATTTCGCCAGCAGCGCGTTCACGCCCTGCAGGTCCTCGGGCTTGAGCGAACCATTGGCCTGGCGCAGCTTCAGGCCGCCCAGCAGCACGTTGTAGCGCGCCTGGGCCAGGTCGCGCTTGGTCTGGAACAGCTGGCTCTGGGAGTTGAGCACATCGATATTGATGCGAACGCCCACCTGGTAGCCCAATTTGTTGGCGTCCAGGGCGCTCTGGCTCGACGCTTCGGCGGCTTCGAACGCCTTGACCTGGCCGATACCCGACTGCACGCCGAAAAAGGCGGTGCGCGTGCCCTGCGCGACGCTGCGCCGGGCGGCATCGAGGTCGGCGCGGGCTTTTTCCTCCAGCGCCAGCGTTTCCCGAACCCGGTTCTGCGTGGCGAAACCGGCGAACAGCGGCAGGTTGAAGGCGAGGCCGACCGTGCCGTTGGTGACCCGCGAATTGGTCGCGGACACCGTGGATCCGTTGACGTTGCGCGTGACGCCGTAACTGGCGGTCAGGTCCAGCGTAGGCTTGTGGCCGGCTTCGGCCTTCTGCGTTTCGAGCTGGGCGACATCCAGGCCGAGCCGCGCCTGCTGGATGCCGGGGTGGGTGGTTTCGGACTGTTGCACCCAGATGGTGACGTCTTCGGGCTGAAGGGCGGGCAGGGCGACCGGGGTGGCCAGCGGCTTGGGCTCCACGCTGGTCTTGCCGACGAGCTGGTCCAGCGCCACCTTCTTCACCCGCAGGTCGTTTTCCGCGGCAATTTCCTGGGCGATCACGAGGTCGTAGCGGGCCTGCGCCTCGCGCGTGTCGGTGATCGTCGAGGTGCCGACCTCGAAATTGCGCTTGGCCGAGGCCAGCTGCTCGGCCACGGCGGCCTTTTGCGCCCGGACGAAGGTCAGGCTGTCCTGCGCGGCGAGCACGTCAAAGTAGGCCTGGCTGACCCGCACGATGAGATCCTGGTCCGCGGTCACCAGCTGCGCCCGGGCCTGTTCCACCTGCTTCTGGCCCTGCTCGGCGGTGGCCCAGTTGGCCGGCCGGTAGAGCGGTTGCGAGGCGCTCAGTGCGGCATTCTGGGTTCCGAAGGTGCGTTCCGGCGGCAGCGCCGCGGTGTTATCGAGGCGCGTGCGCGATGCCCCGGCGGAAAGGCCGGCTGTCGGCAAAATACCCGCCCTGGCCTGTTCGGCCCGGGCCAGGTTGGCGTCGTACTGCGCCTTGGCGGACTGGTAAGTCGCGTCATAGGCCCGTGCCGATTCATACAGGTCCACGAGGCTCTGGGCCTGCGCCGAGCCCGCGAACAAGGTCGCCAGGGCCAGCGAGAGGGGCAGGGGACGGGGCAACTTCATGGGGGGTCTCCGGAAAAATCGGCGGTGGGACAGGGCGGAACGGCGGGTTCAATAGCGCGGAATGGCGGGGTCTATTTCACGCGACCATGCGTCGATGCCGCCTGCGATGTTGGCCACGTGGGCAAACCCGTGGTGTTCGAGAAACGAGGCCACCTGCATGCTGCGTCCGCCGTGATGGCACAGGCAGGCGACAGGCCGGCTGGCGTCGAGTTCGGCCAGCCGCACCGGTACGACGCGCATCGGCAGGGTTTGCAGCTCGAAGCCGTCGGCGCGCACGCTGGCGGTCTGCCATTCCCAGGGCTCGCGCACGTCCAGCACGAGCGGCTCGCCATGCGCCCGGGCGGCCTGCAGCCAGGCTTCGAGGTCTCGGGGGTGAACCTGGTCAATCATGGGTGCGCTCCTGTTGGGCGGGTCAGAAGTGGAATTTCGACGGCTCTGCGAAATTCAGCAGGCGCGGAACGATGGTGTCCCAGGGCTGCACGGTGGCCCAGGTGGATTCGCCGGTCCGGGTCATCACGGTGGCACGCATCATGGGCTCCTCGCCCACGACGCCCACCAGCCGGCCACCCACCTTGACCTGCGCCAGCAGGCTTTGCGGCACCTCGGCCACCGAGCCGCTGAGCACGATCACGTCGAACGGGCCGTCCGGCTGGGCGCCCGCGGCACCGTCGGCCTCGCGCACGTCGGCGTTGACGATGCCGGCCTTCTGCAGGTTGGCACGCGCCATGCGGGCGAGTTCGGGTTCGATTTCGAGCGTGGTCACGCGCTGGGCGCGGTGCGCCAGCAGCGCCGCCATGTAGCCGGAGCCGGCGCCGATTTCCAGCACTTTCTCGTGCTTTTGCACGTTGGCTTCCTGCAGCAGCCGCGCTTCCACACGCGGCGCCAGCATCACCTGGCCCCGGGCGCCGCCTTCGCGCAGGGGGATTTCCATGTCGACGAACGCCAGCGCCTTGTGCGCCAGCGGCACGAAATCCTCGCGCTTGACCACCGAAAGCAGCTGCAGGACATGGCTGTCCAGCACCTCCCACGGGCGGATTTGCTGTTCGATCATGTTGAAGCGCGCGTGTTCCAGATCCATCTTGGTACTCCTAGGGGTATATTAGCCGATTCTGATCGATTTTACCGGGCCGGGGTCACGCCGACGGCGGCCTGGCGGCCGGCGCGAAGAGACGGCGAAACCACTGCGCCAGATCATCCATGTAGCAGTACACCACGGGCACCACGACCAGCGTCAGCAGCGACGAGGTGATCACGCCGCCGATCACCGCCTGGCCCATGGGCGCGCGCTGCTCCGAGCCTTCGGTCAGGGCAAAGGCCAGCGGCACCATGCCGAAGATCATGGCCAGCGTGGTCATCAGGATCGGGCGCAGCCGCACGCGCGCGGCCATCAGCAGGGCCTCGGACCGTTCCATGCCGGCAACGTGGCGGCCGTTGTCGTCCACCGAGTCCTCCCGCGCGCGGATGGCGAAATCCACCAGCAGGATCGCGTTTTTCGTGACCAAGCCCATGAGCATCACCACGCCGATGATGGAGAACATCGACAGCGTG
>JAHFQI010000032.1 GCA_023259355.1 Comamonadaceae bacterium
GAACCAGGCCGGATCAGCCCTTAATGGTCGTGGTTTTGGTGGAGATTGCGCGCGCGGCCACACCGGCCTTGGCGGCGGGTGCAATGTTCAAGGCGAACGGGCGGGCGGCAAACATGGGCATGTATTGTAGCGGATGCGGGCTTGTCGAAGGCTTACACGAATCTGGGTATGCCGCCCGGAGCGACCCAAAAAGAAGGCAGCCGCGCGGGCTGTCTTCGCTTTTGGGGCTGCACTCGGCCCGATCAGCCCAGCGCCTTGACCACCGCATCCCCCATCTGCGCGGTGCCGACCTTGGTCGTGCCTTCGCTCCAGATGTCGGGCGTGCGCAGGCCCTGGGCCAGAACCTTCTGCACAGCCACCTCAATGCGCTCGGCGGCGGCTTCCTGGTTCAGGCTGAAGCGCAGCATCATGGCCGCCGACAGGATGGTGGCCAGGGGGTTGGCCACGCCTTTGCCGGCGATGTCGGGCGCGCTGCCGTGGCTGGGTTCGTACAGGCCCTGGTTCTTGCTGTTGAGGCTGGCCGAGGGCAGCATGCCGATGGAGCCGGTGAGCATGGAGGCCTCGTCGCTGAGGATGTCGCCGAACATGTTGCCGGTGACCACCACGTCAAACGCCTTGGGCGCCTTGACCAACTGCATGGCGGCGTTGTCCACGTACATGTGCTGCAGTTCCACGTCAGGGTACTGGGCGTGCACCTCGGTGACCACGTCCTTCCAGAACTGGAAGGTTTCGAGCACGTTGGCTTTGTCCACGCTGGTGACCTTCTTGCTGCGCTTGCGCGCGGCCTGGAAGGCGACGTGCGCGATGCGCTCGATCTCGGGCTTGCTGTAGCGCATGGTGTCGAAGGCTTCCTCGGCGCCGGGGAAGTGCCCATCAGTGGCGACACGCCGGCCGCGGGGCTGGCCGAAGTAGATGTCGCCGGTCAGCTCGCGGATGATGAGGATGTCCAGGCCCGCGATCAGCTCGGGCTTGAGGCTGGAGGCGCCCACGAGCTGCTCGTAGCAGATGGCGGGGCGGAAGTTGGCGAACAGGCCCAGGTTCTTGCGCAGGCCCAGGATGGCCTGCTCGGGGCGCAGCGGGCGGTCGAGCTTGTCGTACTTCCAGTCGCCGACGGCGCCGAACAGGATGGCGTCGGCGGCCTTGGCCAGGTTCAATGTGGACTCGGGCAGCGGGTGGCCGTGCGCCTCGTAGGCGGCACCGCCGACCAGGGCGGATTCCATCTCGAACTTCAGGTCGAGTACGTTCAGGACCTTGACGGCTTCCGCAACGATTTCGGTGCCGATGCCGTCACCCGGGAGAACTGCGATTTTCATGATGGTTCTTATTTCAAAATAGTGCCAACGCCCCTCCAAAGGGCGAGGCTGGGTCGTTCAATCAGCGCAACAAACCACTCAGGCCACGGCGGTGTGAGCCAGCCAGGGCTTGGTGGCCAGGCGCTCGGCTTCGAACGCCTTGATCTTGTCGGACTGGCGCAGCGTCAGGCCGATGTCGTCCAGGCCGTTGAGCAGGCAGTACTTGCGGAAGGCCTGCACGTCGAACGGAATCTCCTCGCCCTGCGGCTTGACGATGACCTGACGTTCGAGGTCGATAGTCAACGAATAGCCGGGAAACGCATGGACCTCGTCGAACAACTGGGCCACCGTGGATTCGGGCAGCACAATGGGCAGCAGCCCGTTCTTGAAGCAGTTGTTGAAGAAGATGTCGGCATAGCTCGGCGCGATGATCGCGCGAAAACCGTACTGATCGATGGCCCACGGTGCGTGTTCGCGGGACGAGCCGCAGCCGAAGTTCTTGCGCGTGACCAGGATCGAGGCGCCAGCGTAGCGCGGCTGGTTCAGCACGAAATCGGGATTGGGTTTGCGGCTGGCCGGGTCCTGGCCGGGGAAGCCGGCATCCAGGTAGCGCCATTCGTCAAACAAATTGGGGCCAAAGCCGGTCTTGCGGATCGACTTGAGGAACTGCTTGGGGATGATCGCGTCGGTGTCGACGTTTTCCCGATCCATGGGGGCGACGAGGCCCTTGTGCACGTTGAATTTCTGCATGGTTTACTTCTTCGCGGCGTTTTCAATGGCCGAGCCGGCTTTCTCGATATCCTGGCCCATGCCGCGCACGGTGTTGCAACCGGCCAGCGCGAACAAAAACGCGATGGCGATGAAGGAGGCGATTTTTTTCATGGTGGAGACTTTCAGGCGAATTGACGGACATCGACAAAGTGACCGTGCACGGCGGCAGCGGCGGCCATGGCGGGGCTGACCAGATGCGTGCGGCCGCCCGCACCCTGGCGGCCTTCGAAGTTGCGGTTGCTGGTGGAGGCGCAACGCTCGCCGGGCTCCAGCCGGTCTGCATTCATGGCCAGGCACATCGAGCAGCCAGGCTCGCGCCACTCGAAGCCCGCGGCCTTGAAGATCTCGTGCAGGCCCTCGCGCTCGGCTTGTTCCTTGACCAGGCCGGAGCCCGGAACCACCATGGCGAGCTTGACGTTTTTGGACACTTTCTGGCCGAGCTTCTTCACGATGGCCGCGGCCTCGCGCATGTCCTCGATGCGGCTGTTGGTGCACGAACCAATGAACACCTTGTCGATGGTGATGTCGTTGATCGGTTTGCCGGGAGTGAGGCCCATGTAGGTCAGGGCCCGTTCGATGGCGCCGCGCTTGTTGGCGTCCTTTTCCTTGTCCGGGTCGGGCACGCGGCCGTCGATGCCCGTGACCATTTCGGGCGAGGTGCCCCAGGTGACCTGCGGCACGATCTGCGCGGCATCGAGTTCCACCACGGTGTCGAACTTCGCATCGGCATCCGAGTGCAGTGTTTTCCAGTAGGCCACGGCCTGGTCCCACTCGACGCCGGTGGGCGCCAGCAGGCGGCCCTTGACGTAGTCGATGGTCTTGTCGTCCACGGCCACCAGGCCGGCGCGCGCGCCGCCTTCGATGGCCATGTTGCAGACCGTCATGCGGCCTTCCATGGACAGCGCGCGGATCGCCGATCCACCGAACTCGATGGTGTAGCCCGTGCCGCCGGCGGTGCCGATCTTGCCGATGATGGCCAGCACGATGTCCTTGGCCGTGCAGCCCTTGCCGAGCGTGCCATCGACCCGGACGAGCATGTTCTTGGCCTTTTTCGCCAACAGGGTCTGCGTGGCCAGCACATGCTCGACTTCGCTGGTGCCGATGCCGTGCGCCAGCGCGCCGAACGCGCCGTGGGTGGAGGTGTGCGAGTCGCCGCAGACCACGGTCATGCCGGGCAGCGTCGCGCCGCTTTCCGGACCGATCACGTGCACGATGCCCTGGCGCTTGGACAGGAACGGAAAGAACGCGGCGGCGCCGAATTCCTTGATGTTGCTGTCGAGCGTCGTGACCTGCTCGCGGCTGATCGGGTCAGTGATGCCGTCATAGCCGAGTTCCCAGCCCGTGGTCGGGGTGTTGTGGTCGGCCGTGGCCACCACCGAACTCACGCGCCAGACCTTGCGGCCTGCCTGGCGCAGGCCTTCGAAGGCCTGCGGACTGGTGACTTCATGGACCAGGTGGCGGTCGATGTAGAGGATGGCGGTGCCATCTTCCTCGGTGTGGACGACGTGCTCATCCCAGATCTTGTCGTACAGCGTGCGAGCGTGCGTGGCGTTGTTCATGCTTCCCATATCGTTCCTTGGCTACTTGATGATTTTATTCGGCTGCGGCGTCAGGCGTGCCGGCGCGGCTCGTGAGGTGGTCCACCAGCGTCCGCGCGGTCACGGGCAGGGTGGAAAAATCGCGGGCAACCAGATCGATGCTTCGTTGCGCCCAGTCGTCGGTGAGCGCCACGCTGTCCAGATTGCCCACGCCGTGCATCAGCTCGAAGGCGCGCAGCGGCATCACGCCCACGCCCAGCCCGTTATGGATCATGCGACACATGGCATCCAGCCCGGTGACATGAATGCGCAGCTTGATGGCGCGTCCGTGTTCGGCGGCGGCCTGGTGCATGGCCAGGTAAATGGAACTGTTGGCATGCAGGCCGACGTGGTCGAAATCCAGGCTGGCTTCAAAAGGCAGCGCCCCCTGACCCGAGAGCGGATGACCGCTGGGCACGATCAACACGAGTTGGTCACGCCGGTAAGGGCGGCTTTGCAGTTCCCCGGCGCCCGCCGTGGCCAGTGCATTCGCGTTGCAGATGCCCAGATCCGCCGCACCTTCCCGCACGGCGCGCACCACTTCAGTGCTCAAATGTTCTTCCAGGTCGATCTTGACCGCACTGTGTTCGCGGATGAAGGCGCCCAGGTCTTCCGGCAGAAACTGCACGATGGCCGAGATGCTGGCGTGCACCCGCACATGGCCGCGCACGCCATCGGCGTACTCGCTGAGTTCGCCCTGCATTTTTTCCAGGCTGAACAGCACCGAACGGGCGTGGTGCAACAGGCTCTCGCCAGCGGGCGTCAGGTCCACGCCCCGCGTGTGACGGTAGAGCAGGGGGGTGTCCAGCGTGGCTTCGAGGTCGGACAGGCGCTTGCTTACGGCCGAGGCGGCGATGAACTCGCGCTCGGCGGCCTTGCCGATGCTGCCGAGCTCGCAGACTGCGACAAACAGCTGCAGCGAGGTCAGATCGATCCGGCGGGTGAAATTGCGTTCGGAAACCTTCATGGTCACAAAGTCATCTCGAATTGAGAAGACTTTGTATTTTCAATCAGGTTTCAATAAGATGCCATCGCAAAACGAGATGGCTGAATTGCCGAAGTGCGGCCTTCCGGGTCAGGGCGGCGGTGCGTCCACCACCAGCGCGGGATCGAGCTGGCGTGAACGGTGATCGATGTAGTAGCCGCCGAACTCGGTGTAGCGCAGCCAGTGCTGGTCGCAGCGGTTGCAATGCCACACGTCGCAGCGGTTGTAGGGGAAGTAGCGCAGGGCCACCGGCGCATCGGGTGCGTCGTAGCGCGTGCCGTCAGGGTGGAACTCCAGAAAAGTCGGCTCGTCCAGCGCCGGGTCGCGCAGCGTTGCGACGGCGGTCATTTGTTGGGCGGGCCAGTCGCCCTCGGCCACGCTGTCCCAGGGGGCGCAGCGGCGAAGCGTGCAGTCGCAGGGCTTTGGCGAGGCGGCCTCGGCCATCGCCCGGAGTTGCGCCGGCGTTTCAATGCGCGGCAAGGCGGCGCTCATAGGGAGTCAGCCCTGCGAGGGGTCAGTGTGATCAACATGAATCCAGCTCCGGAAAATGACAGTGTGCGCCCAGATGGAACGCTTTGAAAATTGAAAAAGCCCGCCGATGTTGCCATCGGGCGGGCTTGCTGCCGGTGCGGACCGATCAGCGCTGGTCCAGCGGCTTGACGTCGCGGCGCACGGAGCCCGTGAACAGCTGGCGCGGACGGCCAATCTTGTACTCGGGGTCGCTGATCATTTCGTTGAGCTGGGCAATCCAGCCCACGGTGCGGGCCAGCGCAAAGATACCGGTGAACAGGTTGACCGGGATGCCGATGGCGCGCTGCACGATGCCGGAGTAGAAGTCCACGTTCGGGTAAAGCTTGCGCGACACGAAGTACTCGTCTTCCAGGGCAATCTTTTCCAGTTCCTTGGCCAGCTTGAACAGGGGGTCGTTTTCCAGGCCCAGCTCGGCCAGCACTTCGTTGCAGGTTTCCTGCATCAGCTTGGCACGCGGGTCGTAGTTCTTGTAGACGCGGTGGCCAAAACCCATCAGCTTGACGCCGGAGTTCTTGTCCTTGACCTGCTCCATGAACTGGCCGACCTTGGCCACGCCGCCCTGGCGCTGGATGTCTTCCAGCATGTTCAGGCAGGCTTCGTTGGCACCGCCGTGGGCCGGGCCCCAGAGGCAGGCCACGCCCGCAGCGATGGCCGCGAACGGATTGGTGCCCGACGAGCCGCACAGGCGCACGGTGGAGGTGGAGGCGTTCTGCTCGTGGTCAGCGTGCAGGATGAAGATGCGGTCGAGGGCGCGCTCGAGCACCGGGTTGACCACGTACTCCTCGCAGGGCGTGCCAAACATCATGCGCAGGAAGTTGCCGGAGTAGCTCAGGTCATTGCGCGGGTACATGTAGGGCTGGCCGATGCCGTACTTGTAGGCCATGGCCACCAGCGTCGGCATCTTGGCGATCAGGCGGATCGCGGAGATGTCGCGGTGCTGCGGATTGTTGATGTCCGTGCTGTCGTGGTAGAAGGCCGACAGGGCGCCGATCAGGCCGGTCAGCACGGCCATGGGGTGGGCGTCGCGGCGGAAGCCACGCAGGAAGAACTGCATCTGCTCGTTGACCATGGTGTGGTTGATCACGAGCTTGTGGAAGTCCTTGCGCTCCTGATCCTTGGGCAATTCGCCCTTCAGCAGCAGGTAGCAGGTGTCGAGGTAGTCGCAGCTGGTGGCGAGTTGCTCGATCGGGTAGCCGCGGTACAGCAATTCACCCTTGTCGCCATCGATGTAGGTGATGGCGGACTGGCACGACGCCGTGGAGAGAAAGCCCGGGTCGTACGTGAACATGCCGGTCTGGGCATACAGCTTGCGGATGTCGATGACATCCGGGCCGATATTGCCCTGGTACACGGGCAAATCGACGCTGGGGCTGCCGTTGCTGAACGACAGGGTGGCTTTGTTATCAGCAAGTTTCATTTCTTCAATTTCCTTGAGTGGTTAGCCCATCATCCGGCGAGTTGGAGTCAACGCTTTTGCGCGAATTCCGCAACATCTCCAGCACTTCACGTACTTCGTTTGTAGTTATGTCGGCCTCGGGTTCCTTGCGCCGCAGCAGCAGGTCCAGCAGGTCGTTGTCCGCCAAATCCATCAATTCATGCAAGCCGCGTGCCTGGCCCAGGGTTAGGTGGGCGGCGTGCCGGTCGAAAAAGCACTCGATGAACAGGTCGTTTTCCAGCAGACCCCGGCGGCAGCGCCACCGGAGCTTGCTCAAGCCCCGCGCGTCGAGCAGCGCATCGGCTGCCCCATCTTCGAGAAATGTTTCGACCATGTTGTTGTGTCAGACCGTGCGAAGCACCATCATTTCCTTGATCTTGCCGATGGCCTTGGTCGGGTTCAGGCCCTTGGGGCAGACATCGACGCAGTTCATGATGGTGTGGCAACGGAACAGGCGGTACGGATCTTCGAGGTTGTCCAGGCGCGCGCCGGTGGCTTCGTCGCGGCTGTCGGCGATGAAACGGTAGGCTTGCAGCAGGCCGGCGGGCCCGACGAACTTGTCCGGGTTCCACCAGAAGCTGGGGCAGCTCGTGGAGCAGCTGGCGCACAGGATGCACTCGTACAGGCCGTTGAGCTCTTCGCGCTCTTCCGGCGACTGCAGGCGTTCGCGATCCGGCGCCAGGCTTTCGGTGATCAGGTAGGGCTTGATCGAGTTGTACTGCTTGAAGAACTGCGTCATGTCCACGATCAGGTCGCGGATGACCGGCAGGCCCGGCAGCGGCTTGAGCACGATCGTGCCCTTGAGCGTGTTCATGTTGGTCAGGCAGGCCAGGCCGTTCTTGCCATTGATGTTCATGGCGTCCGAGCCGCAAACGCCTTCGCGGCAGGAGCGGCGGAACGAAATGGTGGGATCTTGCTCCTTGAGCTTGACCAGTGCGTCCAGCAGCATGCGTTCATGGCCGTCGAGTTCGATCTCGATGGTCTGCATGTAGGGCTTGGCGTCCTTGTCCGGATCGTAGCGGTAGATCTGGAATGTGCGTTTTTGCATGTTTCTTCTCTCGTGAGGCTACGGGTTAGAACGTCCGGACCTTGGGCGGGACGCTGTCCACCGTCAGGGGCTTGAGGTTGACCGGCTTGTAATCCAGGCGGCTGCCTTCGCTGTACCACAGCGTGTGCTTGAGCCACTCCTTGTCGTTGCGGCCCAGCGGGAACTCGGCGTGGTCGGCCGGATGCTCGTAGTCGTACACCGTGTGGGCGCCGCGGCATTCCGTGCGGGCGGCGGCGGACACCATGGTGGCCTGGGCCACTTCGATCAGGTTGTCCACTTCGAGCGCTTCGATGCGCGCCGTGTTGAACACCTTGGACTTGTCCTTGAGCGTGACGCTGGCCACGCGATCGCGGATGGCGGCGATCTTCTTCACGCCTTCATCCATGCTGACCTGCGTGCGGAACACGCCCGCATGCTGCTGCATGGTGGCGCGAATGTCGGCGGCCAGGGCTTGCGAGTAGGTGCCTTCGCTGGACTTGTCGAGCTGGTTCAGTCGCTCCAGCGTGCGATCGGCGGCGTCGGCCGGAAGCGGCTTGTGTTCCTTGTTCTTGTTGTTGAACTCCACGATGTGGCGGCCCGCGGCCTTGCCGAACACCAGCAGGTCCAGCAGCGAGTTGGTGCCCAGGCGGTTGGCGCCGTGCACGCTGACGCAGGCGCATTCGCCGACCGCGTACAGGCCGTTGACCACCGCGTTGTGCACGCCATTGGCTTGCGCCACGACCTGGCCGTTGATGTTGGTCGGCACGCCACCCATCTGGTAGTGAATGGTCGGCACCACAGGGATCGGCTCCTTGGTGATGTCCACGTTGGCGAAGTTGACGCCGATCTCGTACACCGAGGGCAGGCGCTTGTGGATGGTGTCGGCGCCCAGGTGGTCGAGCTTGAGCAGGACGTAATCCTTGTTGGGACCGCAGCCGCGACCTTCCTTGATTTCCTGGTCCATGGAGCGGGAAACGAAGTCGCGCGGGGCCAGATCCTTCAGCGTGGGTGCATAACGCTCCATGAAGCGCTCGCCATTGCTGTTGAGCAAAATGGCGCCTTCACCGCGGCAACCTTCGGTCAGCAGCACGCCCGCGCCGGCCACGCCGGTGGGGTGGAACTGCCAGAACTCCATGTCCTGCAAGGCAATGCCGGCACGTGCGGCCATGCCCAGGCCGTCGCCGGTGTTGATGAAGGCGTTGGTCGATGCGGCGAAGATGCGGCCCGCGCCGCCGGTGGCCAGCAGCACCGTCTTGGCTTCCAGGATGTAGAGTTCGCCGGTTTCCATTTCGATGGCGGTCACGCCGACCACATCGCCGTCGGCGTCGCGGATCAGGTCCAGTGCCATCCACTCGACGAAGAAGTTGGTCTTGGCCTTGACGTTCTGCTGGTACAGCGTGTGCAGCATCGCGTGGCCGGTGCGGTCGGCCGCGGCGCAGGCGCGCTGCACCGGTTTTTCGCCGTAGTTGGCGGTGTGGCCGCCGAACGGACGCTGGTAGATCGTGCCGTCGGGGTTGCGGTCGAACGGCATGCCGAAGTGCTCCAGTTCGTACACGACCTTGGGCGCTTCACGGCACATGAATTCGATCGCATCTTGGTCGCCGAGCCAGTCGGAGCCCTTGATGGTGTCGTAGAAGTGGTAGTGCCAGTTGTCCTCGGACATGTTGCCGAGCGAGGCGCTGACGCCGCCCTGGGCTGCCACGGTGTGCGAGCGGGTGGGGAAAACCTTGGACAGCGAGGCGACGTTGAGACCGGCGCGGGAGAGTTCCAGCGCGGCGCGCATGCCGGAGCCGCCGGCGCCGACGATGACAACGTCGAACTTGCGCTTGGTGATCTGGGCTTTGGTATAGGTCATGGTGTGATCAGTCTTGTGTGTCGGGCAGCGTCAGGTTCACAGGCGCCACAGGACTTGAATGGCCCAGCCCGCGCAACCCACGAGCCAGACGATGGAAAGGATCTGCAGCGTCAGGCGCACGGCGACCGGCTTGACGTAGTCCATCCAGATGTTGCGAATACCCACCCAGACGTGATACAGCAACGCCACGATGATGGAGAAGGTGAGGACCTTCATCCATTGCGCGGCGAAGATGCCCGCCCAATTGTCATAACCAATCGGGCCGGAGGTGAACAGCACCTGGGCCACGACGATGAGGGTGAAGAGAACCATCAGGGCGGCGGTGACGCCTTGGGCGAGCCAGTCCCGCACACCGTAGTGCGCGCCCACGACGACGCGCTTGGAGCCGTAATTCACGGACATGTTTGCTTGCTCCTGATTTAGTAAAGACCGAACAGCTTGGCGCCGAGCACGACCGTCAGGCCGATGCTCAGGGTCAGCGTCGCGATGGCGGACGACTTGCCGAATTCCTTGGTCAGGGAGTGCGTCACTTCCATGTAGAGGTGGCGCGTGCCGGCGATGAGGTGATGCAGGAAGGCCCAGATGAGTGCCAACGCCACCAGCTTGACGAACCAGCCCGGAACAAACCAAAGGCCGCTGTTGAAGGCGGCCTTGAATCGGGCAAACGAAATTTCGGAAGAGACGGAGGCGTCGAACATCCAGATGATGAAGGGCATCAGCAGGAACATGATGGCGCCGCTGATGCGGTGCAGGATGGAGACAATGCCCGCCGCCGGAAGCCGGTAGGTGGGGAGATCCCTGAAAGCGTGGATGTTGCGGAATTCAGGCCGCTTCTTGGCGAGTTCGGTCATGAGGGGTCTTTCGTGGATGTAACGGCTTTGTAATTTTCAATGACGGAAACTTAAATTCTATTGCAACGCAGCAAACTGACATGAGGATTGCAGTGCGCCGGCTGTTTGCTCCTGTCGGCGCTCAATTGAGCTCATTTCGGTAATGGTGGCTGTCGGTGCGGTACAGCCCGCGGCGAAGTTCCATGGGAATGTCGTTGTAGGTGTAGGCGACCCGTTCCACGCTGAGCAGGGGCATGCCGGCGGGGACCTGGAGCAGTTCGCACTGGGCGGCGTCGGGGGTGATCGCGCGAATGTTTTCCACGGCGCGCACCATGCGAACGCCGAAATCAACCTCGAACATCGCGTAGGTCGGACCTTGGTACTGCGCCATCTGGGTGGCGGTCAATCCCTTGAAGGACTGTCCGGGAAGCCAGAGATCTTCAAGAATGGTCGGCACGCCGCCGAACGACAGCACCCGCCGCACCTGCAGGACGGCGTCGCCGGAGCGCAACGCCAGCGCCCTGGCGACGTCGGCCGGCGCGCGAACCCGCTTGCATTCGAGGATGTTGCGCTGCGCCGGACCTTCGCTGTCGAGGTCGCCCGAGTCCGGCATCAGCCTCAGAAAGCGGTATTGGACGTGCTGCTCCGAATGGGTGGCGACGAAAGTGCCCTTCCCCTGGCGGCGCACCACCAGGTTTTCGGCGGCAAGTTCGTCGATGGCCTTGCGCACTGTGCCCTGGCTCACGCGAAAGCGCGCGGCCAGCTCCATTTCACTGGGAATAGCTTCGCCCGGCTTCCACTCGCCGGCCTGCAGGCTCTGCAGGATCAGCCCCTTGATCTGCTGGTACAGCGGACTGAAGGCCGGCGTGGGCTGCGCAGGGGCGCCCAGGCCGGGTGAGTCGGCGATGTTTTCGGCGGTGGTGGGCGAGGTCTGGGACATGGGGTGGGCTGCCGGCAAATACCGGCAGGCACGGCAAATCATATCTTATATAAGACATAAGACAAATTGACGTTGCCCGGTTTCGAGGGTAAACTCTATGGCTGTTTCATGGGGCTCATGCAACACGCGTGGGCACCGCCTGTCACCTGTTTCACCACAACTTCCTGGAGTTCCTGTCATGAGCAAAAAGCCCGTCCGTGTCGCCGTTACTGGTGCAGCTGGTCAAATCGGTTACGCCCTGTTGTTCCGCATCGCCTCGGGTGAAATGCTGGGCAAGGACCAGCCCGTCATCCTGCAACTTCTGGAAGTGCCCGTCGAAGGCCCGCAGAAGGCGCTCAAGGGCGTGATGATGGAGCTTGAAGACTGCGCTTTCCCGCTGCTGGCCGGCATGGAAGCACACAGCGACCCGATGACCGCGTTCAAGGATGCCGACTACGCCTTGCTCGTCGGTTCGCGTCCCCGCGGTCCTGGCATGGAGCGTGCCGAGCTGCTGGCCGTCAACGGCGCCATCTTCACGGCGCAAGGCAAGGCCCTGAACGCCGTCGCCAGCCGTGATGTCAAGGTGCTGGTGGTCGGCAACCCCGCCAACACCAACGCCTACATCGCCATGAAGAGCGCGCCCGATCTCAAGCGCGGCAACTTCACCGCCATGTTGCGTCTGGACCACAACCGTGCCGCCAGCCAGATCGCCGCCAAGACCGGCAAGGCCGTGTCCGAGATCGAGAAGCTGTGCGTCTGGGGCAACCACTCCCCCACCATGTACGCCGACTACCGCTTCGCCACCATCGGCGGCGCTTCCGTCAAGGACATGATCAACGACCAGGACTGGAACGCCAACGTGTTCCTGCCCACGGTGGGCAAGCGTGGCGCCGCCATCATCGAAGCCCGCGGCCTGTCGTCGGCTGCTTCGGCCGCCAATGCCGCCATCGACCACATGCGCGACTGGGCCCTGGGCACCAGCGGCAAGTGGGTCACCATGGGCATTCCGTCGGATGGCTGGTATGGCATTCCGAAGGACACCATGTTCGGTTTCCCGGTGGTTTGCGAAGGCGGCCAGTACAAGGTGGTCGAAGGCTTGTCCATCGACGAATTTAGCCAGGCCTGCATCAACAAGACGCTGAAAGAGCTGCAGGACGAGCAGGCTGGCGTGGCCCATCTGCTGTAACTCGCTGGTAACTTGCAGATGAGCGAAACCGGTCATCCGCGCGACATCCTGCTGGGCGCACAGGCCGCGGGAGTTCAGCTCCCCGTCTGTGACCATTACAGCGGCGTCGAGACGCGGATGCGTAAAAGCCTGCAATTGCAGGCCGAGATGACCGAGGAGTTCGGCGCCTGCGTGTTCGACGTGACGCTGGACTGCGAGGACGGCGCGCCCGTGGGCGGTGAATCCGATCATGCGGCGCTCGTCACCGAGCTGGCCCTGAAGGCGGGCGAGGGCGCCCGCGTCGCGGTGCGCGTGCACCCGGTGGACCATCCCGCGTTTGCCGCCGACATCGCGACCATTGCCGGTCAGGCGTCACAACGGCTGACCCACATCATGATTCCCAAGGTGGAGTCCGTGGACGACGTGATCCAGGCTGAAAAAGCCCTGCTTGCGGCGTCGGCGGGCCCATTGCCGCTGCACGTGCTGATCGAATCGCCGGCCGCGGTGCACCGCGCCTTCGACATCGCGGCCCATCCCAGGGTGCAGAGCCTGAGCTTCGGGCTCATGGATTTCGTGTCAGCCCATGGCGGCGCTATTCCTTCGGGGGGCATGTCGTCCGAGGGGCAGTTCACGCACCCACTGGTGGTGCGCGCCAAGCTGGAGATCGCCTCGGCCTGCCACGCGCACGGCAAGGTGCCATCGCATTGCGTGGTGACCGAGTTCGCCGACACGGCCGCCATGCGGGCGGCCGCCCGCCGCGCCGCCCGTGAACTGGGCTACACCCGCATGTGGAGCATTCACCCGAGCCAGATTCGCCCCATTCTGGAGGCGTTCGCGCCGGATGCCCGTGACATCGAGCTGGCGTCCGCCATCATCGCTGCGGCGGCGCGGGCCGACTGGGCGCCGATCAGCCACGATGGCACGCTGCACGACCGTGCCAGCTACCGTTACTACTGGCAGGTGATCGAGCGGGCCCACCACACCGGCCGGCCGCTGCCCGATACCATGCAGGCTTATTTTCAGACTCACTGACCCCCAGGAACGGAGACCTCCATGAAGCGCCTGTTTGCCTCGACCCTGATTTTGATTGCGCCCGCCATGCTGCTGGCGCAAACAGCGACCGACGTGGCCGGAAAGCCCACCGTCAAGGCCGCTGCCGCGGCCAAGTCCAGCCCGACGTCCAGCCGCACCCAGCTCAACAGCGCTGCCAACCAGGTTGCTGCCGGCATCCGTGCGGCTGAAGCTGCTCTGACGCCGGCCGAACTGGCCATTGCCGAGCGAGTCCATGTGGGGCAATTGCCGTGTGAGCTGGGCGCCACGGTGAGCCTGGAGAGCGACGCCAAGTCGCCCGGCTATTTCAATTTGCTGGGCAAGGGCTTTCGCTACCGCATGCACCCGGTGGAGACCAGCACCGGCGCGGTCCGTCTGGAAGACCCGCACGCCGGCGCGGTCTGGCTGCAGCTTTCCAACAAATCCATGTTGATGGACCAGAAGCAGGGCCGGCGCCTGGCTGACGAATGTTCCAGCCCTGCGCAGGTGGCGGTGGCCGAGGCGCTGAAAAAGAACCCGGCACCAAGCTTGCTTGACGCTCCAGGCACCGCCAGGTGAGTTTCGGCCGGCTGCGCATCGGACAACAGATACCGCCGGATCAGCCCTGATTTGGCGCATGTTTCGAAATTGAAGTGACTATTGGAGAAAAAAACCATGTTGAAAGCCTACCGTGACCATGTCGCTGAACGCGCCGCACTCGGCATCCCGCCGTTGCCGCTGTCGGCCAAGCAGACCGGCGAACTGATTGAGTTGCTGAAGAACCCGCCGGCGGGTGAGGAAGCCACCCTGGTGGACCTGATCACCCACCGCGTGCCCGCGGGTGTGGACGACGCGGCCAAGGTCAAGGCGTCCTACCTTGCCGCCGTGGCCCATGGCACCGAGAAGAGCGCCTTGATCAGCCGCGAAAAGGCCACTGAACTGCTGGGCACCATGCTGGGCGGCTACAACCTCACGCCGCTGATCGACCTGTTGGACGACGCCGCCGTGGCCGCCGTGGCTGCAGAAGCGCTCAAGAAAACCCTGCTGATGTTCGACCAGTTTCATGACGTCAAGGAAAAGGCCGACAAGGGCAATGTCCAAGCCAAGGCCGTGCTGCAAAGCTGGGCCGACGCCGAGTGGTTCACCAGCCGTCCCGAAGTGCCCCAGTCGATCACGCTGACCGTGCTCAAGGTCACCGGCGAAACCAACACCGACGACCTGTCGCCCGCGCCCGACGCCTGGAGCCGCCCCGACATTCCGCTGCACGCGCTGGCCATGCTCAAGAACAAGCGCGACGGCATCACGCCCGAGGAAGACGGCAAGCGCGGCCCGGTCAAGTTCATCGAAGACCTGCGCGCCAAGGGCAACCTGGTGGCCTACGTCGGCGACGTGGTCGGTACCGGCTCCAGCCGCAAGTCCGCCACCAACTCCGTGTTGTGGTTCACCGGCGAAGACATCCCCTTCGTGCCGAACAAGCGTTTCGGCGGTGTCTGCCTGGGCTCCAAGATCGCCCCGATCTTCTACAACACCATGGAAGACGCCGGCGCATTGCCGATCGAACTCGACGTGAGCCAGATGAACATGGGCGACACCGTCGAGCTGCGTCCTTATGAAGGCAAGGCGCTCAAGGATGGCAAGGTCATCGCCGAGTTCACCGTCAAGAGCGACGTGCTGTTTGACGAAGTGCGCGCCGGCGGCCGCATTCCGCTGATCGTCGGCCGTGGCCTGACCGGCAAGGCGCGTGAAGCGCTGGGCCTGGCGCCGTCCACCCTGTTCCGCCTGCCGCAAGTCCCTGCCAGCACCAAAGCTGGCTTCACGCTGGCCCAGAAGATGGTCGGCCGTGCGGTGGGCCTGCCCGCCGGTCAAGGCGTGCGCCCCGGCACCTATTGCGAGCCGAAGATGACCAGCGTGGGTTCGCAGGACACCACCGGCCCGATGACGCGCGACGAACTGAAAGACCTGGCCTGCCTGGGCTTCAGCTCCGACCTCGTGATGCAGTCGTTCTGCCACACCGCCGCTTATCCCAAGCCGGTGGACGTGAAGATGCACCACGAGCTGCCTGATTTCATCAGCACGCGCGGCGGCATTTCGCTCAAGCCCGGTGACGGCATCATCCACAGCTGGCTCAACCGCATGCTGCTGCCCGACACCGTGGGCACCGGCGGCGACAGCCACACCCGCTTCCCGATCGGCATCAGCTTCCCCGCCGGCTCCGGCCTGGTGGCGTTCGCCGCCGCCACGGGCGTGATGCCGCTGGACATGCCTGAATCCGTGCTGGTGCGCTTCAAGGGCAAGATGCAACCCGGCGTGACGTTGCGCGACCTGGTGCACGCGATTCCCCTGTACGCCATCAAGGCCGGTCTGCTGACCGTGGCCAAGCAGGGCAAGAAGAACATCTTCTCGGGCCGCATCCTGGAAATCGAAGGCCTGCCCGACATGAAGGTCGAACAGGCGTTCGAGTTGTCCGATGCGTCGGCCGAGCGCTCCGCTGCCGGCTGCACCGTGCACCTGAACAAGGAGCCGATCATCGAGTACATCAACTCGAACATCGTGCTGCTGAAGAACATGATCGCCCAGGGCTATGCCGATGCACGCACCATCGGCCGCCGCATCAAGGCCATGGAAGCCTGGCTGGCCGACCCGCAGCTGCTGCAGCCCGACGCCGACGCCGAATACGCTGCCGTGATCGAGATCGACCTGGCCGAAATCACCGAGCCCATCGTCTGCTGCCCGAACGACCCGGACGACGCCAAGACGCTGTCGGACGTGGCCGGCGCCACCATCGACGAAGTGTTCGTCGGCTCCTGCATGACCAACATCGGCCACTTCCGTGCGGCATCCAAGCTGCTCGAAGGCAAGCGCGACATCCCGGTCAAGCTTTGGATGGCGCCGCCCACCAAGATGGACGCCAAGCAGCTCTCCGACGAAGGCCATTACGGCGTGTTCGGTGCGGCCGGCGCGCGCATGGAAATGCCGGGGTGTTCGCTGTGCATGGGCAACCAGGCGCAGGTCAAGGAAGGCGCCACGGTGATGTCCACCAGCACCCGCAACTTCCCGAACCGCCTGGGCAAGAACACGTTTGTGTACCTGGGTTCCGCCGAGCTGTCGGCCATTGCCGCCAAGCTGGGCCGCATTCCCACCAAGGCCGAGTACCTGGCTGACATGGGGGTGTTGACCGCTGCCAGCAGCAAGGTCTACCAGTACCTGAATTTCGACAAGATCGAAGAGTACGCAGACACGGCCAGGACGGTTGCGGCCTGATGTGATCGAGGGGCTGGCGTCCTGTGCGCCGGCCATCAAAAAAGCCCCGTTGGCGACAAACCAGCGGGGCTTTTGACTTTGTTGGTCATCGCCAGCGATGACCACTCCATGCCGGGATCAGGCCATTTCAGGCGGACAGGGGTTGTTCCACCATGATGCGGGCGATCAGGGCGCCATCCACCGGCCCTTCGAGCGGAATCCATACCCGCAGCGGGCTGCCCGGGGCGACGCTGATCGGCTCGCCCTCCAGGCTCTTCATCTGCGTGAGCTGCACCATGCGGTTGCCGGCCGGGTGAATGATCTCCAGCGTGTCGCCCACCGCGAAGCGGTTCTTTGTTTCCACCTCGGCCCAGCCGTCCTTCGACGACTTCACCTCGCCGACGAACTGGCTGCGGTGCGCCTCGGAGCTGCCGGTTTCGTAGTTCTGGTAATCCTGTGCCGGGCGGCGCTCCAGGAAGCCGGCGGTGTAGCCCCGGTTGGCCAGGCCTTCCAGCTCGGTGATCAGGTTCGGGTTGAATGGCCGGCCGGCGACTGCGTCGTCGATGGCGCGGCGGTAGGTCTGCGCGGTGCGCGTCACGTAGTACTGGCTTTTGGTCCGGCCTTCGATCTTGAAGGAATCGACGCCGATCTTCACGAGCCGCTCCACGTGCTCCACCGCGCGCAGGTCCTTGCTGTTCATGATGTAGGTGCCGTGCTCGTCTTCCATGATCGGCATGAGCTGGCCTGGCCGTTCTTTTTCTTCGAGCAGGTAGACACGGTCGGCCAGCGGGTGACGGTTGCCGCCGCCGCAGGCGGAGAAGGATTTTTCGGCTTCCAGCTGCGCCTCGCCGAAATTGAAATCACCCTCCAGCTTGACCGGCTGCACCTCGCCCGCGTCGTTTTCGTCGCTGCCGGCCTGCGGCGTGTAGGTCCAGCGGCAGGCGTTGGTACAGGTGCCCTGGTTCGGGTCGCGCCGGTTGAAGTAGCCCGAGAGCAGGCAGCGGCCCGAGTAGGCGATGCACAGCGCGCCGTGCACGAAGACTTCGAGTTCAATATCCGGGCATTCCTGGCGGATCTTCTCGATCTCGTCCAGGCTCAACTCCCGCGACAGGATGATGCGCGCCACGCCCATGCGCTGCCAGAACTTCACGGCCATGAAGTTCACCGTGTTGGCCTGCACCGAAAGGTGAATCGCCACCTCGGGCCACTTCTCGCGCACCATCATGATCAGGCCGGGGTCGGCCATGATCAGCGCGTCCGGGCCCATCGCGATCACCGGTTCGATGTCGCGCATGTAGGTGCGCACCTTGTCGTTGTGCGGCAGCAGGTTGCTGGTCAGGAAGAACTTCTTGCCGCGCGCGTGGGCTTCCGAGATGCCCTGGCCGATCTGCTCCAGCTTGAATTCATTGTTGCGCGCGCGCAGGGAGTAGCGCGGCTGGCCCGCGTACACCGCGTCCGCGCCAAAGTCATAGGCGGCGCGCATTTTGGCGAGCGAGCCGGCGGGCAGCAGGAGTTCAGGTGATTTCATGGCGGTTTCTGTTTGGGTCAGGCGTGTGGCCGAACGGCTTTGTCACCCCTGGGCGCAGGGCAGGCCGGGTGTGTTGCACCACTCGCTCCAGCTGCCGGCGTACAGTGGCGCGCGGCCCAGACCGGCGACTTCCATGGCGAGCACGTTCGGTACCGCGCTCACGCCGCTGCCGCAGTGGTGGACGACGGTGGCCGGGTCGCGGCCGGCGAGCAGGGTTTCGAATTCGGCCCTAAGTTCGTCGGGCGACTTGAAGCGGCCGTCCGGCCCGAGGTTCAGGTTGAACGGCCGGTTCAGCGCGCCGGGAATGTGGCCCGCCACCGGGTCCAGCGGCTCCACTTCGCCCCGGAAACGCGGCGCACCGCGTGCGTCGAGGATGGTTTGGCTCGGGCGGCCCAGGTTGGCGGCGACAGCCGGGGTCAAGGCGAGCGCGGCCTTTTCCGTGGACAGCGTGAAATGCGTGGTTTGGCGGGGGGCCGGGGCGCCGCTTGCCACGGCACCGCCAGCCGCTTCCCAGGCCTGCAGCCCGCCATCGAGCACCGCGACGGCTTCATGGCCGGCCCATTTCAGCATCCACCACAGGCGGCCGCCGTAGTTCGCGCCATTGCGGTCGTAGACCACGGCCTGCATGGCGTTGGAAAAGCCGATGCTGGACAGCCAGGCGGCGAAGGTTTCGCGCCGGGGCAGCGGGTGCCGGCCGCCGTTGACCGCGTCAGCCGGGTTTTGCGCGCTGAGATGGCGGTCCAGGTGGGCCTGCACCGCACCCACGATGTGGACCTGCGCGTACAGGCGGTCGGCCGCCTCGGGCTGCATGAGTTCGAAGCTGCAGTCAAAGACCATCAGCGGTGCGCCGCTGGCCTGCAGGGCTTGCAGTTGTCGGGCGGAAATCAGGGTGGTGCAGGGGGCGGACATGGGTCAGTGCTCCTCGGCGGGCGGGTTGGGCAAGGCGCGTGAACGCAGGAAGGTGGCGGCGATACCGCTGGCGATGATGAGGGCCATGCCGGCCCAGCCGATCAGCGGGATGTCGTCACCAAACAGGAACAGGCCGAACAGCGCGGCGAACACAATGCCCGCGTACTGCAGGTTGGCCACCACCAGCGTGGCGCCGTGGCTGTAGGCGCGCGTCATGCACAGCTGGCCCATGGCCGCCAGCACGCCGATCGGCAGCAGCCACAGCGCCTGCGGCCAGGTCCAGTCGCTGAAGCCGGTGAAGGCCATGCCCAGTGCCCCGGCCACGGCCGCGCCCACGGAAAAATACAGCACGATGCGGGCTTCGGGTTCCCCGATACGGCCGAGCGCGGCCACCTGCAGGTAGGCAAACGCGGCCGTCAGTCCCGACAGCAGGCCCACCAGCCCGGCAAACAGCTGGTTTTGCTCGATGGTGGGGCGCAGCATCATGATCACGCCGGCAAACCCAGACATCACTGTCAGCACGATCGGTCCCTGGCGGCCGATGTCCTGCAGCCTACCCATGACCAGGGTGCCGCCGACGAGAAACGCCGCGACCCAGACACCGCTCATGTAGTTGAGCGTCATGGCGGTGGCCAGCGGCAGCTTGGCGATGGCGTAGAACCAGGCGCCCAGCGAGGTCACGCCGATGACGCTGCGCCACACATGCATCATCGGCACGGTGGACTTAAGCGGCACGCCCTGGACCCGGCACCAGGTGGCCATGACGACGATGCCGATGGCCCCGCGGTAGCACACCAGCTCCACGGTGCTGAAGTGCGCCGACGCAAACTTGATGCACACACTCATGCTCGCGAACAGCAGCGAGGCCAGAATCATCCATGAGGCTTGCAAAATCCGGTCCTTTTGAATCAGAGGGGCGCCGGACCCGGCGCCGCGGGGGCGAGGCGGGCCGTCAAACCGGTGCTTGCCGCAGGTCCATGACGCCGCGATACCACTCGTGGAAGTGCTGCATGCCGTCCTCCATCGGGCTCTGGTACGGGCCGACCTCGTTGTCGCCCCGCTGCATCAGGGCGCGGCGGCCCGCATCCATGCGCTCGCCGATTTCGTCATCCTCGATGCAGGTTTCCATGTAGGCGGCCTGCTGCGCTTCGACGAACTCGCGCTCGAAGGCAACGATCTCCTCGGGGTAGTAGAACTCCACCATGTTCAGGGTCTTGGTGGGCCCCATCGGGTGCAGGGTCGAGACCGTGAGCACATGGGGGTACCACTCGACCATGATGTGCGGGTAGTAGGTGAGCCAGATCGCGCCATGCTTCGGGGCCTGGCCTTGACGGTACTGCAGGAGCTGGCGCTTCCAGCGTTCGTAGACCGGGCTGCCGGCCTGGCCCTGCCAGTTGGTCACGCCAACGGTTTGCACCGAATATTCGGGCTTGAACTCCCAGCGCAGGTCGTCACAGGTCACCACGCTGCCCAGTCCCGGGTGGAACGGGCCGACGTGGTAATCCTCCAGGTAGACCTCGATGAAGGTCTTCCAGTTGTAGTTGCATTCGTGCAGTTCGACGCGATCGAGGGCGTAGCCCGAAAAGTCGAGATCGGCGCGCGGGCCCATGCCGGCCAGGTCCGCCGCAATGTCGCGACCGTTGTCTTCAAAAAGCAGGCCGTTCCAGTCCCGCAGCTTGTAGTTGGCCAAGTCCAGGCACGGGTCGTGCGCAAAATGCGGTGCGCCCAGCAACTGGCCGCCCGGCGCGTAGGTCCAGCGGTGCAGCGGACAGACGATGTTGCCCCCGGCGCTGCCTTTTTGCGAGGTGTCGAGCGAGCCCCGGCCCTTGAGCATGATGGCCTGGCGGTGGCGGCAGACGTTGGAGATCAGCTCGACCCCCTTCGGCGTGCGCACGAGCGCCCGGCCCTCGCCTTCATGGGGCAGGGCGTAGTAGTCGCCCACGTTGGGCACGGCGAGCTGGTGCCCCACATAGCGGGGCCCGCGCTGGAAGATGCTGCTCAGCTCGCGCTGGTACAGCGCCTCGTCAAAGTAGCTCGAAACTGGTAGTTGGCTTGCGGCCTGCTGCAGTTGAAGACTTAAATCAGACATGGGTGACCTGACCTAGAGACTCCCCCTATGAAGGGGCAGGAAAGTAGGCGCCGGTTCCGTGAACACAGGCGCGAAAAAAAGCCGGCGGGGGCCGACTGAAAGAGCCCGGATTGTACCCGCCGGGGTGGATGCAGCGCCGGGTTTGGGCCTCTTGACCCCAATTTGCAGGGCCTGCGGCCAGGAAACTGGAGGGTCACCGCCTAAAATCACAGGTTTACTCCGGTACCGTTTCCATGCCCAAGGCCCCCGCTTCGCCCGTCCCGCCCGCCCTTCCCGCCAGCTATGAAGCCGCGCTGGAGGAGCTCGAGCAGCTGGTCGGCCGCCTGGAATCCGGGCAGATGCCGCTGGACCAGCTGCTGGAAGGCTACCAGCGGGGCGCCGCGCTGCTGAAATTCTGCCGTGACCGGCTCGAAAGCGTGGAAAACCAGATCAAGGTGCTCGACGATGGGGTTCTGAAACCATGGGTCCAAGTGTGAGCGCCGGCGGCATGTTCGACCTGCAGGCCTGGGCGGCCGTCCAGCTCGATCGTGTGGAGCAGGCCTTGTCCGCATGGGTGGCCGCGGATGCGCCCGCCGGCCTGGGCGATGCCATGCGTTACGCCGTGCTCGACGGCGGCAAGCGCTTGCGCCCGCTGCTGGTGCTGGCCGCGGCCGAGGCCGTGGGCGGCGATGCGCAAGGGGCCTTGCGCACGCGGATGGACAACGCAGCATTGCGTGCGGCCTGCGCGGTCGAACTCATCCACGCGTATTCGCTGGTGCACGACGACATGCCCTGCATGGACAACGACGTGCTGCGGCGCGGCAAGCCCACGGTGCATGTCAAGTTTGGCGAGGCGCGGGCCTTGCTGGCCGGCGATGCGCTGCAGGCCCTGGCCTTCGAGTTGCTGACCCCCGATGACGGCTCGGTCGGCGCGCCCGTGCAGGCCGCCTTGTGCCGCCTGCTGGCGCGTGCGGCCGGTCATGAAGGCATGGCCGGCGGCCAGGCCATTGATCTGGCCAGCGTGGGCCTGGCGCTGACGGAAGACCAGTTGCGCCAGATGCACCGCCTGAAAACCGGCGCCCTGCTGCGCGGCAGTGTGGTGATGGGCGCCGCCTGCAATGAAGGAGTGGACGCGGAAGCGGCCGCCGTGGCCCGGGGGCTGGCGGACTACGGCGGCGCCATTGGCCTGGCGTTCCAGGTCGTGGACGATATTCTGGATGTGACCGCCGATTCGGCGACGCTGGGCAAGACCGCCGGCAAGGATGCGGCGTCGGACAAGCCCACCTATGTGTCGCTGATGGGGCTGGAGCGGTCGATGGACTATGCGCAGGCACTCCTGGCGCAGGCGCTGGCCGCGCTGGACGCCACGGGGCTGCCCGCCTCCCGGACCCAGGCGCTGCGCGCGCTGGCGGGCATGGTTGTGAACCGGGACAAATAAGGGAAGAGGCTCAAGCTCAAAATGACTTCGCTGCTCGATACGATCAAAGACCCGGCGGATCTGCGCCGCCTGCCGCGCGCCCAGCTCCAGTCCGTTGCGGACGAGTTGCGGGCCTGCGTGCTCGACAACGTGGCCAGGACGGGGGGTCACCTCAGCTCCAACCTCGGCACCGTGGAACTCACCGTGGCCCTGCATTACGTGTTCAACACGCCGCACGACCGCCTGGTGTGGGACGTGGGCCACCAGACCTACCCGCACAAGATCCTGACCGGCCGGCGCGAGCGCATGCCGACGCTGCGGCAACTCGGTGGCCTGAGCGGCTTTCCGCAGCGGGCCGAGAGCGAATACGACACCTTTGGTACCGCGCACTCGTCCACCAGCATCTCGGCCGCGCTCGGCATGGCCGTCGCCGCAAGGCAGAAGGGCGAGTCGCGCCATGCGGTCGCGATCATCGGCGACGGTGCCATGACGGCCGGCATGGCCTTCGAGGCGCTGAACAACGCCGGCGTCGAAGACTGCAACCTGCTGGTGATCCTGAACGACAACGACATGTCGATCAGTCCGCCCGTGGGTGCGCTCAACCGCTACCTGGCGCAACTCATGAGCGGCCAGTTCTACTCGGCGGCCAAGAACGTCGGCAAGAATGTGCTCAAGGTCGCCCCGCCCCTGTTCGAGCTGGCCAAGCGGCTGGAGGAGCACGCCAAGGGCATGGTGGTGCCCGCCACGCTGTTCGAGAAATTCGGCTTCAACTACGTGGGCCCGATCGACGGCCACGACCTCGAATCGCTGATCCCGACGCTGGAAAACATCAAGCATCTCAAGGGCCCGCAGTTCCTGCACGTGGTCACCAAGAAAGGCCAGGGCTACAAGCTGGCCGAGGCCGATCCCGTCGCCTACCATGGCCCGGGCAAGTTCGATCCGGCCGTGGGCCTGGTGCCCCCGGCCGCGGCGCCCAAGCCGACGTTCACCCAGGTGTTCGGCCACTGGCTCTGCGACATGGCCGAGAAAGACCAGCGCCTGGTGGGCATCACGCCGGCCATGCGCGAGGGTTCGGGCATGGTCGAGTTCGAGAAGCGCTTTCCGGGGCGCTATTACGACGTGGGCATTGCCGAGCAGCATGCGGTCACCTTCGCCGCCGGCCTGGCCTGCGAAGGGCTGAAGCCGGTGGTGGCGATCTACTCCACCTTCCTGCAGCGCGCCTACGACCAGTTGATCCACGACGTGGCGATCCAGAACCTGCCGGTGGTGTTCGCGCTCGACCGCGCCGGCCTGGTCGGCGCCGACGGCGCCACCCATGCCGGCGCCTACGACGTTCCTTATCTGCGCTGCATTCCCAACGTGAGCATCGCCTGTCCGGCGGACGAGCGCGAATGCCGCCAGCTACTCTCCAGCGCCTTCGAGCAGGACCACCCGGTCGCCGTGCGCTACCCGCGCGGGGCCGGGGCGGGCGTGGCCACCGAGCCCGGGCTGGCCGGGCTGCCCTTCGGCAAGGGCGAGATTCGTCGCGTTCGGCAAGGGGTGCCCGAGGGCGCGTGCAAAGGCATTGCCATCCTGGCTTTCGGCACGCTGCTTTACCCGGCGCTGCAGGCCGCTGAAAAGCTCAATGCCACGGTGGTCAACATGCGCTGGGCCAAGCCGCTGGACGTCGAATTGCTGCTGAAAGTGGCCGCGGAGCACGAGGCGCTGGTGACCGTGGAAGAGGGCGCCCTCATGGGTGGCGCGGGCAGCGCGGTGGGCGAGGCGCTGAACGCGGCTGGCGTGCTCAAGCCGCTCCTGCAACTGGGCCTGCCCGATGTGTTCATCGAACACGGCGATCCCGTGAAACTGTTGGCGATGCAGGGCCTGGATGCGTCAGGGATCGAAAAATCGATCGTCAATCGCTTCCCGGTTCTGGTGGCGCCCGCCCAGTTCGCGCTCAAATCGGTGGCCTGAGCTGGCCGCCGGGCCGGCGCAGGCGTCAGCTGCCTAGATAGGCTTCCTGCACTTTGGGATTGACCAGCAGTTCGCGTCCGGTCCCGCTCAGCACGATATTCCCGGTCTCGATCACGTAAGCGTGATCGGCGATCTTGAGCGCCTGGCGCACGTTCTGCTCGACCAGAAAAATGGTCAGGCCGGCCTGATTGATGTCGTGCAGGGTGCGAAAGATTTCCTGAACGAGGATCGGGGCCAGGCCCATCGACGGCTCGTCCAGCAGCAGCACGCGGGGCTTGGCCATGAGGGCGCGGCCAATCGCCAGCATTTGCTGCTCACCGCCTGACAGGTTGCCCGCCAACCCGCGAGCCCGTTCCTTGAGGCGCGGGAACAGTTTGAAAACATAGTCCATGTCGTGGGCACGGTTGCCACCGTCACGCCGGGTGTACGCCCCCAGTTCCAGGTTTTCCTGCACGGTCAAGGTGGTCAGCGTGGCGCGGCCTTCGGCCACCTGTACCACCCCGTTGGCGACGATCTTGTGCGGCGCCATTTGGGTCAGGTCCACGCCCTCCAGCAGCACGCGGCCGGCGGCTTTTTTGACCAGCCCCGACAGCGCCAGGAGGGTGGTCGATTTGCCTGCGCCGTTGGCGCCGACCAGTGTGGTGATCCGGCCTTCGTGCAGTTCCAGGTCAATGCCCTTGACCGCTTCGATATGGCCGTAGGCGACTTTCAGGCCCTGGACCTGCAGCAGGGGGGGCGTGCTGCCCGTCGATGCTGCCGGGGCGCGATGGATCGGTCCGGCGGCGCTCATGCGGTCACCTCGCCAGAGGTCACTTCGTCGTCTTCGCGACCGAGATAGGCTTCGATGACCTGCGGGTCGTTGCGGATGGCGTCTGGTCCGCCGCGTGCAATGATGTGGCCAAAATTCAGGACCGCGATGTGCTCGCACAGGCCCATCACAAAACGCATGTCGTGTTCAATCATGAAAATCGTGTAGCCGCGCGCGCTGATATTGCGTATTTCGCCCATCAGCTCGGTTTTCTCAGTGCTGTTCATGCCCGCCACCGGTTCGTCCAGCAGCAGCAATTTCGGCTCGCTCGCCAGCGCGCGCGCCAACTCCAGCTTGCGCTGGTCACCGTAGGAGAGGTTGTCGGCCTGATCGCTGGCCTTGTGGTCGAGCCTGACCCAGGACAGCAGTTCACTGGCCCGCTCCCGGGCCCGGCGCTCCTCGCTGCGAAACCGGGCGGAGCCGGCCAGCAGGCCGAGCGGGCCGTACTTCAGCTGCGAGTGCATGCCGACCATCACGTTCTCCAGCAGCGACATTTCCTTGAAGATGCGGATGTTCTGGAAAGTACGGGCAATGCCCATGCGCGTGATCTCGTGCGGCTTGAGGCCCGCAAGATTCCGGTCCATGAACTCGATGGTGCCGCCGGTGGGAGGCAGCAGGCCGGTAATGAGGTTGAAGACGGTCGTCTTGCCCGCGCCGTTGGGGCCGATCAGGCCAAAGATGCCGCCCTGCGGAATCTCAAGGTTCACGTCCTGCAACACCTTGAGGCCGCCGAAGTGGCGCGAGAGATTGCTCAGGCGCAATGCGGTGCTCATCGCTGGCCTCCTTTCCTGCCAAACCATTGACGGATACGTGCCGGATCCCAGATGCCCTTGGGCAGGAACAGCACGATCAGCACCAGAATGAAGCCGTTGACGACCAGCCGGAAATCCTTGAGCGAGCGCAGCATTTCGGGCAGCAAGGTGAGTATGACGGCGCCCACCACCGGGCCGGTCAAGCCGCCAATGCCGCCGAGAATGGTCATGGTGAGGATGTCCACCGCGCGGTCAAAGCCGTATTCATTGGGGCCGATGAAAAACGTCAGGTGGGCGTTGAGTGTGCCGGCCAGCCCCGCGATGGCACCCCCCAGCACGAAAGCCAGCAACTTGTGGGACGCCACGTCGATGCCCATCAGTCCGGCCGCGGTCTCGTCTTCCTTGATGGCTTCGAAGGCCCGACCCACTTTGGACCGGCGCAGTTGCCAGAGCAGGGCCATCGTGACGAGCAGCGCCATGGCCACATGCCACCATTCGGTGGACTGAGGAATGCCGTTGAGACCCAGCGCGCCTCCGGTGAGGGGTTCGGCGTTGAGGACCGCAATGCGGACGACCTCGCCAAAGGCCAGCGTGGCCATCGCCAGGTAGACGCCTGAAAGGCGCAGGGTGGGTTTGCCGATCACGAAGGCGGTCAGCGCGGGTGCCGCCATGCCAGCCGCCAGCGCAACCGGAAAGGGCTGGCCGTAATTCATGGTCAGCAGGGCCGAGGTATAGGCGCCGATGCCCATGAACGCCGCGTTGGCGATCGTCAACATGCCGCAGGACAGCGTCAGATAGATCGACAGCGCAAGCAAGCCGTTGGTGCCCAGCGTGAGCACCAGATTGCTGTAGACCGACCAGAAGTTGGTGATTCCGTCCATGTTCAGACCTTGCGTTCTTGCAAGCTGCCGAACAGGCCCTTGGGCCTGACCAGCAGGATCAGGAAAAGCAGGCCAAAGGCCACGGCGTCGCGCATGCTGGAGCCGATGTAGGCCACCGACAGAACCTCGGCAAAGCCCAGGAACAGGCCGCCGATCAGCGCTCCGCGGATGTCGCCCATGCCGCCCAGGATGATGACCGCAATGCCCTTGTGCAGCATGGGCTGCCCCATCAAGGGGAACAGTGCGTTGGAGTACAGCCCGATCAACACGCCGGCTACGCCGCCCAGGCCGGCCGCCGCAAAGGAGGTGAGGAAGAACAGGCCTTCCACATTGATGCCCAGCAGGTAGGCCGCTTTCGGCGACTCCGCAATGGCGCGCAGGGCGCGGCCCAGCTGGGTCTTTTTGAGGGCCAGCAGAAGCACGGCCATCAACGCGAACGACAGCAGCATGATGCCCAGGTCCAGCGCGGTGAGGTGCAGGCCGCCCAGACTCAGGGTTTCCTCCGAGACCAGGCCGGAAGGAAAGCGCAGATTCTCGGCGCCAAACAGACCCTGGATGCCGTTGTTGAGGATGATGGCCACGCCAATCGTCGCAATCATCGGGATCAGGTGCGGAGCGTTGCGCGCCCGCAGGGGGCGCAACACCAGAAAATCAATGGCCAGGCCGATCAAGCCGCACAACAGAAAGGCGAACAGCAGCGCGCCCCAGAGCGGGAAATCGAAGCGCGCAACGGCCTGCCGCGCCGCGTAGGCGCCAACCATGAACACGGCGCCGTGAGAGAGGTTGATGACGCCCAATACACCGAAAATGAGCGTGAAACCCAGTGCGAAAAGGGCGTAGACGCACCCGAGTGACAAGGCGTTGACCAGTTGCTGTTCCAACACGATGGGCGGTCCCGGATAGTCTGTAATGACGTTGTAAAAAGAAAGGACGGCGCAGCAAACCGCGCCGTCCGGTGGGAGGCGAAGCCTGTTACTTCTCGATCGAGAACTTGCCGCCCTTGGTCACGCTGACGATGGCGGCCTGCTGGGCGTCATAGCCGGCGGGCTTGCCGGCCTTGTCGGTGGCACGGCGAAAGCTGAAGGCGCCGGTGGCACCGGCATGCTTCACCGCTGGCAGGGCTTGGTGCAGCGCGCTGCGATTGGCTGCCAGGTCGTTGCCCAGCTTGATCTTGCGCAGTGCCTGGGCAACGATGTTCATCGCGTCATAGGCTTGGGCCGCGAACTGGTCGGGCGCGGATTTGTACTTGGTCGTGTAAGCCACCACGAACTTGCGGTTCGCCTCGGCCTGGTTTTCGATCGACCACGGGCTGCCCACGTACAGGCCTTCGGCCTTGTCCTTGGCCAGATCAAAAACCTTGACCGAGTTCATGCCGTTGCCGCCGATGAAGGGCATGTTCAGGCCGAGCTGGCGAGCCTGCACCATGATGGGCGCACCTTCAGCCAGCAAAGCCGACAGGACGATCGCATCCGGGTTGCCGGCCTTGATCTTGGTCAGTTGCGCCTTGAAATCCACATCGCCCTTGGCGAAGGTCTCGGTGGTCGTGACGGGGATCTTCAGGTCTTCGAGGGCCTTCTTGAAATTGTCGTAGCCGCTCTTGGTGAACACGTCGTCGCTGCCATACATCACGGCCACCTTCTTGATGCCGGCCTTTTTGACCGCCATCTTGATGGTTTCAGGCAACACGTCGGCTTCGGTGACCGAGTTGCGGAACACGTGATCGCCAATCGAGGTGATGCCGTCCGCCGTGTTGGATGTGCCAAAGACCACGATTTTGGCCGCTTGGGCAATCGGGTCGGCCGCCTGGGCCGAGTTCGACAGCGTGGGGCCGAACACCATCAGCACGTTGTCCTGAAAAATAAGTTTCTTGAAGACGTTGATGGCTTCTTCTTTCTTGCCCTGTTCGTCTTCGATCACGAGCAGCAGCTTGTTGCCATTGACGCCGCCGGCGGCATTGATTTCCTCGGCCGCAAGCTGGAAGCCGTTACGGATGGCATTGCCATACTGCGCCGCGCCCCCCGAGAGGGCTTCCGCCACGCCGAGCTTGATGTCGGCTGCATGGGCGCCGATGCTGAAGGTGGCTGCCACCGCAAGCGCGAAGAGGGAAGTCTTGAAGGCGTGTTGTCTCATG
>JAHFQI010000033.1:0-24442 GCA_023259355.1 Comamonadaceae bacterium
GTGGCCGTGCCGGTCAACGTGCACCGCGTCAACTGGGTCTGGGCCAACCCGGAGGTGCTGAAGAAGGCCGGTGTGGCCGGCATGCCCAAGAGCTACGACGAATTCTTCGCCGCCGCCGACAAGATCAAGAAGGCGGGCCTGGTCGCCGTGGCGCACGGCGGCCAGAACTGGCAGGACTTCACCACCTTCGAGTCGGTGGTGCTGGGTGTGGGCGGCAACAAGTTCTACAACGACGCGCTGGTCAAGCTCGACCCCAAGGCGCTCGGCAGCGACACCATGAAGAAGTCGCTGGAAACCTTCCGCAGGATCAAGGGCTACACCGACGCCGCCGCGCCGGGCCGCGACTGGAACCTGGCCACGGCCATGGTGATGCAGGGCAAGGCCGGCTTCCAGTTCATGGGCGACTGGGCCAAGGGCGAATTCATCGCCGCGGGCAAAGTGCCGGGCAAGGATTTCCTGTGCGCCGCCGCGCCGGGCACGGCCAGCGCGTTCACCTTCAACGTCGATTCCTTTGCCATGTACAAGCTCAAGTCCGCCGACGCGCAAAAGGCGCAGGCCGACCTGGCCGTCGCCATCATGGGGCCCGAGTTCCAGGAGGTGTTCAACCTCAACAAGGGCTCCATCCCCGTGCGCCTGGCCATGAAGATGGACAAGTTCGACGACTGCGCCAAGACCTCGGCCAAGGACTTCGTGGACACCGCCAAATCCGGCGGCCTGGTGCCCTCCGTGGCGCACGGCATGGCCATCAGCCCGGCGGCCGAAGGCGCCATCAAGGACGCGGTCAGCCAGTTCTGGAACGACGACAAGATCAGCGTGGCCGACGCGCAGAAGAAGATCGCCGCGGCGGCTGCCGCCAAGTAAGCGGGGCCCGATTGAACCCGGAGATCCATTTCCATGAAACCGACTGTTGAGCAAATGCTGCCCAAGCTGGTGATCGCACCGGGCTTCGTGCTGGGCTTTGCCTTTATCTACGGGCTGATGATCTGGAACGGGGTGCTGTCCCTGACCGGCTCGCGCATGCTGCCCAACTACGACGAGTTCGTCGGCCTGGCGCAGTACGCCAAGCTCTGGGAGTCGGATCGCTGGTGGCTGGCGCTGAAGAACCTGGGCATTTTCAGCGTGCTGTACGTTGGCGGCGCGATGCTGATCGGCATGGCGCTGGCCATCGTGCTGGACCAGAAGGTCCGCGCCGAAGGCTGGCTGCGGACGGTCTACCTGTACCCCATGGCCTTGTCGTTCATCGTCACCGGCACCGCCTGGAAGTGGATGCTGAACCCCAGCCTGGGGCTGGAAAAACTCATGCACGACATGGGCTGGAGCAGCTTCAGTTTCGACTGGCTGGTGCAGAGCGACACCGCCATCTACTGCGTGGTGATCGCCGGCATCTGGCAGTCCGCCGGCTTTGCCATGGCCTTGTTCCTGGCTGGGCTGCGCGGCATCGACGACAGCATCATCAAGGCCGCGCAGATCGACGGCGCCAGCCTGCCGCGCATCTACTGGCGCATCATTTTGCCGATCCTGCGGCCCGTGGTGTTCTCCACCATCATGGTGCTGTCGCACCTGTCGATCAAGAGTTTCGATCTGGTGATGGCGCTGACCGGCGGCGGCCCCGGCTACGCCACCGACGTGCCCGCCACCTTCATGTACGTGATGAGCTTCACGCGCGGCCAGATCGGCCTGGGCGCGGCCAGCGCCACCATGATGCTGGCCACCGTGGCGGCGATAGTGGTGCCTTATTTGTACAGTGAACTGCGGAGCAAGCCCCATGATCGCTAAGCACCTTTCCCGCGCCCTGATCTACGGCGTGCTGCTGGTGGCCGCGCTGTTCTTCCTGGCCCCGATGTACGTGATGCTGGTGACTTCACTGAAGGACGCAGAGCAGATCCGCGGCGGCAACCTGCTGAGCCTGCCGCAGGGCCTGAACTTCGAGGCCTGGACGCTGGCCTGGTCCAGCGCCTGCACCGGCACCGACTGCCGGGGCCTGCAGCCCTTCTTCTGGAACTCGGTGCTGATCGTGTTTCCGGCGGTGCTGATCTCCACGCTGTGGGGCGCCATCAACGGCTACGTGCTGAGCCTGTGGAAGTTTCGCGGCAGCGAACTGTTGTTCGGCTTCCTGCTGTTCGGCGTGTTCATGCCGTTCCAGGTGGTGCTGCTGCCGATGAGCCAGGTGCTGGGCTGGCTGGGCATTTCCAGCTCGGTCTATGGCCTGATCTTCGTGCACTGCCTGGCCGGCCTGGCGGGCACCACGCTGTTCTTCCGCAACTACTACGCGGCCATCCCGAAGGAGCTGGTGAACGCGGCGCGCATTGACGGCGCGGGTTTCTGGCGCATCTTCATCCGCATCATCGTGCCGCTGTCCACGCCCATCGTGATGGTTACGCTGATCTGGCAGTTCACCAACATCTGGAACGACTTCCTGTTTGGCGTGGCCTTCAGCGGCGCCGACAGCAAACCCGTGACCGTGGGCCTGAACAACATGGTCAACACCACCAGCAGCGTGAAAAACTACAACGTGGACATGGCGGCCGCCGTGATCGCGGGCCTGCCCACCCTGCTGATCTACGTGCTGGCGGGGCAGTATTTCGTCAAGGGACTCACGGCTGGCGCCGTCAAAGGATAAGCAACATGGCTTCCGCATTGCACATCAAGGGCATCCGCAAAACCTTCGGCGCGGCCGACAGGACCGTCGAGGTGCTCAAGCGCATCGACATCGACGTCGCCCCCGGCGAGTTCCTCATCCTGGTGGGCCCGTCGGGCTGCGGCAAGTCCACGCTGCTCAACATCATTGCCGGGCTGGAAGAGCCCACCGAGGGCGAAATCCGTATCGGCGAGCGCAACGTGGTGGGCGTGGCCCCGGCCCAGCGCGACATCGCCATGGTGTTCCAGAGCTACGCGCTGTACCCGACCATGAGCGTGGCCGAGAACATCGGCTTCGCGCTGGAGATGCGCAAGGTGCCCAGGGACGAGCGCACGAAGCGCATCGCCGAAGTTGCCGCCATGCTGCAGATCACCCACCTGCTGGACCGCCGGCCGGGCCAGCTCTCGGGCGGCCAGCGCCAGCGCGTGGCCATGGGCCGGGCGCTCGCCCGCCAGCCGCAGCTGTTCCTGTTTGACGAGCCGCTGTCCAACCTGGACGCCAAGCTGCGCGTGGAAATGCGCGCCGAGATCAAGCGCCTGCACCAGGCCAGCGGCATCACCAGCGTGTACGTCACGCACGACCAGATCGAGGCCATGACGTTGGGCAGCCGCATCGCGGTCATGAAAGACGGCGTGCTGCAGCAACTCGGCACACCCGACGACATCTACAACCGGCCCGCCAACACCTACGTGGCAACCTTCATCGGCTCGCCGACCATGAACCTGATCGCCGGCGCCGCCGGGCCAGCCGGCGGCCAGCCCGCCTTCGGCATTGCGGGCGCGGCCTTGCCGCTGGCCTGCCCGGCGGCGGGCGGGAAGGCGACGCTGGGCCTGCGGCCCGAGCACATCGAGCTGGCCGATGCCGCGCCCTGGCGCGGGGAGGTCAGCCTGGTCGAGCCCACGGGCGCGGACACCTATGTGGTGGTCAAGACCGACGCCGGGGACATGACGGTGCGCGTGTCGCCGCAGCTGCGCGTGAGTCCCGGCGAGCGGGTCGGCCTGCAGCCGCGCGCGGCCCACGCCAACTGGTTCGACGTGCAGAGCGGGCAACGCCTGGGTTGATCAGGAGGCCGGGCGCTGGGTTTCCAGCGGCCAGCGCATGCGCACCTGCAGGCCGTGCGGCGACAGGTTCGCGACCGACGCCGTGCCGCCATGGCGCTGGGCGATCTCCTGCACGATCGCCAGCCCGAGTCCGCAGCCGCCCGGCAGTTCGCTGGCGCGCCAGAAGCGCTCGAACACATGGGCCAGATCGGCCGGGCTGAGGCCGGGGCCGTCGTCGTCCACTTCGAGCAGCACGTCCCCCCCGCTTTCGCCGACGCGCAGTGTGACCGTCGCGCCGCGCGGCACATAACGCAGGGCGTTGTCGATCAGGTTGTTGAGCGCCTCGCGCAGCAGCAGGCCCTGGCCCTGCACCATGAGCCGGCTGCCGCCTTCATAACCCAGATCCACCCCCGCGGCGATGGCCCGCGGCGTCCACTCGCGGGCCACCTCGCGCGCCAGCGCGGCCACGTCCAGCGGCTGCAGGGCGATGTCGGTCTCGGTGCGGGCCAGCGCCAGCAACTGGTGCACCAGGTGGGCGCTGCGCTGGGCGCCCGCGTGGACTTTCGCCAGGCGCGAGCGCAGCGCCTCGCCGTCCGGCTCCTGCAGCGCCAGCTCGGTCTGGCTGATCAATCCGGCGAGCGGCGTGCGCAGCTGGTGCGCGGCATCGTTCAGGAAGCGCTTTTCCTGGCTCACGCTGCGCCGCACGGCCGCGAGCAGCTGGTTGACCGCGCCGGCCAGCGACTGCACCTCCTGCGGCGCCTCGGTCATTTCGATGGGCGACAGCGCGGCCACGCGGCGGTCGCCGAGCTGGGCTTCGAGCCGATTGAGCGACACCAGGCCGCGCTGGATGCCGGCATAGACCAGCCCGCCGAGCACCGCGCCGAGCAACAGCAGCGGCACCAGCACGTCGGCCACGAGTTCGCGCGCGATGCGCTCCTGCACGGCCAGGCTCCTGGCCACCTGCACGCGCAGGCGCCGGGGGGCGCCGGCTTCGCCGTAGTCCACGTCCAGGGCCACGGTGCGCATGGCGCGGCCATCGACCGTGCTGTTGTAGAGCAGGGGCTCGCCGGGGTTCACGACCGCGGCGGCCGGTGGGCCGGGCAGTTGCCGGTTGCCCAGCAGGAAGCTGCCGGGCGGCGACGACACCATGTAGCTCAGGCGGTCGCCGGGGTCCTGCTCCAGGATGTCCTGGGCCGCTTTCGGGAAGTCCACCAGCAGGCCCGAGCCCAGCGGCTTGACCTGGCGCGCCAGCGCGCGCACCGACTGGCTCAGCGACTGGTCGATGCTTTTTTCGGCGTAGTCGAGCGCCACGCGGTAGGCCAGCGCCCCGCCGACCAGCCACAACACGAGCTGGGGCAGCAGCAGCCAGAGCAGCAGCTGGCGTTTGAGCGACAGGCCGGGGCGGCCCGGCGCGGCGTTCACGGGTGGACCTTCGTGCTGCGCACTGCGGGGCTGTTCGCCTTGGGAGCGGCCTGGCGGCTCATGGCGTGGCGTTTTCCAGCATGTAGCCCAGCCCCCGCACGTTGCGGATGTTCAGGCCGGAATCCGCCAGCTTGCGGCGCAGGCGGTGCACGTAGACCTCCAGCGCGTTGGAGCCCATGCCAGCGCCTTCGGCCGATTCGGATTGCCAGGCGCTGAACACGTCCTCGCGGCTGACCACCTGCCCGGCGTTGGCGACCAGCAGCGACAACAGCTCCCATTCGCGCTGCGTCAATTCCAGCGGCTCGTCGCCCAGCCAGGCGCGCGGCAGCTGGGCGTCCACCCGCAGTCTGGCGTTGCCGGCGGGCATTTCCATCGACCCGCCAAAAGCCGGCATGCGCGAGCGCCGCAACATGGCCTGCAGCCGGGCCTTGAGCTCGGCCATGTCGAAGGGTTTGGTGAGGTAGTCGTCGGCCCCGGCGTTCAGGCCTTCGACCCGGTCTTCCACGCCGTCGCGCGCCGTGAGGATCAGCACGGGCAGCGTGGCCAGCCGCTTGCGCACCCAGCGCAACACGGCCATGCCGTCCACGACGGGCAGGCCCAGGTCCAGGATGACGGCGTCGAAGCGGGTGCCATCCAGCAGCGCCTGGGCCTGCGCGCCATCGCTGGCGCCGGTGACCGTGTGCCCGGCCTGCGCCAGCTGCGCGCACAGGCCGTCGCGCAGCAATTCATCGTCTTCAACAATCAGCAGGTGGGCCATGGTTGGCGAGCATAACAAGCCGCGCGGCGGCCGGCGGCTACGGCAGGCGGGCCACGGCCTCGATGCGCGCCGCGTGGATCAGCTCGCCGACCTTGGGCCCCGTGAGGCCCGCCGCCAACGCGCGTTCCGCAACGTCGGCCGTCGCGACCGACTGCGCGGCGGCCAGCACCCGCGCCAGCCGTTCGTGCTGCGGGTAGGCCTTGTCTTCAAAGCCCAGCCGACCGCGCGCGTCGCACTCGCAGGCCTGCAGGATTTCTTCAAACCGTCGCGGCTTGCGGAAGGCGTCGCAGCGCTCCAGCAGGCGCACCAGCGCCGCCGCGCCGAACTCGCCGCTGCGGTGGATGTTGCCGTGCTCGCGCGCCACCACGTCGGCCAGTTCGCGGCAGTCCACGGGCACGCGCAGGCGCTCGCACAGGCCCTTGAGCAGGCGCGCGCTGCGCTCCTCGTGGCCGATGTGGCGCGGCAGCATTTCGGCCGGCGTCGTGCCCTTGCCCAGGTCGTGCGTGAGGCAGGCAAAACGCACGGCCAGGGAGGTGCCAAGCCGCGCGCTCTGCTGGAGCACCATCATCAGGTGCACGCCGGTGTCGATCTCGGGGTGGTAGTCGGCGCGCTGCGGCACGCCCCAGAGCCGGTCCACCTCGGGCAGCAGCACGTTCAGGGCGCCGCATTCGCGCAGCACGTCGAACATGCGCGAGGGCGTGGCTTCCATCAGGCCGCGCGCGAGTTCCTGCCAGACGCGTTCGGCCACCAGGTGGTCGGCCTCGCCGTGCGCCACCATCCCGCGCATGAGCTGCATGGTTTCCGGCGCGACCGTGAAGTCGGCGAAACGCGCGGCAAAACGCGCCACGCGCAGGATGCGCACCGGGTCTTCGTGGAAGGCGTCGGTGACGTGGCGCAGCACGCGGGCTTGCAGGTCGCGCTGGCCGCCGTAGGGGTCCACGAGCACGCGTTCGGCGGCGCTTTCCTGGCGATCGGGGTCCGACGCCGTGGCCCGGTGGTCTTCAACGGCGATGGCGTTGATGGTCAGGTCGCGCCGCGCCAGGTCTTCTTCCAGCGTGACGTGGGGCGAGGTGTGGATGGCGAAGCCCTTGTAGCCGCGCGCGGTCTTGCGTTCGGTGCGCGCCAGCGCGTACTCCTCGCGTGTTTTCGGGTGCAGGAACACCGGGAAATCCTTGCCCACGGGCAGAAACCCCTGCGCGTTCATCTGCTCGGGCGTGGCGCCCACCACCACCCAGTCGCGGTCTTTCACCGGCAGGCCCAGCAATTCGTCCCGCACCGACCCGCCAACCCGATAAATTTGCATGGCCGCAGTGTATCGGCTGCCCGTGCCGCCAGTTGCCCACCGTGCCTCATTTTTGGGCGCCGCAAGCAAGTCCTTGATCTGAAAGGAGTTTGCCGGGTTGCCGGGGCGATTTCAACAAACTTGTCCACACAAACGCTGGACGGATCGGCGCGGTTTGCGGGCCCCGCGGCCGGCTTCAGTCGCGGCGCAGGCGGTAGGGTTCGTTGAATTCAATGAAGTCGTTCTCGGCCAACGCGCCGTCGATCCAGGCCCTGACGCCCGGCAGGGTGCAGACGCGGTCGATGTAGGCGGCCACGGGCGCCGGAACCGGCAAGGCGTAGGTTCTGATCCGCATGACGACTGGGGCGAAATAGGCATCGGCGATGCTGAAGGCGCCGAAAAGCATCGGTCCGCCGTGTTGGCCGAGCAGGCCGCTCCACATCGTCACGATGCGCGCCAGGTCCGCGCGCACGGCGGGTTTGTCGCGCAGGGCCAGCGCGCCGGCTTCGGGCAGCGAGGCCTCGATGTTCATCGGGCAGGCGCCGCGCAGCGCGGCGAAGCCGCTGTGCATTTCGGCGCAGACGCTGCGGGCGCGCGCCCGGGCGTGGCGGTCAGCCGGCCAGAGCGCCTGGTCGGGGAATTTTTCGGCCAGGGTTTCGGCAATGGCCAGCGTGTCCCAGACCGCGAAGCCGCCGTCCACCAGCACCGGCACCTTGGCCACGGGGCTGTGCGCGCCCACGGCCTGCTTGAAGGTGGAGCCGGCATCGAACGAGTCGAAGCGCACCATCACTTCCTCGAAAGGGATCCCGGCCTGTGTGAGCAGCACCCAGGGCCGCATGGACCAGGACGAGTAGTTCTTGTTGCCGATGTAGAGCTTGAGCATGGGGTTTTTCCGCTTGAAGGGCCTCATGCTAGCGCGGCCGCCGCAGGTGATTGATGCGAAATGGGGGCCTCGCTGATGCGAGGTGGCCCCGGTACGGCGGTTTCAGCGTCCGGCAAGGCCGCGCATCTCGATCAGCCGGCTGCGCGGACCGCGCGTGCCCAGGTAGCCCGGGGCGATGCCGGCCAGCGGCGACGGGCGGATGCCCAGTGCGTCGAGGCCGGGCACGCTGCCCGTGGCGACGTTGTCCACCTGCAGCGAGGCCAGGTTGTCGCGGCTCATCAGGGGCGGGCCCGGCGCCAGTTCCATCAGCCGCGCCTGCAACCGGCCCAGGGCCGGCGGCAAGGCCACCACCGGCCGGCCCTTGCCGTGGTTCACGCCGGCCCACTTGCCTGCCAGCGTCACCAGTTGCCGCAGCGTGAACACGTCCGGCCCGCAGGCTTCATACGTCTGGCCGATGGTCCTGGGGTCCCGCAGACAGCGCAGCAGCGCCTCGGCCACGTCTTCCACCCACACGGGCTGAAAGCGCGTGTCGGCGCCGGCCAGCGGCATGAACGGGAAGGTCTGCTGCAGGCGCGCAAACAGGTTGAGGAAGCGGTCTTCCGCGCCGAACATGACGCTGGGGCGCAGCACGGTGAGTTGGAGGTCGGCCTGCCGCAGCGCCGCCTCGCCCTGCGCCTTGCTGCGCTGGTACATCGAGGGGCCGTCCAGGCTGGCGCCCAGGGCGCTGACGTGCACGACGCGGCGCACACCCGCGGCTGCGCAGGCCCGTGCGAGCTTTTGCGGCAACTCGACATGGACCTTGTGAAAGGCAGCGGCGTCGCCGTGCAGGATCGCGACCAGGTTCACGACCGCATCGTGCCCCGCAACCAGCCGCGTCAGCGCGGCCTCGTCGTGCACATGCGCCTCCACCGGTTCGACCCGCGGCAGCGTGAGCAGGTGCTGCGCGTTGCCACGCCGCCGCGTGGGCACGGTCACCCGCCAGCCCAGGCGCGAGGCCTTCTCGCACACATGCCGGCCGACAAAGCCGGAACCACCCAGAACCAGGATTGTGTCCATGCTTCAATTTAGCCGGTGTCGGGGCGTCGGTAAAGGGCGCCATCCACCGTCGCGCCCCACGCATAATCGCCCGCATGGAAACCAAGTGGCTCGAAGATTTCGTCAGCCTGGCTGAAACCCGCAGCTTCAGCCGCTCGGCCCAGCTGCGGCACGTGACCCAGCCGGCGTTTTCGCGCCGCATCCAGGCGCTGGAGGCCTGGGCCGGCACCGATCTGGTGGACCGCAGCTCCTACCCCACGCGGCTCACGCCCGCGGGCGAGACGCTCTACTCGCAATCGCTGGAAATGCTGCAGGCGCTGCAGAGCACGCGGGCCATGCTGCGCGGGCATTCCTCGGCCGGGCAGGATGTGATCGAGTTTGCCGTGCCGCACACGCTGGCCTTCACTTTTTTCCCGGCCTGGGTGTCGAGCCTGCGCGAAAAGTTCGGCCCCATCAAGAGCCGGCTGATCGCACTCAACGTGCATGACGCGGTGATGCGGCTGGTGGAGGGGGGCTGCGACGTGCTGATCGCCTACCACCACGCCTCGCAGCCGCTGCAGCTCGATGCCGAACGCTACGAGATGGTGACACTGGGGCAGGAGGTGCTGGCGCCCTACGTGAAGGCCGACGCGGACGGCGCCCCGCTGTTCCGCCTGCCGGGGCGCGCGGGCCAGCCGCTGCCCTACCTGGGCTACGCGCCGGGCGCCTACCTGGGGCGCGTGACCGATCTGATCCTCAAGCAGTCCGGCACGGCGATCCACCTCGACCGCGTGTACGAGACCGACATGGCCGAGGGCCTGAAGGTCATGGCCCTCGAAGGGCATGGCATCGCGTTCCTGCCCCTCAGTGCCGTGAAGAAGGAGTTGCGCGCCCGCAAACTCGTGAGCGCCGCGCCGCCGGATCTGAAGGGCCTGGACCTGGTGATGGACGTCCGCGCCTACCGGCAAAAGCCCCTGGGCAAGGAAGCGCCGCGGCGCGCGGCGCAGGCGCTGTGGGACTTTTTGCAGGCCCAGACCCGCGCCGGTTAGGTCGTCTGCAAGGTTATTAATTTTTTGCATGATGTGCCGATGCTTTGGCATTGGCGCTTCATACGCAGGACACGTACATTTCATCCCGCTGCAGGCACGAAGGCTGCTAGGAGTGCCGTTAAGCCGGCGGGCGAGGTGGGGTCGCCTGCAAGGGTTTTCCGGGTTTTCCCGAAAAAGCCGGCTGCCTAGAATTTACCCGTCAGCCCACTCCAAACTCAATGCATCAAGGACGTCGTAACCATGAAAAAACATCTGATCGCTTTTGCCGTTGTGGCGCTTGCCGCGGGGGGCGCCCTGGCCCAGGCCAATGACACGATTGCCAAGGTCAAGGCTTCCGGCAGTGTCACCATGGGCGTGCGCGATTCCTCAGGCGCCTTGTCCTATACGCTGGGTGACGGCAAATACGCGGGCTACCACGTTGAACTCTGCCAGCGCATCATCGCCAGCCTGGAAAAAGCCGCAGGCAAGAAGCTGGACGTCAAATACCAGTCGGTGACCTCGCAAAACCGCATTCCGCTGGTGCAAAACGGCACGGTGGACATCGAATGCGGCTCCACCACGAACAATGCCACGCGCCAGAAGGATGTGGCTTTCGCCGTGACCACCTTCGTCGAAGAGGTGCGCATGGCCGTCAAGGTCAGCTCGGGCATCACGTCGATCACCCAGCTCAACGGCCGCAACGTGGCGACCACCACGGGCACCACCTCGGTGCAGACGCTGCGCAAGAACGAGCGCGCCAAAGGCATCGACTTCAAGGAAGTCTTCGGCAAGGACCACGCCGACAGCTTCCTGCTGCTCGAATCCGGCCGCGCCGATGCGTTCGTGATGGACGGCTCCATCCTGGCGGGCAACATCGCCAACGCCAAGAACCCCGCCGACTTCAAGATTGCCGGCGAAGTGCTCTCGGTCGAGCCGATCGCCATCATGATCCGCAAGGATGACCCGGCCTTCAAGAAGCTCGCCGACGACACGCTCAAGGACCTCATGAAGTCCGGCGAGATCGGCAAAATCTACGACAAGTGGTTCATGCAGCCGATTCCCCCGAAGAACACCCGGGTGGGCCTGGCCGCCAGCGACAGCATCAAGGCGGCCTGGGCGAATCCCAACGACAACCCGATGGAAACCTACGCCAAGAAGTGACCCCGTGAGGTAACGGGCCTTCCGGCCCCGTCCAGGCTGTGGCTGTGGCGGGGTTGTTGTTTCAAGGTGTCCGTGCGCCACCAGCGTGCGGGCCAGGCATCAACCGGCAGGACAACCTCCTGCGGAGATCAACATGACGTGGGACTGGCAAGTCTTTCTGAACGACGACGGCAGCGGCCGCACCTACCTTCAATGGATGATGGACGCCTGGGGCTGGACGCTCGCGGTCGCCGGCAGCGCCTGGGTGGTCTCGGTGTTGGTGGGCGCCCTGATGGGCACGCTGCGCACCCTGCCGGCCAGCCCCTGGCTGGTGCGGCTGGCCAACGTGTGGGTGGAGCTGTTCCGCAACATCCCGCTGCTGGTGCAGGTGTTCCTCTGGTACTTCGTCGTGCCCAAGGTGTTTCCGGTGTTCCAGCAGGTGCCGGGTTTTGTGCTGGTGGTGTTTGCGCTGGGCTTTTTCACCTCGGCGCGGATTGCCGAGCAGGTGCGCGCCGGCATCCAGGCCCTGCCCAAGGGCCAGCGCTATGCGGGCATGGCGCTGGGCTTCACCACGGCGCAGACCTACCGTTTTGTGATCCTGCCGATGGCGTTTCGCATCATCCTGCCGCCGCTGACCAGTGAGTCCATGAACCTGTTGAAGAATTCGTCGGTGGCGTTTGCCGTGTCGATCGCCGAACTCACGATGTTTGCGATGCAGGCGCAGGAGGAAACCTCGCGCGGCATCGAGGTGTACCTGGCCGTGACGGTGCTGTATGCGCTGTCGGCGTTCGCGGTGAACCGCGTGTTCGCCTTCATCGAGAAGAAGGCGCGGATTCCGGGCTTCATCGTGGCCGGCGGCACCGGGGGAGGACACTGACATGTTCGGACTCGACCTCACTTTCCTCGACTGGGACATCATCCGCAAGTTCGTGCTGGGCGGCTTCTGGTTCAGCGTGCAGCTGACCGTCGTCGCCACGCTGGGCGGCGTGCTGGTCGGCACGCTGCTGGCGCTCATGCGCCTGTCGGGCAAGCAGGTGTTGATGCTGCCGGCCACCATCTACGTCAATGGCATGCGTTCCGTGCCGCTGGTGATGGTGATCCTGTGGTTCTTCCTGCTCGTGCCCTCGGCCTTCTACACCTACCTGCCCGACGGGGCGAACCACCGCGCCGAGTACTCCGCCTTCATCACCTTCATCGCGTTCGAGGCGGCCTATTTCAGCGAGATCATGCGCGCCGGCATCCAGTCCATTCCACGCGGCCAGGTGTTCGCCGGGCAGGCGCTGGGCATGACCTACGGGCAGAACATGCGGCTGGTGGTGCTGCCGCAGGCGTTCCGCAACATGCTGCCGGTGCTGCTCACGCAGACCATCATCCTGTTTCAGGACACCTCGCTGGTCTATGCGATCGGCGCCTACGACCTGCTCAAGGGCTTCACCAACGCCGGCAAGATCTACGGCCGGCCCGAGGAGGCCTACCTGCTGGCCGCCGTCGTGTATTTCGTGATCTGCTTTGCCCTGTCATGGACCGTCAAACGTCTGCAGGCCAGGATCGCCATCGTTCGCTAGCTCCGGAGAATCAACCCAATGATCGAAATCAAGAACGTGTCCAAGTGGTATGGCCCGGTGCAGGTGCTCAACGACTGCTCGGTCAACATCAGCAAGGGCGATGTGGTGGTGGTGTGCGGGCCGTCGGGCTCCGGCAAGTCCACCCTGATCAAGACCGTCAACGGCCTGGAGCCGATCCAGAAGGGTGAAATCCGGGTCGATGGCGTCAACCTGTACGCACCGGGCACCGATCTGCCCAAGCTGCGTTCCCGCGTGGGCATGGTGTTCCAGAGCTTCGAGCTGTTCCCCCACCTGTCCGTCACCGAGAACCTGACCCTGGCCCAGATCAAGGTGCTGGGCCGCGGCGCGGACGAAGCCAAAACCCGCGGCCTGAAGATGCTGGGCCGCGTGGGGCTGATGGCCCACAAGGACAAATTTCCCGGCCAGCTTTCGGGCGGCCAGCAGCAGCGGGTGGCGATCGCGCGCGCGCTGTCGATGGACCCGATCGTGATGCTGTTCGACGAGCCCACCTCCGCGCTCGACCCCGAGATGGTCGGCGAGGTGCTCGATGTGATGGTGGGCCTGGCCAGGGAGGGCATGACCATGATGGTGGTCACGCACGAAATGGGCTTCGCGCGCAAGGTGGCCAACCGCGTGATCTTCATCGACGTCGGCGGCCGCATTCTGGAAGACTGCTCCAAGGACGAGTTCTTCGGCCATCCCGAGAACCGCCAGCCGCGGACCAAGGATTTCCTCAACAAGATCCTCCAACATTGAGAGATTCCTACTGCGCGGGCCGATCTGGCGCCTGCGGTGCTCACCGTACGTTTGTACGGTTCCGCTCCTCGACACCACCTCGACCCGCTCGCTACGGAATCTTGCCCCCTCATGCCGGTTTCGCGGAGCAAGGGCTTCGCACTGGCATCCGATCGCGCTAGGATGGGTCCATGCGCCGCCGAGGCGGCGACGGAGGATGTTCATGAACGCCGCACGTCAGCCCGTCACCATCCTGGGCGCCGGCAAGATCGGCCTGGCGATGGCCCTCTTGCTCCAGCGCTGCCCGGACTATGAAGTTCGCGTGGCCGACCGCAACCCGCAGCGCCTGGAAGCGCTGGCCGGCATCGGCTGCGAAACGGTCTGTCTCGACGTGGCCAGCGACACCGAACTGACCGACGCCATCGCGGGCCGCTTCGCGGTGCTCAACGCCCTGCCGTTCCACCGCGCGGTTGCGGTCGCGCAGCTGGCCGCCCGTCAGGGCGTTCACTATTTCGACCTGACGGAAGACGTCAAAAGCACGCAGGCCATCCAGGCGCTGGCGCAGACGGCGGGCACGGTGCTGATGCCGCAATGCGGCCTGGCGCCCGGCTTCATCGGCATCGTGGGCCACGATCTCGCGACGCGCTTCGACGAGTTGCTGGACCTGCACATGCGCGTGGGTGCGCTGCCGCGTTTCCCGGTCAACGCGTTGCGCTACAACCTGACCTGGAGCACCGAGGGCCTGATCAACCAGTACTGCAACCCCTGCGAGGCCATCGTCGAGGGCCAGATCGCCGAGGTGCAGGCGCTGGCCGGCCGCGAAACCTTTGCGCTCGACGGCATCCAGTACGAGGCCTTCAACACCTCGGGCGGGCTCGGCACGCTGACCCGGACGCTGCACGGCCGGGCGCGCAACGTGGACTACAAGTCGGTGCGTTACCCCGGGCACGGCGAGATCATGGCGCTGCTGCTCAACGAGCTGCGCCTGCGCGAGCGGCCGGACCTGCTCAAGGAGATCCTCGAACGGGCCGTTCCCTCGACCGAGCAGGACGTCATCGTGATCCTCGCGACGGCGTCGGGCCATCGCGGCGGGCGGCTGATGCAGGACTCCTATTCGGCGCGCATCATCGGCACGCACGTGGACGGCCATCTCCTGAGCGCGATCCAGTTCACGACCGCGGCCGGCATCTGCGCCGTGCTGGACCTGGTGCGCGAAGGCCATCTGCCGCAGGCCGGCTTCATTTCGCAGGAGCAGGTGTCGCTGCCGGTCTTTCTGGGCAACCGCTTCGGCCGCGCCTTCGCCGAAGGCTCCCTGGAGAACGTACAGGCATGACCCCCGCACCCCACCCGCAGGTGACCGAGATCTTCCGCCGCATCGGCGTCGCCCTGCCCTCCACGGACGGCGCCGGCCTGCTGGTGCGCAGCCGTTCGCCGATCGACGGCGCGGAACTCGCGCGGCTGCCGGTGATCCCGCGCGACGCCATGGCGTCATCGGTGCAGCGGCTCAAGGGGGCCCAGCCGGCGTGGGCCCGGCTGCCCGCGCCGCAGCGCGGCGAACTGCTGCGCCAGTACGGCCTGCTGTTGCGCAGGCACAAGGCCGCGCTGGGGCAACTCGTCACGCTGGAGACCGGCAAGATCCTTCAGGAAGGCCTGGGCGAGGTCCAGGAGATGATCGACATCTGCGACTACGCCGTGGGCCTGTCGCGCCAGCTGTTCGGCCTCGTGATCGCTTCCGAGCGGCCCGAGCACAAGATGCTGGAGACCTGGCATCCGTTCGGCATTTGCGGCGTGATTTCCGCGTTCAATTTCCCGGTGGCGGTCTGGGCCTGGAACGCCGCCCTGGCCCTGGTCTGCGGCAATGCCGTGGTCTGGAAGCCGTCGCAGAAGACGCCGCTGTGCGCGGTCGCGGTTCACGGGCTGTTGCGGCAGGTGCTTGAGGCGTCGGCACCGCCCTTTGGTGATGTCAGCCAGCTCTGGCTGGGCGAGGCCGAGGAGGGCCAGGCGCTGGTCGAACACCCCGACATCCGCCTGGTGAGCGCCACCGGTTCGACCGCGATGGGCCGCGCCGTCGGCCAGGCCTGCGCGCGCCAGTTCAAGCGCGCGATCCTGGAGCTCGGGGGCAACAACGCCGCCGTGGTCTGCGCCAGCGCCGACCTCGATCTGGCGCTGCGCGCCATGGTGTTTGCCGCGGTCGGCACCGCCGGCCAGCGTTGCACGTCGCTGCGGCGCGCGTTCATCCATGAAGCCGTTTACGACCCGCTGGTCGAACGCCTCAAGCAGGCCTATGCGAGTGTGGCCATCGGTGACCCGCGGGAGGCCGGCACGCTGGTGGGGCCGCTGATCGATGGCCGGGCGGGCGAGGCCATGCAGGCCGCACTCGCCGAGTGCCGGGCGCTCGGCAATGCCGTGACCGGCGGCGAGCATGTGCTGCAGGATCGCTTTCCGGGGGCCTGCTACGTGCGCCCGGCCCTCGTGGAAACGGGCGAGCAGCACGCCGTCATGCTGCGCGAAACGTTTGCACCCATCCTCTACCTGTGCCGGTTTTCAGACCTTGACGAGGCCATCGCGCTGAACAATGCCGCGCGACATGGGCTGTCGTCGTGCATCTTCACGGATTCGCTGCGTGAGGCCGAACGTTTCACCTCGCACCTGGGCAGCGACTGTGGCATCGCGAACGTGAACATCGGCACCAGCGGGGCGGAAATCGGTGGCGCCTTCGGCGGCGAGAAAGACACCGGCGGCGGCCGCGAATCGGGTTCCGACGCCTGGAAGTCCTACATGCGGCGGGCCACCAACACCGTCAATTACGGCCGGACCTTGCCCCTGGCGCAGGGCATCCGCTTCGATCTCTGAGATCGCGCCGGGGCGGCGCACAGCGCCCCCCGGCCCGCGGGCTTACTTGCGGCGTGCGGCGACCGATTTTTCGGCCAGCGTCACCAGATCGGCGCCAACCGTGGTCTTCCACTTTTCATACACCGGGCGCGTGGCCTTCACAAAGGCGTCGCGTTCGGCGGGCGACAGCTGGGTGACGGTCACGCCGTTGGCGGCAATTTCCTTCAGCAGCGGCTTGTCGGCCTCAATGACGCCCTTGCGCGCGATGGTGATCTGCTCCTTGCCGGCGTCGATCGCGGCCTGGCGCACGATCTCGCGGTCCGCTGGCGTCCACGAGTTCCAGATCTCCTTGTTGACCACGAACACCAGCGGGTCGGCGATGTAGCCCCACAGCGTGAGGTGCTTTTGCGCCACCGTGTGCAGCTTGGCCGCGGTGTAGATCGACAGCGGGTTTTCCTGGCCGTCCACGGCGCCGCTGGCCATGGCGGGTTGCGCGTCGGCCCAGCTCATTTGCGTCGGGTTGGCGCCGAGCGCGGTGAAGGTGTCGAGGAACAGCGGCGAGCCGACCACGCGGATTTTCAGGCCCTTGAGGTCGGCGGGGGTCTTGATGGCCTGCTTGGAGTTGGAGATCTCGCGGTAGCCGTTTTCGCCCCACGCCAGCGGCACCACGCCGGCCTGGTCCAGCGTCTTGAACAGGCTCTTGCCCACTTCGCCCTGCGTCAGCGCGTCGATCGCGGCGTAGTCGGGCATCAGGAAGGGCAGCGAGAACAGGTTCAGTTGCTTGACCTGGGGCGACCAGTTGATGGTGGAGCCGATGGCCATGTCGATCACGCCCTGGCGCAGTGCCGAAAATTCGCGCGTCTGGTCACCCTGGATCAGCGAGACGCCGGGGTACAGCTTGATGTTGATGCGGCCCTGCGTGCGTTCGCGGACCTTGTTGGCCCACAACTCACCGCCCTTGCCCCACGGGAAGGCCGGGCCGAGCACCAGCGACATCTTGTATTCGGACTTGTAGGCCGTTTGCGCGGGCGCGAGGGCGGGCAGGGCCAGCGCGGTGGAGGCCAGTGCCAGGCCGAGGAAGGTGCGAAGTTTCATGAGGTCAATCTCCTGGTTGGAAAGGGGGCAAAAAAGTCAGTAGCCAAGCTGGCGCGGCAGCCACAGCGCGAGTTCCGGGAAGGCAATCACGGCCACCATCACGAGGAACATGGCGAACAGCAGCCAGCCCACCCAGCGCACAGTTTCCTCCATGCGGACGTTGGCGATGCGGCACGACACCATGAGGTTGACGGCCATGGGCGGCGTGAACTGGCCGAGCGCCACCTTGAGTGTCAGGATCACGCCGAACCAGACCGGGTCCCAGTGGTAGTGCTCCATGATGGGCAGCAGCAGCGGCACGAAGATCAGGAAGATCGACACGCCGTCGAGGAACATCCCGACCGTGATCAGCATGACGATCAGCAGCGCCAGCACGCCGTATTCGCCCAGGCCGGAATTGACGATGGCCTTGGTGATGGGGTCGATGACGCCCAGCGTGGACAGCGAGTAGGCAAAGATGCCGGCCAGCGACACCACCAGCAGGATCACCGCCGAGAGTTCGCCCGATTCCCGAAGGATGACGTACAGGTCGCGCACCTGGATCGTCCGGTGGATGAACATGCCGACGAACAGGCCGTAGAACACCGCGACCACGGCGGCCTCGGTGGGCGTGAACCAGCCGGCGCGCATGCCCCCCAGGATCACCACCGGCGCGGCCAGCCCCCAGACCGCTTCGCGCAGGCTTTGCCAGAAGGGCGGGCGCGGCAGGCTGGCTTCCAGCACGCCCATCTTGTGCTGGCGCGCCATCCAGACGGCCGGCACGATCAGCGCGATGCCGGCCAGGATGCCGGGCACCATGCCGGCGGCAAACAGCGCAGGCACCGAAGCGCCCGGCACCAGCACCGAATAGACGATGAACGCGACCGACGGCGGGATCAGGATGTCCGTGGCCGCGGCGGCGCCCACGATGCTGGCCGAATAGGCCGCCGGGTAACCGGCGCGCGCCATGGCGGCGATCATCACGCCCCCCACGGCGGCGGCATTGGCCGGCCCGGAGCCCGAGATGCCGCCGAGGAACATGGCCACGACGATCGCCACCAGCGGCAGCATGCCGGGGCCGCGCCCGATGATGGCCACCGCAAAGTTCACCAGCCGCAGCGCCACGCCGGAGCGGTCGAAGATGGAGCCGACCAGCACGAACATCGGAATCGCCAGCAGGGGGTACTTGCCCAGTCCGGCGTAGAAGTTCTGTGGCACGGCCAGCAGGCCGAACCATTGCGCATCGGCGTTCGCCAGGCCAATGGCCGCGGTGCCCGCCAGGCCCAGGGCCGCGCCAATCGGCACGCCCAGCAGCATCATGGCGATGAACAGGACAAACAGCAGGGTGACGATCATGCGGCGACCTCGTCGCGGCTGCGCCGGATGAACAGGCCCAGCGCGCGCAGCGCGATGGCGATCGACAGGATCGGCAGCCACATCGTGTACCACCATTGCGGCACACCGATGCCCGGCGAGGTTTCGCCGAACCGGTAATCGTCCCAGACCACGCGCAGGCTCAGGGCGCCGATCAGGCCGAACAGCACGGCCACCATCAGCGCGCCAAAGCAGGCCAGGGTGCGCTGGCGGCGTTCGGGGCCGCTGTCGGCGAAATACTCGATACGGATGTGCTGGTTGCGCGCCATGGCCGCCGAGCCGGCGACCAGGGACAGCACGATCATCAGGAACACCGAAATTTCCTCGGTCCAGGCGAACGACTGGCTGGTGAAGTAACGCACCAGCACGTTGGCGAAGGTGATGAGGGCCAGCGCGCCCATCACGATGACGGTGAGCCAGTCCTCGATTTTCAGCGGCACCAGGGTTTTTTCATCGGCATCGGCGAACTCGGGCGGCAGCCCGGCCTCGCTCGTGGGGCCAAGGTCGGTAGGAAGCGGCATGGGGGCGTTCAATCGGTGAGGCGGGCCCGTATCTTAGCCTTGCGTCTTGAGGGGGCGGGCGGCCCGCGCGGTGCCGCTGCCTTGCGCCTGGATGGGGCGGGATGCGCCGGGGTGCGAAAATCCCGCCATGAACGCGATCCAGACCCTCACCCTCGCCCGCCCCGACGACTGGCACCTGCATGTGCGCGACGGCGACGCGCTGGCCACCGTCGTGCCACACACCGCCGCCCAGTTCGGCCGCGCCATCATCATGCCCAACCTCAGGCCGCCGGTGACCACCGCCGCCCAGGCCGCGGCCTACCGCGACCGCATCCGCGGCGCCGTGCCGTCCGGCGTGCGCTTCGAGCCCTTGATGACGCTCTACCTCACCGACAACCTCCCGCCCGACGAGATCCGCCGCGCGAAGGATGCCGGCGTCGTGGCCGTCAAGCTGTACCCTGCCGGCGCGACGACCAACAGCGACGCTGGCGTGACCGACCTGCGCAAGACCTACAGGACGCTGGAAGCCCTGCAGCGCGAAGGCCTGCTGCTGCTGGTGCATGGCGAGGTCACCTCGCCCGACATCGACCTGTTCGATCGCGAGGCCGTGTTCATCGACACCCAGCTGATCCCGTTGCGCCGCGATTTTCCGGAACTCAAGATCGTGTTCGAGCACATCACGACGAAGGAGGCTGCGCAGTATGTGCGGGACGCCGACCGTTTCACTGGCGCCACCGTCACCGCGCACCACCTGCTCTACAACCGCAACGCCATCTTCACCGGCGGCATCCGCCCGCACTACTACTGTCTGCCCGTGCTCAAGCGCGAGACGCACCGCCAGGCGCTGGTGCAAGCGGCGACCTCGGGCAACCCGCGCTTTTTCCTCGGCACCGACAGCGCCCCGCACCCCGCGCACCTGAAGGAGCACGCCACGGGCTGCGCCGGCTGCTACACCGCCCACGCGGCGATCGAAATGTACGCCGAGGCCTTTGAAGCAGCCGGCGCGCTGGGCCAGCTCGAAGCCTTCGCCAGCTTCAACGGCGCCGATTTCTACGGCCTGCCGCGCAACACCGGCACCATCACGCTGCGCAAGGAAAGCTGGACGCCGCCGGCGAGTTTTGCCTTCGGCGAGGCCGAACTCAAACCCTTGCGCTCGGGTGAAGCGTTGCCGTGGCGGCTGGTCTAGGCGACATTGACTGGGCCGCACCCTGGCTTGCGCTGTGGCGGGAGCAGGGCGAGCCGGTCGGAAGAGAGGTTCTGGCTGGAGCCTTGCAGCCTGATGCGCTGAACCAGGCGGCACGCGCCCCGGTGCGCTTCGTCCCACAGACGGAACTGCCCGAGGGTCTGGCTTACGAGCAGCACATTTTTGAGAGCGGCTGCGTCCCCACACGCGATGGCCTGCACGACTTTTTCAATGGCCTGTGCTGGATGACGTTTCCGCGAACCAAGACGCGCCTGAATCAGTTGCAGGCGGCCGAAATTGCCGCTGCGGGCATTCAGTCGGTGCGTGGCCCCGTGCGCGACGCGATCACCGTGTTTGACGAGAACGCCGCGCTGCTGCATGCGCCCGACGCGCTGTGGAACGCGCTGGCGGCGCGGGAGTGGCCGCGGCTGTTCGGCGAACTGCGGCCGCTGTGGCGCGAGGCGCAGTTGGTCATTTTTGGCCATGCGGCGCTGGAAAAGCTGGTGTCACCCTACAAGTCGATCACGGCCCATGTCTGGCGTGTTGCAAGGCCTTGGACGTCAACGGCGGACCTGGACGCCTGGCTGGCCAGCGACCTGACTGCGACCAAGCTCGCGGCCAAGCCGTTTGTGCCCTTGCCGGTGCTCGGCGTGCCGCAGTGGTGGCCCGCCAACGAAGATCCGGCGTTTTACGACGATGTCCAGGTGTTCCGCCCGCTGCGCCGGTCGCCGGCCCCGGCTCAATATCCGCAAGACCTGTCGGAATTCGGGGCAGGGCGCTTGATTTCGTCCCCTTCGCCCCTAACATTCCCGCCATCGGTCCCGGGGTAAGGGGCTGCTCCCGAAAGAAAACATGAAACGCATTCTTCTTTTCGTTCTGACCAACGTCGCCGTCGTGGCGGTGCTCGGCATCGTTGCGAGCCTGCTGGGCGTGAACCGTTACCTCACGGCCAACGGCCTGAACCTCGGCGCCTTGCTGGGTTATGCCCTGGTGATGGGCTTTGGCGGCGCGATCATTTCGCTGCTGATCAGCAAGCCCATGGCGAAGTGGAGCGCGGGTGTGCAGATCATCGCGCAGCCGCAGAACGCGGATGAAGCCTGGATCGTGGAGACCGTGCGCAGGCTCGCCGACAAGGCCGGCATCGGCATGCCCGAAGTCGGCATTTTCGAGGGCGACCCCAATGCCTTTGCCACGGGCGCGTTCAAGAATTCGGCGCTGGTGGCGGTGTCCACCGGGCTGCTGCAAGGCATGACGCGCGAGGAGATCGAGGCCGTGATCGGCCACGAGATTGCGCACGTCGCCAACGGCGACATGGTCACGATGACGCTGATCCAGGGCGTGATGAACACCTTCGTGGTGTTCCTGAGCCGGGTGATCGGCTATGCCATCGACAGTTTCCTGCGCAAGGGCGACGAGCGCAGCAGCGGCCCGGGCATCGGCTACATGATCACCACGGTGGTGCTGGACATCGTGCTGGGCTTCGCGGCTGCCATCGTCGTGGCCTGGTTCAGCCGCCAGCGCGAGTTCCGTGCCGACGCGGGCTCGGCCCAGTTGCTGGGCCGCAAGCAGCCGATGATCAACGCGCTGGCCCGTCTGGGCGGCGTGCACCCGGCCGAACTGCCCAAGAGCATGGCGGCCATGGGCATTGCCGGCGGCATCGGCCAGCTGTTCTCGACGCACCCGCCGATCGAAGAGCGCATCGCGGCGCTGCAGGCGCGCGCCTGACCCCGCCGTCGCGCTGCGGCAGGGTGCTGCGTTCCGTTCGTGTCCCCCGGCGTCTGCCGACGCCTCCTCCTTGACCTCACTGCACACAGCACCCCGCCGCAGCGGTCCAAGTCGCGTTGTGGCGCTTGGTCAGTTGATCGCGGGCCAGTGTCAGGACATGCCAAGCAGGCTGCGCGCCACGGCTTCGCCGACCTTGATGCCGTCCACGCCGGCCGAGAGGATGCCGCCCGCGTAGCTCGCGCCTTCGCCCGCCGGGTACAGGCCGCGTGTGTTCAGGCTCTGGAAGTCCTCGCCGCGGCCGATCTTGAGCGGTGACGAGGTGCGTGTTTCGACACCGGTCAGCACCGCGTCGTGCCGGTCGAAGCCCTTGATCTTGCGGCCGAAGGCTGGCAGAGCCTCGCGCAACGCTTCAATCGCATAGCCGGGCAGGGCTGTCTGCAGGTCGCCGAGACGGACGCCGGGTTTGTACGAGGGCTGCACCTCACCGAGCTGCGTGGAGGGTTTGCCGGCGATGAAGTCGCCCACCAGCTGCCCCGGTGCTTCGTAGTTGCTGCCGCCGAGCACGTAGGCGTTGGATTCGAGCTGGCGTTGCAGCACGATGCCCGACAGTGGATGGCGTTGCTCACCCTGAAGGGCTTCGGCGTCGAAGCTGCGGCCCAGCGTGGCTTCGAAGGCCTGCGGGTCGGTGGGGTAGTCGCGCGGGGCTATGCCGACCACCATGCCGGCGTTGGCGTTGCGCTCGTTGCGTGAATACTGGCTCATGCCGTTGGTCACCACACGCCCCGGCTCGGACGTCGCGGCGACCACCGTGCCGCCGGGACACATGCAGAAGCTGTAGACCGCCCGGCCGTTGCCGGCGTGGTGCACCAGCTTGTAGTCGGCCGCGCCCAGCAGCGGGTGGCCCGCGTGGCGGCCCCAGCGCGCGCGGTCGATCAGCCCCTGCGGGTGCTCGATGCGAAAGCCGATCGAAAACGGCTTGGCTTCCATCTGCACGCCGCGCCCATGCAGCGCGGCGAAGGTGTCGCGCGAACTGTGGCCCAGCGCCATGACCACGTGGTCGGCGCGCAGTTCGTAAGTTGCCCCGCTGGCCTGGTTTAGCACCTGCAGGGCGCGCAGGTGGCCGTTGTCGATCACCAGGTCGGTCACGCGTTGCTCGAAGCGGATCTCGCCGCCGAGCGCGATGATCTGTTCGCGCAGGGCTTCCACCACCTTGACGAGCTTGAAGGTGCCGATGTGGGGGTGGGCTTCGTAGAGGATCTCCGGCGGCGCGCCGGCCTTGACGAACTCTTCCATGACCTTGCGGCCCAGATGCCGCGGGTCCTTGATCTGGCTGTAGAGCTTGCCGTCGCTGAAGGTGCCGGCGCCGCCTTCGCCGAACTGCACGTTGGACTCGGGGTCGAGCACACGCTGGCGCCACAGGCCCCAGGTGTCCTTGGTGCGCTGGCGCACTGTCTTGCCTCGCTCCAGCACGATGGGCCTGAAGCCCATTTGCGCCAGCACCAGCGCGGCGAAGATGCCGCAGGGGCCGAAGCCCACGACCACCGGGCGCACCGGCAGCCCGGCCGGCGCTTGGCCGACCGGGCGCCAGGCCATGTCGGGCGTGGCCTGGATGTGCGGGTGGTCCGCATGCCGCGCCAGCAACGCTGCTTCGCGGGCCGGGTCCGCCAGCGTCAGGTCAACGATGTAGACCGCCAGCAAGTCGGCCTTGCGGGCGTCGAAGCTGCGCTTGAAGACCTGCAGCGTGGCGATGTCGGGTCCGGTGATGCCCAGCGCCTGTCCGGCGAGTTCGCGCAGCGCGGCCTCGGGGTGGGGTGCCGGGATGCGGTCTTTGTCTGTTTCTGTCGGCGCGTCAGCCGGGCGACGCGCGTCCACGGGCAGCGGGAGTTTGAGTTCGGAGAGTCGGATCATGGGGTCCTCGTGGCTCGTGGTGATCAAGCAGAGGCCGCCATGATAAAGCCCGCGCCCACGGCGCGAGGGTGGGGGCAGGGGCAATCAGGCTGGCAGGAAGCCTTCGATGGACAGGTAGCGTTCGCCGGTGTCGTAGTTGAAGCCCAGCACCGTCGCGCCGGCCGGCAGGTCCGGCAGCTTCTGCGCGATGGCCGCGAGCGTGGCGCCCGAGGAAATGCCGACCAGCATGCCTTCCTCGCGGGCGCAGCGGCGCGCCATCTCGCGCGCGGGCTCGGCATCGACCTGGATCACGCCGTCAAGCAGGCCGGTGTCCAGGTTCTTCGGGATGAAGCCGGCGCCGAT
>JAHFQI010000033.1:24542-28757 GCA_023259355.1 Comamonadaceae bacterium
CGGTCCTTGATCGAGCCGCCGGGATTGGACCGTTCTGACTTGATCCACACCTTGGCGCCGGCGCCGAACAGGCGGTTGATGCGCACGTGCGGCGTGCGGCCGATGGTGTCGAGGATGGTGTCGGCTTTCATGGAATTCTCCGGTTCGGGGTATGAGCTGCGCATTTTGGCCCAGATGGCCTGCCGTCTCGGACATATCGATATGAGCGGCGGCGATAATGCAGGTGTGAAGCTCGCCAGACCGCCGCTGGTGCAAGCCGCAAGGCCGACGTTCGCGTCGGGTGGAAACACCGCACTGGAGGAACGTCCGGACTGCACAGGGCAGCGTAGGAGGTAACACCTCTCCACCGAAAGCCGCAAGGCCCGAAGGTGAGGATCAGAGCAACAGAGACGAGCCGCTTCAGTGCGGGTGAAACGGGCAATCTCTACGCGCAGCAATACCAAGTAGGCACACGCAAAGCGGGGCGGTTCGCCGCCGCGCCATGACCGGGGCCCCCGGAGTGTGCGGGTAGGTAGCATCGAGCCGGGTGGGCGACCCCCGGCCCAGAGTAATGGCGGTCACGTCGCGGGCAACCGCGGTGCACAGAATCCGGCTTATCGGCGAGCTTCACACTATCTTTCCCGCAGGCGGAGGCCGTTGCCGCCGCGTGGCTTCAGCGGCTGCCCAGCAGCATGCCGCCCAGCGCAAACACCGAATTGGGCGTCGTGGCCCGGACGGGCTCCGGCTGGGGCTGCTTGTAGACGCCGCGACGGACCGATTTGGGCTGGATTTCCACGCCGCGCGCACGCTGCTCGGCCACCAGCGAGCGCAGCGTGATGGATTGCAGGTGCGCAATCATCTTCGCGTTCAGCGTGGCCCAGAGCTCGGCGGTCATCGCGGCCGCTTCCCTCGACTGGACGCCTCCATCGGCCGTGCCGTCGTGCAGGTCGCCTTCGACCGCGCCAATGATGTCGGCCACGGTGATGGATTCGGCGTCACGCGCCAGCGCATAGCCGCCGCCCGGACCCCGCGTGCTCTCCACCAAGCCGCGCTGGCGCAGCTTGCTGAACAGCTGCTCCAGGTAGGACAGCGAAATCTGATGGCGCACCGCGATGTCGCCCAGCGAAACCGGACCCGTGTTCCCGCGCAGTCCCACGTCGATCATGGCGGTGACCGCAAAACGACCTTTGGTACTCAAGCGCATGTCAGCATCTCCTGAAAACGTCACGAAAGCTGTGACGGGACTGAGTGTAGGCAGATAATTACTTCGCGTAAATTCGTATTTTTGAATAAAAACATTCGAAAAAATGGAAGTGTTTAGTTCCGTTTGACAACCCGCGAGCCATGAACTTCAAGCATCTGCATTACTTTTGGGTCACGGCCAGGGCCGGCGGCATCATGCGCGCCGGCGAGCAGCTGCACACCACGCCGCAAACCCTGTCCGGCCAGATCAAGCTGCTGGAAGAGTGGCTGGGGCGCAAGCTGTTCCGCAAGAAAGGCCGCCAGTTGGAGTTGACCGAAGAGGGTCGGCTGGCGCTCGGTTACGCCGACGAAATTTTCACGCTGGGCGCCGAACTGGAGGGTGCGTTGCGGTTGTCGCGTGGCGGCAAGCGGCTGCTGGAGTTTCGCGTCGGCGTGGCGGATTCTGTCGCCAAATCGGTGGCTTACCGCCTGCTGGAGCCGGCGCTGTCCGTGGCCGAGCCGGTGCGGCTGATCGGCAGCGAAGGCAAGTTCCCCGATCTGCTCGCCCAGCTCGCGCTGAACCGGCTGGACCTGGTGATTGCCGACGAACCCCTGTCCAGGCGCGTGAGCGTGAAGGCGTTCAACCACCCGCTGGGCACCACGGCAATGAGCTTTTTCGCCTCGCCGGCGCTCCGGCGCCAGCTCGTGGGCTCGTTCCCGCAGTGCCTGAACGACGCACCGATGCTGATCCAGGGCGCCGCCACCTCGGTGCGGCAGCAGCTTGAGGGCTGGCTGACGCGCAACGAGATTCACCCGCGTGTGATCGGCGAGTTCGACGACGGCGCGCTGATGACCGCCTTCGGGCGCGAGGGGCGTGGCGTGTTCATGGCGCCCACGGTGCTGGAAGCCGAAACCGTGGCTCAGTTCGGGGTCGAGGTCATTGGCCGCAGCGCCGAATTGATCGAGGAGTTCTTCGCCGTGTCGGTGGAGCGGCGCATCACCCACCCCTGCGTGGCTGCCATCACCAGCGCGGCACGCGGCCAGCTGTTCACGGCCTGAGTCTAAAACCGCTCGTAGGGCATCAGGAACCGCCACTGCCCCGGCGCCAGCGTGGTCATGGGCATGCGGCCGATGCGGATGCGTTTCATGCTGACGATCTGGAGCCCGACGCGGTCGCAAAGGTAGGCGACGAGGCCTGGATGCACGCCCTTGATGGCGAAACGCAGCCGCGTGAGCGCGTCGCCGGTGCTGCTCACGCTGACCTTCACGGGCGGCAGGGGCCGGTTGTCGGCGTTCAGCCCGTGGTTCAGGCGATCAAGAACTTCGGGGGGTACCTCGCCCCGGACCTCCACGGTGAACTCCTGCTCGATGACGGCAGCGTCCTCGGTGAGTTTGCGCTCGATGCGCCAGTCCTGCGTGAACACCACCAGGCCGCTCGCGCCGCTCTCCAGCGGCACGCACAGAACCTGCTTCGTGAAGTGCTTCTTGAGCGGCGTGATGCCGCTGCGGTCCCCTTGCGCATGGGATGCCGCCGTGACCAGGTTCAGGGCCGGGCGGATGCCCTTGCCCACGCCCTTGATGTCGATGGGCTCGCCGGTGCCGGCGTCGAACCCCGGCAGCTTGTGCAGCAGGATCGTGACCGGTGTGAGCGCCATCAGGCTGGCGTGCGGGTCGATCTCGATGGGCTGGTCCAGCACGCGGAACTGGGGCTCTTCGACGACCTGGCCGGCCACGCGCACCCAGCCGCCTTCGATGTACTGCTCGGCCTCGCGGCGCGAGCAGGCCTTCAACTCGGCGACGCGTTTGGCCAGTCGAACGCCTTCCTGACCGGCCGGGGGCGCGGGAGGTTTCGCGGTCATCGGCGGGTGTTCCCCGGCTCCAGCGCGCGCAGGCGCTCCACGTGCGCCAGCAGCGAGCGCGCGGCCACGGGCCACATGCGCGGCGGCACGTCGTCGTAGGCGGCCCGGACCCAGTCGTCCATCGTGCCGTCGGGATGCGCCTGCATGGCGGCGATGATCTTGGCTTCGCGCTTGAGGCGGTGGGCTTTCAGGTGGGCAATGGCTTTTCCTGCTTCACCGAGCACATAGCCGTGCGCCGGCAGGATGAATTCGATGCCGTGTTCGACGCAGGCCGCGCCGAGCGCATCGAGCGAATCAAGGTAGGCCGTCATGTCGCCATCGGGCGGGTCGATCACGGTGGTGCTGCCGTTGAGCACGTGGTCGCCGCTGAACAGCAGGCCGTCTTCGAGCAGTGCGAGGCACAGGTGGTTGGCCGCATGGCCCGGTGTGTGGATGACCTTCAGGGTGTGGGTCACGTTGCCGTCCGGCCCGCTTCCCTCGATGATGAGCAGCTCCTGGTCCTGCAGCGACCGGTCCGGCGTGAACGCGCTGGCCTGGCGTGCCGTGGGCGCCGACGGCAGGCCCAGAATCAGCGGCTTGGGGTCGCACAGCGCCTGCAGCGGCCGCGCGCCGGGGGAATGGTCCGGGTGCGAATGGGTGCAGACGATCATGCGGATCTGCCCCCCCGCCGCGCGCCAGAGCTTTTCAATGTGCTCGGCATCGGCGGGGCCCGGGTCGATGGCGATGTAGCCGGTGTGGGGGTCGCCGACCAGGTAGCTGTTGGTGCCGGGGCCGGTCATCACGCCGGGGTTGGGCGCGGTCAGGCGCATCACGTTCCTGAGCAGGGGCACGGGCTGCTCGCTCTGCCAGTCCAGCGTGTGCACGATCTGCCCGTCGGGGCAAACCAGTGCCAGCTCGCCAAACGGTGTTTCGTGCTCCATGTAGCGCGCTTCCTTGCCCGCCAGCAGGCCGGCGCGCGGGCAGCTGGTCCACAGCGGCTGTTCGTTGGCGGCGCAGGCGGCCAGCACGGCGTCCACGGTGTTGAACGCCTGCAGCCGCTCCAGCGTCCGGATGGTCGGGAAGATGATGAAAAACTGGCCTGCGGCATGCCGCTCCAGCGCATCGGCCGGGCGCACCCAGACCGGCTCGAACTGCTCGGCCTCGTCGGCCACCGGCACCTGGCCCTCGGGCATGCGGGCGACGAGAAAGGGCACGT
>JAHFQI010000034.1:0-9362 GCA_023259355.1 Comamonadaceae bacterium
ACCACACCGGGGCAATATGCAAGGGCGTCTTCAGCGAATCCGCCGGAATGAAGTTGTTGTATTCGAAGAAGTAGCCGCCGAACTCGGGCGCGAAGAAGATGATGGCAGTGAAAACCATCAGGAACACGCTGACACCAAAGATGTCGTGCACCGAGTAGTAGGGGTGGAACGGAATGCCGTCCAGCGGATGGCCATTGGCATCCTTGGGCGCGTTCGGACCCTTGACTTCCACGCCGTCCGGATTGTTCGAACCCACTTCGTGCAGCGCAATGATGTGGGCGACCACCAGGCCCAGCAGCACCAGCGGCACGGCAATCACATGGAAGCTGAAGAATCGGTTCAGCGTGGCATCACCGACAACATAGTCACCGCGGATCAGCAGCGCCAGATCAGGACCGATGAACGGAATCGCCGAGAACAGGTTCACGATCACCTGGGCACCCCAATAGGACATCTGGCCCCAGGGCAGCAGGTAGCCCATGAAGGCTTCGGCCATCAGGCACAGGAAAATCGCGCAGCCGAAAACCCAGACCAGCTCACGCGGCTTGCGATAGCTGCCATACATCAGCCCGCGGAACATATGGAGATACACCACCACGAAGAAGGCCGAGGCACCTGTGGAGTGCATGTAACGGATCAGCCAGCCCCAAGGCACATCACGCATGATGTACTCGACCGACGCGAATGCAACGGCGGCGTCCGGCTTGTAATGCATGACCAGGAAAATGCCGGTCACGATCTGGATCACCAGCACCAGCAACGACAGCGAGCCGAAGATGTACCAGAAGTTGAAGTTCTTGGGCGCGTAGTACTCGCTCATGTGCTCTTTGTAGAGCTTGGAAGCGGGGAAGCGGTTGTCCACCCAGTTCATGAGCTTCTCGCCAGCACTGGCGTTGGGGGAGATTTCCTTGAATTCAGCCATGGTCGTCTTCCTCAAGCTTTCTTGTCTTCACCGATCAGCAGCTTGCTGTCGGAGAGGTACATGTGCGCGGGCACTTCCAGATTGTCCGGCGCCGGCTTGTTCTTGAAAACCCGGCCCGCCATGTCGAACGTCGAGCCATGGCACGGGCAAAGAAAGCCGCCCTGCCAGTCATCCGGCAGCGAGGCTTGCGCGCCGGTCTGGAACTTGTCGGAAGGCGAACAACCCAGGTGCGTGCAGATGCCCACGGCAACAAACACCTCCGGCTTGATGGACCGGTACTGATTCTTCGCGTAGGCCGGCGTCGGGTAAGCGTTGCGATCGGAACTCGGGTCAGCGAGCTGACCCTCGATCTTCTTGAGGGACTCAAGCTGCTCGGGCGTGCGCTTCATGATCCACACGGGCTTGCCGCGCCACTCCACGGTGAGCTTCTCGCCCGGCTTCAGGGCCGAAATGTCCACCTCGACGGCGGCGCCGGCTGCTTTGGCTTTTTCCGAAGGCTGGAAGGTGCTGACGAAGGGGATGGCTACGGCCGCTCCGCCCACGGCACCGGCACATCCGGACGCGATCAACCACGTCCGTTTGCTGCTGTCGACTGGGGTATCACTCATGGGGATCCTCAAGAATGCTGTCTGTATCAGGGTCAACCTAGGATTGTAGCTGACCGTTTTGGGCAAATTCAACGCGAGCGGGATGCGGCGCACCCGGTTCGCTTGACAGACGAGCATCGCCGTGAATACTGGCTTCTTTCTTACAGCCGAGGAGTGATCAAGATGGGAATGATGTCCGAATTCAAGGAATTTGCGGTCAAGGGCAACGTGATGGATCTCGCCGTGGGCGTGATCATCGGTGGCGCCTTCGGCAAAATCGTCGATTCCGTGGTGGGAGACCTGATCATGCCCGTGGTGGGCGCCGTCTTCGGCAAGCTGGACTTTTCCAGTCTCTTCGTGGTGCTGGGCAATGTGCCCTCGGGCACCGCCATGACGCTGGATGCGCTGAAAAAGGCGGGCGTCCCGGTGTTTGCCTATGGCAACTTCATCACCGTGGCGGTGAATTTCGCGATTCTGGCGTTCATCATTTTCATGATGGTCAAGCAGATGAACCGTCTGAAAAAAGAAACGCCCCCAGCCCCGCCCGCGGCACCCGCCCCCACACCCGAAGACGTGATGCTGCTGCGGGAGATTCGCGACAGCCTCAAGAAGTAAGGCCCGCCAGCCGACGCGCCATCCGGACGGCCTCCGTCAGGCTGGCCGCGTCCGCGCGCCCTGTGCCGGCAATGTCAAATGCCGTGCCATGGTCCGGACTGGTGCGCACCAGCGGCAGGCCCAGGGTGACATTCACTCCCTTGTCCACACCCAGGTATTTGACCGGGATCAGGCCTTGGTCGTGGTACATCGCCACCACCACGTCAAACTCTCCCGCCCGCTCCGGCGTGGTGCGCGCGCGCATGAACACGGTATCGGGCGCAAAAGGGCCCAGCACATCCATGCCCGCGCCCCGCGCGGCGGCAATCGCTGGCGCAATGATGTCAACCTCTTCCCGCCCGAACAGGCCGCCCTCCCCCGCGTGCGGATTCAGCCCGGCCACGCCAATGCGCGGCGCCCGGTGTAGCGCGGCCCCCACAGATTCGTGCGTAATGCGCAGGGTTTGCAAGACGTTGTCCAAAGTGACCGCTTCGATGGCCTCGCGCAGTGAAACATGGATACTCACCAGGACGGTACGGAGTTCGTCATTGGCCAGCATCATGCGCACCGGCACATCGGCCACGGTTTTGCCCAGGAATGCCGCAGATTCGGCCTGCAGCAACTCGGTATGCCCCGGGAACGCCACCCCGGCTGCCGCCAGGGCCTCCTTATGCAATGGCGCCGTCACCAGCGCAGCGATCTCTCTCTTCAAGGCGGCACGGGCGGCCCAGACCACGCAGTCGGCAGCAATCTTCCCGGCCACACCACTGATCCGTCCAAAAGAAACGGGTTGGCCCGAAGGGGAAATTTGCAGGACGGGAATGCAGCGCGGTGGCATGTCCAGCGCGGCCTGTGGCGATTCAATCAACGCCACCGGCACTTTCGGGCACCCCGGACCGCTGATCAGTGCCGCCGCGCGCCGTAGGGTTGCCACGTCGCCAGCCACAAAACAGCCTGACGCCAGCAAGGGCGCGTCACGAAACACCTTGGCAATGATTTCCGGACCGATGCCGGCGGGATCGCCCATCGTGATGGCAACGGGCTGGACTGGGCGTGGCGGCTGCGGCTTGCTCACGGTTCAGGCCGGGTTGTCAATCTCGATGAACTCGTGCGCCAACCCCAGCTGCCCGGCAACATGGGCCGCGACAGCGGGCGCGCCAAAGCGTTCTGTCGCATGGTGGCCGCAAGCCAGAAAAGTCACACCGCATTCGCGCGCCAGGTGCGCCTGGGGCTCGGAGATCTCGCCCGTGATGAAGGCTTGCGCCCCAGCGGCGATGGCCGCCTCGAAATAGCTTTGCGCGCCGCCGGAGCACCACGCGATTCTCTTGATCTCACCCGGTGATCCGTTGACGGCGACAACCGACCGCTTGAGCCTGCTTTCCAGATGCCGTGCCAGCGCCTCCGCCGTGACCGGTCCGCTCGCGTCCGTCCAGCCTCCCAAAAACCCCAGATCCTGATCGCCAATGCGGCTGTCTGCGCGCAATCCCAGCACCTCTCCAAGACGGGCGTTGTTGCCCAGTACCGGATGGGCATCGAGCGGAAGATGGTAGGCAAACAAGTTGATATCGTGTGCCAGCAACAAGGCCAGCCGCTGCTTCATCCAGCCATTCACACGCCCATCCTGCCCCCGCCAGAACAGGCCGTGGTGAACAAAGAGGGCATCGGCCCGCGCCGCAATCGCCGCTTCAATTAGGGCTCGGCTCGCCGTCACGCCGGAGACGATCTTGCGAATCGCCGGCTTGCCCTCCACCTGCAGGCCATTGGGGCCGTAATCCTTGAAGCGCTCGGGCTGAAGCAGCGCGTCGAATGCCTGCAGCAGTTGCTGGCGCTCAACGGCGATGGGGGGCAACTCAGGGTTTGGAGCGGTGGCCATCCGGCATTGTCCGCGAAATTTCCCGGCTCCCGGGACGGCCGCGGGCAATGGCCACCGGCCCCGCCTACAATTTAACCAGCGCCCGCCCGGGCTCACCTAAGCCATACCGAATGAAACGTCTCTGGTTGTTGTTTTCTCAAACCGCCACGGTGCTGCTTGCCGCTTATTTCGTCGTCGGCACCCTCAAGCCGGAGTGGCTGGACAGACGCCCGACGGCGGGCGGCGCGGTGGCTGTGATCGAGGCACCGGCCGGGGGCACTGTGGCGGCACCTGCGGGCAGCTTCAGTCCAGCCGCCAAAAAAGCCTCTCCGGCCGTGGTGAGCATCAACACCAGCAAGGCCGCTGAGAAAAATCCCCAAAGCAACGACCCGTGGTTCCGCTTTTTCTTTGGCGACCAGGGCAATCAGCCGCAGGCCGGCCTAGGCAGCGGCGTGATCGTCAGCCCCGCCGGCTACATCCTGACCAACAACCATGTGGTCGAAGGCGCCGACGAGATCGAAGTGGTTCTCAATGACAGCCGTCACGCCAAGGCCAAGGTCATCGGCACCGACCCCGACACCGACCTCGCGATCCTGAAAATCGAACTCGACAAGCTCCCCGTGATCGTGCTGGGCAATTCCGACGCACTGGCAGTGGGCGACCAGGTGCTGGCCATCGGCAACCCGTTCGGCGTGGGCCAGACCGTGACCAGCGGCATTGTCAGCGCGCTCGGGCGCAACCAGCTCGGCATCAACACGTTTGAGAACTTCATTCAGACCGACGCAGCCATCAACCCCGGCAATTCGGGCGGCGCACTGGTCGACATTCATGGCAACCTGATGGGCATCAACACCGCCATCTATTCGCGTTCGGGAGGGAGCATGGGCATCGGTTTTGCCATTCCCGTGTCCACCGCAAGGATGGTGATGGAAAGCATCGTGAAGGAAGGCCAGGTATCGCGCGGATGGATTGGCGTGGAGCCCAACGACCTGTCGCCCGAACTGGCCGAGACCTTCGGCGTCAAGGCCACCAGCGGGGTCATCATCACCGGCGTGCTGCAAAACGGCCCGGCCGCGCAGGCCGGCATCAAGCCCGGCGATGTCATCACGGGCGTCGCCGACAAGCGTGTTGCCACCGTGAGTGAGCTTTTGTCCAACGTGGCGTCGCTCAAGCCAGGCGTCCCCGCCAAATTCAGCCTGCTGCGTCGCGAGGAAAAAATGGAGCTGAAAGTGACGCCGGGGCTCCGACCCCGCCCACGCGCTGCGGCGAGGTAAATGGCTGCGGCCAACGCCCTGACATCACTGGCCGCTTGACGGGCGCCCGAAGGCTTGGACCGAGGCGGCCGTCAACCGCCTCACGAAGGCTCGGTTCCGGCTTCAGCGTCAGGTGCCTGGGTGTGTTTGATGAAAATCTGCGCGGCCCAGATCCCTACCTCGTAGAGCAGGCACATTGGAATGGCCAGCGCGAGTTGCGACACCACATCCGGCGGCGTCACGATCGCGGCGATGATAAACGCCAGCACCACAAAATAGCCTCGGAATTCCTTGAGCTTCTGCACGCTGACCAGCCCCATGCGCGCGAGAACCACGACCGCGATCGGCACCTCGAACGCCAGCCCAAACGCAAGGAACATGGTCAACACGAAGCTCAGGTACGCCTCGATATCCGGCGCGGCGGTGATGCTCTTGGGTGCAAAGCCCTGAATGAACTTGAACACCTGTCCGAACACGAAAAAGTAGCAGAACCCCACGCCAACGAAGAAAAGCAGGGTGCTGGAGACCACAAGCGGCAGCACCAGCTTCTTTTCGTGCGAGTACAGGCCTGGCGCGATGAAGGCCCAAAGCTGGTAGAGCACCACGGGCAGCGCAATCAGGAAGGCTGCCATCAACAAAATCTTGAGCGGCACCATGAAGGGCGAGATCACCGAGGTGGCGATCAGCGTGGCGCCCTTGGGCAAGTGCGCCACCAGCGGCGCTGCCAGCAAGTCATAGAGCTGGCCCGGCCCTGGGTACAACGCCAGCACGGCCGCAGCAATACCGATGGCGACCATGATCTTGACCAGCCGGTCGCGCAACTCCATGAGGTGCTGCACAAATGGCTGCTCGGTGCCCGCGAGTTCGTCTTCGATTTTGTTCTGGGGGTCGGACATGATGGAGTGAATGGTGCCTGACCCCCTGGAGGGTGGCGCAGCCGCGGTGGCTTCTTAGTTGAATTTCTGGGGGCGGTAGCGCGCCACGCGCGCCGCCCCGGAAAGCGCTTTCGTGCGAATGCCATTTCGCGCCTTGTACCACTGGGGCGTGGCGCCTTGCTTGAGCCGCCACTTCTTTTTCGGGTGTTTGTATTCGGACGGCGGTGGCTCCCAGGCTGAGCCCAGATTGCTCGAACCCAGCCCGCCCGTGGTCTCGGACCACTGCTTTTCAAAATCGGTCGCGCTGGTCTGGATGGTCTGTTCGACGTCGCGCGCCGCACTTTCCACCGTGTCCTTCATTTTCTTGAGCTCGTCTAGCTCCATCGAACGGTTGACCTCGGCCTTCACGTCCGCCACATAACGCTGGGCCTTGCCCAGCAAGGTGCCGACAGTGCGGGCCACGCGCGGCAACTTTTCCGGGCCGATGACGATCAAGGCCACGGCGCCGATCAGCGCCATCTTGGAGATCCCGAGATCGATCACAGGCGGTCAGTCCAGGACAGGCGGCTCACGACTTGGTCTTGGCTTCGACGTCGATCGTCGTCTTCTCGGACCCCGCCGAACTGCTGACTTGTCCGGCCACGGGCGTAGTGGGCTTGTCCTCCGCCGCCGTGCCGCCATCCTTCATGCCGTCCTTGAACCCCTTGACAGCGCCGCCCAGATCAGAGCCGATGTTCTTGAGCTTCTTGGTGCCGAACACCATCACCACGATGAGCAGAACGATCAGCCAATGCCAAATGGAAAATGAACCCATGAATAACTCCTAACGAATGTGTTGGATTTTAGTCGGCCGGGGAAGTTCACACGGCCGGCCGGAAGAATCAACCCTTGAGCCAGGGACGTGGTCCGCCCAGAACATGGATGTGCAGGTGGTGCACCTCCTGGCCGCCCTCGGCCCCCGTGTTGACCACCACCCGGAAGCCGCCTTCCGGGTAAGGGCGGCACCCCTGCTCCAGCGCCAGCTTCGGGGCCAGCGCCATCATGCGCCCGAGCACCCCGACATGGGCGGGCCCCGCATGCGCAAGAGATGGCACGTGCAGCTTGGGCACCATCAGGAAGTGCACCGGCGCCCAGGGATGGATGTCGTGAAACACGAAGATTTCCTCGTCCTCATGAACTTTCCTCGATGGAATCTGCCCGGCAATGATCTTGCAGAAGATGCAGTTCGGGTCGTGATCGGCGGTGTGTCCGGTGTTCGGCATGGCTCAGGGCTCCATGGGAAGGTCTTTGTTCATGCGCACCATGCCCTGGACGATGCGGTACAAGAACCAGATCGAAATCAAGGCCCAGGCAATGGCGCCCGGCAGGTACAGCAGCAGGAACAGGGGGGCAGTCACCACGTAGAGCACACCAGCCCAGAGCACCGTGCGGATGCGGTAGCCAAAGTGCGAAGCCATCCAGGTGCCTTCGGCGTCGCTTTTCTTGACGAGATCGATCACCAGCGCAACGATCAGCAGACCCGCCCCCACCTGGGCGCCAGGCACCACGGCCGCGACCGCCACGATCAGGTGCAGGATGTAGCTGACCCACCCGATGGTCTTCAGCGAATCGAGCTGCTCTTCATTCATTCCCGCGCCTCTCGAGCCTGGGCCTTGCGCAGCGCCTTCTCCTCGATGCCGCTGGTGCCTTCGCGGCGCTCCAGCTCGGCCACGACATCAGCGGGCGCAAGCCCGTAATGCGCCAGCGCGATCATCGAGTGGAACCACAGGTCAGCCACCTCATAGACGATCTTGGTCTTGTCGCCGCCATGGTCAGCGTCCTTGGCCGCCATGACCACCTCGGTCGCTTCCTCGCCGATTTTCTTCAGGAACGCGTCGGGGCCCTTGTGCAACAGGCGTGCGACGTAGCTCTTCTCGGGGTCACCCCCGTTGGCGACCTTGCGGCTTTCGATGATGGCCGCCAGCCGGGCCAGGGAATCATTGGAGGACATGGGGCTTATTTGTAGATGGATTCAGGGTCTTTCAAGACCGGTTCGACAGCCTGCCAGCCGCCATTGTCATAACGCTGGAAGAAACAACTGTGACGGCCCGTGTGGCACGCGATGCCGGGCTCGTGCCCAAGCTGCGTGACCTTGAGCAGCACCACGTCGTTGTCGCAATCGAGCCGGATGTCGTGCACGGTCTGCACATGGCCGGACTCTTCGCCCTTGAACCACAGCTTGCCTCGCGAGCGGCTGAAATACACCGCCCGCCCGAGTTCGGCGGTCTTTTGCAACGCATCGCGGTTCATCCAGGCGAACATCAGCACATCACCCGTGGACGCTTCCTGCGCAATCACCGGGACCAGCCCCTGGGCGTCCCATTTCACTTCGTCGAGCCAATTCATGAGGGGATTGTCAGCGATTTCGGGCCGCTCTTTTTTCAATGGCCAACAACAACCCCTCGACGCGGCAATGCAGCAAAAACAGCTTACATCCGCACGGGAATGCCGCGCTCGGCCATGCGCGCCTTGGCCTGCGCCACGGTGAACTCGCCATAGTGAAAGATGCTGGCGGCCAGCACCGCATCGGCCCCGCCCTTCTGGATGCCGTCGGCCAGGTGGTCCAGCGTGCCCACGCCGCCCGAGGCAATCACCGGCACGCTGACCGCATCGCTCACCGCGCGCGTGAGCTCCAGATCGAAGCCGGCCTTGGTGCCATCGCGGTCCATGCTGGTGAGCAGGATCTCGCCGGCGCCGTGCTCGGCCATCTGGCGCGCCCAGGCCACGGCGTCCAGGCCGGTGTTCTTGCGGCCGCCGTGGCTGTAGACATCCCAGCCTTCGCCACGGTCCAGCAGGTCGTCGCCGAAGCGGCGCTTGGCATCGATCGCCACGACGATGCACTGCGCACCGTATTTGGCCGAAGCATCGCGGATCACCTGCGGGTTCGCGAGGGCCGCCGAGTTGAAGCTGGTCTTGTCCGCGCCCGCGTTGAGCAGGCGGCGCACGTCTTCCACAGTGCGCACGCCACCGCCCACGGTGAGCGGAATGAACACCTGGCTGGCCACGGCCTCGATGATGTGCAGGATCAGGTCACGGCCATCGCTGGTGGCGGTGATGTCGAGGAAAGTCAGTTCGTCCGCGCCCTGGTCGTTGTAGCGAGCGGCGATTTCCACCGGGTCGCCGGCGTCGCGCAGTTCGACAAAGTTGACGCCCTTGACCACGCGGCCCCCAGTCACGTCGAGGCAGGGAATGATTCGTTTGGCAAGCATGGCGAGATTGTAGGTTTGACGAGAAAGTCCG
>JAHFQI010000034.1:9462-28677 GCA_023259355.1 Comamonadaceae bacterium
GACTGGCCATCCAGCAGCGCATTGGGGCTCAGGTACAGGCGCTCACGCCCCCCCGCCACCCAGGACAACACATGAGCCCCATGCAGCGCCACCCGCACGGCATCGCCGCAAGGCAGGCCCAGACGCAGGCAGGGGAGGCCCTGGAACGTTTCGCGTTCCACAGACGGCAACGCCGCCGGCGTCATGGGCGATGGCTGCAGAACAGTGGCAGTCGCGGGCGCGGTGCGTTCAGCCATTCAACTCGTCGGCGCGCCGCTGGGCCGTGGCGAAATCCAGATCGCCCGAGTAAATCGCCCGGCCGCAGATCACGCCCTCGACACCCTCGCGCTCCACGGCGCAAAGCTGCTCGATATCGGCCATGTTGGACAGGCCGCCCGAGGCGATGACGGGGATGCTCAGCGCCTGCGCGAGCTTGACCGTGGCGTCGACGTTGATGCCCGAGAGCATGCCGTCACGGCCGATGTCCGTGTAGATGATGGACTCGACGCCCCAGTCCTCGAACTTCTTGGCCAGATCCACCACCTCGTGGCCGGTAAGCTTGCTCCAGCCGTCGGTGGCCACCTTGCCGTCCTTGGCATCCAGCCCCACGATGATGTGGCCGCCGAACGCGGTGCAGGCGTCCTTCAGGAAGCCGGGATTCTTCACGGCAGCGGTGCCGATGATGACGTAGCGCAGGCCGCCGTCGATGTACTTCTCGATCGTGTCGAGGTCACGGATGCCGCCGCCCAATTGCACCGGAATGTCGTCGCCGACGGCATTGAGGATCGATTTGATCGCTGCGTAGTTCTGCGGCTTGCCGGCGAACGCGCCATTCAAGTCCACCAGATGCAGGCGGCGCGCGCCCTGCTTGACCCATTTGAGTGCCATGGCGGCGGGGTCTTCGCCAAACGTGGTGGACTGGTCCATGTCGCCCTGTTTGAGGCGTACGCAGTGGCCGTCTTTGAGGTCAATCGCGGGAATGAGGAGCATGGTGGTTCGGGAAAAAGGGCTTCGACTGGCTCAGCCCGAACGGATGATGGAAAGGATCAGGGATTCCAGTGCAGGAAATTCCGGTACAGGGCCAAGCCCTGCCCGGCGCTCTTCTCGGGGTGGAATTGCGTTGCAAAAATATTATCGCGTGCAATCGCGGCGGCGAAGCGGCCGCCGTAGTCGGCCTCGCCCGCGCTGTGGCGCGCATCCGACGGGCGGGCGTAGAAGCTGTGGACGAAATAAAACCAGCTGCCGTCGGGCACGTCGCCCCAGACAGGGTGGCGGCCGGCGCCATGGTCCCTCTGCCAGACCTGGTTCCATCCCATCTGGGGCACCTTGTAGCGGCTGCCGTCCGGCTGGGACCGGCCCGCCAGATCGAACTTGAGCACCTCGCCATGAATGAGACCCAGGCCTGGCGTGTCACCTTCGGCGCTGTGGTCCAGCAGCATCTGCATGCCCACGCAGACGCCAAACAGCGGCTTCTTGGCCGCGGCGTCGAGCACCGGGGCCAGCAGACCGGACTCGCGCAGCTCGCGCATGCAGTCGGGCATCGCGCCCTGGCCGGGCAACACCACCCGGTCGGCGTCGAGCACCTGCTGGGGACTGGAGGTGATGACGACGTTGACCCCGGTGTCCTGCGCCGCGTGAATCACCGCCTGCGCCACGGAACGCAGGTTGCCCATGCCGTAGTCCACCACCGCCACCGTTTTGGCGCCACTGCTCAAAGCCATGTTAGAGCGAGCCCTTGGTGGAGGGGATGGTTCCGGCCGCGCGCGGATCAAGCTCCAGCGCGGCGCGCAAGGCCCGCGCAAAGGCCTTGAACACGGTCTCGGCCTGGTGGTGGGCGTTGTCGCCCTTCAGGTTGTCGATGTGCAGCGTGACGAAGGCATGGTTCACGAAGCCCTGGAAAAATTCGTAGGCCAGCTGGCTGTCGAAGGTGCCGATCATGCCGCTCTTGAACGGCACGTGCATCACCAGGCCGGGGCGGCCGGAAAAATCGATCACCACCCGGCTGAGCGCCTCGTCGAGCGGCACATAGGCGTGCCCGTAGCGGCGGATGCCTTTCTTGTCGCCCACGGCCTTGGCAACCGCCTGGCCCAGCGTGATGCCCACGTCTTCCACCGTGTGGTGGCCATCGATGTGCAGGTCGCCCTCGGCGTGGATGTCGAGGTCGATCAGGCCATGGCGCGCGATCTGGTCGAGCATGTGGTCGAAAAAGCCGATGCCGGTGGACAGCTTGGCCTGGCCGGTGCCGTCGAGATTGAGCCTGACGGTGATCTTTGTCTCGGCGGTGTTGCGGGAGACTTCAGCGGTGCGGGGTGTTGTCATAGGGAGGCCTTCAGCGCGGCCAGCATCAGCGTGTTTTCATCGGCGGTGCCGACGGTCAGACGCAGGCAATTGGCCAGCAACGGGTGCATTTTAGAAACGTTCTTGACCAAAACTTTGCGCTCGCGCATGCCGGCAAATACTTTCGCGGCCGCGCTGTCATCGGCGCTGTTCTCACCTTGCACGCGCACAAGGATCATGTTGGCCTCGCTTTTGAAGGCCTTGACACCGGGCAAATGGCCCAGCGCCTCCAGCAGCCAACCCCGCTGCACGCGCAACTCCGCCGCCTGCACCGCGAACACGTCGGCATGCTCGATGGCGAACAGAGCGCACTCGCAGTTCAGCACGCTGATGTTGTAGGGCGGACGGACCTTGTCGATTTCGGCGATCAGCGGCTTCGGACCCATCATGTAGCCCAGCCGCACACCGGCCAGGCCGAACTTGGAGAGCGTGCGCATCAGCAGCACATGGTGGTGACGGGCAATCCGGTCGATATAGCTCTTGCTGGCGAAAGGCTGGTAAGCCTCGTCCATCACGACAAGGCCGCCCTGCTGCCCCTGCGCCACGATGATTTTCTCGATCACCGCGTCGCCCCACAGATTGGCCGTGGGGTTGTTCGGGTAGGCCAGATAGACGATGGACGGCTTGTGCGTTTCGATGGCGTCCAGCATGGCCGCTTCGTCGAGTTCGAAGTCGGCCGTGAGCGGCACGCCGTGAAACGCCAGCCCCTGGAGCTGCGCGCTCATGGCGTACATCACGAAGCCGGGCACCGGCGCGAGGATGGCCGCGCCGGGCACATCGCAGGCCAGCGCGAGCAAGGAAATCAGTTCGTCGGAGCCATTGCCCAGCATGATGTCGAAGCCCCTGGGCATGCCGGCATAGGCGGCCAGCGCCGCGCGCAAATCATTCACGCGATGGTCCGGGTAGCGGTTCAGCGCCAGCGCGCCGAGGCGCTGGCCCAGTTCGGCCTGCAGCGCGGTCGGCAGTCGGTGCGGGTTCTCCATGGCGTCGAGCTTGACCATGCCGGCCGAGTCCTGGATCGCGTAGGCGTGCATGGACTGCACATCCTGGCGGATGCGTTGCATGAGCAGCGGACTGACAGCGCTCACTTCGCGCCCCGCATGGGCGGCACCTCGGCCAACCGCAGTTCGGCCGCCCGGGCGTGGGCCTGCAGGCCTTCGCCGTAGGCCAGTTCGGCGGCGATGGCGCCCAGCGTCTGTGCGCCCGCCTCGCTGACCTCGATCAGGCTGCTGCGCTTCTGGAAGTCGTACACGCCCAGCGGCGAGCTGAAGCGGGCCGTGCCGCTCGTGGGCAGCACGTGGTTGGGACCGGCGCAGTAATCACCCAGGCTTTCGCTGGTGAAGGCGCCCAGGAAGATGGCGCCGGCGTGCCGGAGCAGCGGCTCCCAGCGGTGCGGGTCGCGGCTCGACACTTCGAGGTGCTCGGGCGCGATGCGGTTGCTGATGGCGCAGGCCTCTTCCATGCTGCGGGTGTGGATCAACGCACCCCGGTCCGTGAGCGACTTGGCGATGATGGCCGCGCGCGGCATGGCCGGCAACATGCGGTCGATGGCGGCCTGCACGGCGGCGATGTAGGCAGCGTCCGGACACAGCAGGATGCTCTGCGCGAGTTCGTCATGTTCAGCCTGGCTGAACAGGTCCATCGCCACCCAGTCGGCCGGCGTGCTGCCGTCGGCCAGCACCAGGATCTCGCTCGGGCCGGCGATCATGTCGATGCCCACCGTGCCGAAAACGCGTTTCTTGGCGCTGGCAACGTAGGCGTTGCCGGGGCCGGTGATCTTGTCCACCTTCGGCACGCTGGCGGTGCCGTAGGCCAGCGCCGCCACGGCCTGCGCGCCGCCAATGGTGAAGGCACGCGTCACACCGGCCACGTAGGCCGCAGCCAGCACCAGGGCGTTTTTTTCGCCCCGCGGCGTGGGCACGACCATGACGATCTCGCCCACCCCCGCCACATGCGCGGGGATCGCGTTCATGAGCACGGACGACGGATAAGCCGCCTTGCCGCCGGGCACATAAATGCCGACGCGGTCCAGCGGCGTGACTTTCTGGCCCAGCAGGGTGCCGTCTTCATCGCGGTAGCTCCAGCTCTCGCCACTGGCCTTCCTTTGCGCCTCGTGGTAGCTGCGCACGCGCCGCGCGGCGGCTTCGAGCGCGGATTTCTGCGCGGCGGGCAGTACTTCGAACGCCGCCTTCAGTTCGGCCTGGGTCAGTTCCAGCGCCTGCATCGACGAGGCGCTCAGGGCGTCGAAACGGTTGGTGTATTCGATCACCGCCGCATCGCCGCGCTGCCGGACATCGGCCAGGATGTCCGCCACGCGCTGCTCGATGGCGGCATCGGTGTCCGCGGACCAGTGCAGCCGGGCCTTGAAATCGGTTTCGAAGCTGGCGTCGGTCGTCGAGAGGCGGACAGGAACAGCAGTCAGCGTCATGGCAGTTGGTTTTTTCCGATGGCGCCGGCAAAGGCGTCAATGATGGCGCGGATGGGGGCCTGCTTGAGCTTGAGCGCGGCCTGGTTGACCACCAGGCGCGAGCTGATGTCCATGATGCGCTCCACCTCGACCAGGTGATTGGCCTTGAGCGTGCTGCCGGTGGACACCAGGTCCACGATGGCGTCGGCCAGGCCGGTCAGCGGCGCCAATTCCATGCTGCCGTAGAGCTTGATCAGGTCCACGTGCACGCCCTTGGTGGCGAAGAATTCACGCGCGATGGACGTGTACTTGGTCGCCACCTTCAGGCGCGAGCCCTGCTTCACCGCGCTGGCGTAATCAAAATCGGCGCGCACGGCCACGCTCATGCGGCACTTGGCAATTTGCAGATCGAGTGGCTGGTACAGGCCCTGGCCGCCGTGCTCCAGCAAGGTGTCCTTGCCGGTGACGCCAAGGTCCGCCCCGCCGTATTCCACGTAGGTCGGCACGTCGGTGGCCCGCACCAGCACGACGCGCACACCGGCCTGGTTGGTCGGCAGGATGAGCTTGCGGGACTTTTCCGGGTCTTCCAGCACTTCGATGCCGGCGGCCTTGAGCAGCGGCAGGGTCTCGTCGAAGATGCGTCCCTTTGACAGCGCGAGCGTAATCAAGGCGTCACTCCTTGCAGGGCCAATGTGGTCATTTCAGTCTTTCAATATCGGCACCGATGCCGCGCAGCTTGGCTTCCATCTGGTCGTAGCCGCGGTCGAGGTGGTAGATGCGGTCCACCAGCGTCTCGCCCTGGGCCACCAGGCCGGCGATGACCAGGCTCGCGGACGCGCGCAGGTCGGTGGCCATTACCGTGGCGCCAGACAGTTTGCCCACGCCCTCGATCACCGCCACCTTGCCGTCGATCTGGATGTTCGCGCCCAGACGAACCAGCTCGTTGACGTGCATGAAGCGGTTCTCGAAGATGGTTTCCGTCACCTTGCTGGCGCCCTGCGAAATGCAATTGAGCGCCATGAACTGCGCCTGCATGTCGGTCGGGAAACCCGGGTACTCGGTGGTGCGGAAATTCTGCGCCTTCAGCCGGCCCTGGGACCGGACCCGGATGAACCCCTCGCCCGCCTCGATGGTGGCGCCCGCGTCGCGGAGCTTCTCGATCACCGCATCCAGGTGGTCGGCACGGCCATGCCGCAGCACGACATCGCCACCGGTGGCGGCCACGGCGCAGAGAAACGTGCCCGCCTCGATGCGGTCGGCCACCACGGCATGGTCGCAGCCCCACAGGCGGTCAACGCCTTGAATACGAATCCGGCTGGTGCCATGGCCTTCGATCCTGGCGCCCATCTTGATCAGCATCTCGGCCAGATCGGCAATCTCGGGTTCCTGCGCGGCGTTTTCCAGCACGGTTTCGCCCTCGGCCAGCGCAGCGGCCATCAGGAAGTTTTCGGTGCCGGTGACGGTCACCATGTCGGTGGCGATGCGCGCGCCTTTCAGGCGCGTCCATCCCGCAGGCAGCCTGGCGATCATGTAGCCATGCTCGACCGTGATTTCGGCCCCCATGGCTTTCAGGCCCTTGATGTGCTGGTCCACCGGCCGCGATCCGATCGCGCAACCGCCCGGCAGCGACACCGTGGCTTCGCCAAAGCGCGCCAGCAGCGGCCCGAGCGCCAGCACCGAGGCGCGCATGGTCTTCACCAGTTCGTAGGGCGCTTCGGGCGACGTCAGCGTGCTCGCATCCAGGCGCACCTCGCCATCGGTGCCGTGCACCACGCTCACGCCCATGTTGCGGATGAGCTTGAGCATCGTGGCCACATCCTGCAGGCGCGGCACGTTGGCCAGCATCACCGGCTCGGCCGTGAGCAGCGCCGCGCACAGCTCCGGCAGGGCGGCGTTCTTGGCCCCCGAGATCAGGACTTCGCCCTGGAGTTGGCGTCCCCCGTGAATGATGAGTTTGTCCATGGGGGATCAGTCGATAACGCGGTTCATTGGGGCAACGCCGCCCATTCGGCCGGCGTGTAGGTTTTCATGGACAGGGCGTGAACCTCGTCCGTCTGCATTCTGGCGCCCAGCGTGGCATAGACCCGCTGGTGGCGTGCGATGGCGCGCCGGCCTTCGAATTCCGCGGAGACGATGGTGGCGTACCAGTGGCGGCCATCACCTTCAAGGCTTAGGTGTTCGCAGGGCAGGCCCGCGGCAATGAGGGATTTCAGTTCTTCAGCAGTCATGTGGTTTCAGCCCCGGATCTTGTAGCCGATGCGCAGCAGGTGCACGGCGATGGCGCTCACGACCAGCAGCGCCGATCCGACGATGCCCAGGCTGAGCCACGGCGATACGTCGCTGACGCCAAAAAAGCCATAGCGGAAGCCGTCGATCATGTAGAAAAACGGGTTCAGGTGGCTGACGCTTTGCCAGAACGGGGGGAGCGAGTGAATGGAATAGAACACGCCGGAGAGAAAGGTCATCGGCATGATGATGAAATTCTGGAACGCCGCCATCTGGTCGAACTTTTCCGCCCAGAGCCCCGCGATCAGGCCCAAGGCGCCCAGCATGGCCGCGCCGCAGACGGCGAACACCACAATCCACCATGGCGCTACGAAACTGGGGGCCGCGAAAAAAGCCGTCGCGATGAAGACGCCCGCGCCGACCAGCAGCCCGCGCGCCACGGACGACCCCACGTAGGCGAAAAACCAGCTCCAGTGCGACAGCGGCGTCAGCAGCAGGAATACCAGGTTGCCCATGATCTTGCTCTGGATCAGGCTGGAGGAACTGTTGGCGAAGGCGTTTTGCAGCACGCTCATCATCACCAGCCCCGGCACCAGAAACGCTGTGTAGCTGACCTGCCCGTACACCTTGACGTGGTCTTCCAGCACATGGCCGAAGATCAGCATGTAGAGCACCGCCGTGAGCACCGGCGCGGCCACGGTCTGGAAGCTGACCTTCCAGAAGCGCAGCACCTCCTTGTAGAGCAGCGTCTGCCAACCGGTCACAGGGCCTCCACGCGGGTGGCGGTACGAACGGCGCTGGTGCCCGGGAGGGGCGTGGCGCCGGCAAGGGCTGGCGGCGACGCGGGCTCGTCAGCCTCCACCGTCCCGGCGCCAGCCTGGTCGCCGGCCATCACATCCAGGAACACGTCTTCGAGATCCGCTTTCCGAATTTCCACGTCTTCGGCGTGCAGGCCGGCCTCACGGATGGCGGACAGGTACTGCTCCACCTCCAGCGCGTTGTGCGCGGGAAACTGCACGATCCGGCCGGTAATGCGGGCCTTGCCGGCAAGGGCCGGCGGCAGCGGGCTGTCAATCTTGAATCGAAGCACATTGCTCGACGCCGCCTTGAGCAGGTCGGAGGTCTTGGACAGCGCCACGACCCGCCCCTGCTTGAGCATGGCAATGCGGCCGCACAGTGCTTCGGCTTCCTCGAGGTAATGCGTCGTCAGCAGGACCGTGTGCCCCTGCTTGTTGAGCTTCGCGATGAACTGCCACAGCGTCTGGCGCAGTTCCACATCAACGCCTGCGGTGGGTTCGTCGAGCACGATCACGGGCGGCTTGTGAACCAGCGCCTGCGCCACCAGCACGCGGCGTTTCATGCCGCCCGACAGCTGCCGCATGTTGGCGTTGGCCTTGTCCGCCAGGCCCAGGCTGTCCAGCAGCTCGTCGATCCAGGCCTCGTTGTTCTTGACGCCGAAATAGCCGGACTGGATGCGCAGCGCCTCACGCACGTTGAAAAACGGATCGAACACCAGTTCCTGGGGCACCACGCCGAGCCGCCGGCGCGCCAGGGCGTAGTCGGCCTGCACGTCATGGCCCTGCACGAGCACCCTGCCGCTGGTGGCGCGGGCCAGGCCGGCCAGGATGCTGATCAGCGTGGTCTTGCCGGCACCGTTGGGGCCGAGCAGGCCGAAAAATTCGCCCTCTTCGATGTCGAGGCTGACGTCGTCGAGCGCCTTGAGCGGCTGACCACGTCCGCCACGAGGGGCCGGAAAGATCTTGGAAACAGACTGGAAGGAGATGGCGGGCATGAGAGCCCCCGATTTTAAGGGCTGGGGGGCCTTGCCTGCTGAACGATCCCGGAACTCCCTGCTCCGGAGCCGCAATCAGGCGGCTTCAGCGATGAGGCTGTCCACCCCGTAAAGGCCCGCCAGCTGCCGCAATTTGGATGGCAGCCCCTTGACGGCAAACGTCTTTCCGGCGGCCAGGCTTTCGCGGCGGCACGCCAGCAAGACCGCGAGCGCGGAAGAATCAAAATGGGCGAGCGCGCTGGCATCGGCCACCACCTCCCCCTGGGTCTTGGCACGCAACCCCTGAAGCAGCATGGCCAGGCACGCATTGGCCTGGCGCTGCGTCAGCTCGGCAGGTAACACCAGCATGGCCCGGCCTTCAACCTTTTCTGGCGTTGGCTTTGTTGCGCTCGGTCAGTGTGGCAATCAAGCCATCAATGCCCTTGGCGTTGATTTCCTGGGCAAACTGACCGCGGTAGGTGTCCACCAGCCAGACACCCAGCACATTCAGGTCGTAGATCTTCCAGCCGGCGCCCTGCGACGGCGTTTTCTCAAGTCGGTAGTCGAGTTGAATCGGGTCGGCGCGACCCCTGATTTCGGTGCGAACCACCAGCTCTTGGTCTTCCGGCGACGCGCGCAACGGTTTCATGAAGACATCCTGGTCGCTGACCTGGGACAGCGCGCCGGCGTAAGTGCGCACCAGCAAGGTCTTGAACTCCTCCTGAAGGCGCTTTTGCTGCTCCGGCGTGGCTTTTCGCCAAGCGGGTCCGGCGGCGGACGCCGTCATGCGCTGGAAATTCACGTTGGGCATGATCTTGCTGTCCACCAGCACCATGATTTTCGAGACATCGCCCGACTGCAGGGTCTTGTCGGCCTTGATGGTGTTGAGCACATCGGTGGACAGGCGCTTGATCAAGGCCTCGGGAGCCTCATCCGCAGCGTGCGACAGAGGCGCTGCCACCAGCAGCATGGCCGCCACCGAGGCGGACAGGAAACGGGCGAGGGAACGACGGTTCATTGTTTGGCTTTTCTTCGCGGGAAACCCGCATCACATCAAAACGATTGGAACTTCGTGGCGGTTGACGGTTCCTTGCCGGACGGTCGGGATTTGCAACCACCTGAAACGATCAGGGCTTCGCGGCAGGCACCTCGGGCTCGGCCGGGGCGTCTTCATCAGGCGGCGACCCGTCATAAACATCGTTGCGGCGCTTTTGCAGGTACACGTCCCGCGTGAAGCTGTATTTGTCGAGCGCCGCCTCGTCGAGGACCTTGCCGGCGCGCAACAGGCCGGCGCGCGTGTCAACGGCATTCAGCAGCAGCAGGCTGTTGCGAGAGCGAATGTGTTCCACGTTGTAGACCGGGTTCACCAGCGTATCGGCCCGCAGGGAGGCGGTGTCGCGCAGGGTCGATGGCCCCAGAATCGGCAGGACCAGATAGGGGCCTGTGGGCATCCCCCAGCGGCCCAGCGTCTGTCCGAAGTCTTCCCTGTGCGGCTCGAGGCCCATTTCGCTGGCGACGTCAAGCACACCACCCAGGCCCATGAGCGTGTTCACGCCCACCCGGAAGAAGGTTTCCACCGCTTCCTTGGGCTTGATCTGGAGCAAGTTGTTGATCACCGAAGAGATATCGCTGAGGTTGCTGAAGAAATTGTTGACCCCGGTGCGCACGGGTCGCGGTGTCACGTTGTTGTAGGCCGTGGCCACGGGCCTCAAGAACGCACTGTCAACGGCATCGTTGAACTCGTAGATGCCGCGGTTCATGGACTCCAGCGGATCGCGCGGGTTGGCGCCAGGCCCTGAAGCACAGCCCGCCAGCACGAACCCCACGGCGCACATCAGCACGCGCACACCGGTCGGCACACCGAAAGTCCGGTTCTTTGCCCTCGTCAAATCAGCCACCCTATCCGCGTTCATTTTTTGCCACCTGCCCCTTGAGACCCGTTGCCCTCCGCAGCCTTGCTGAAAAGGAACTGGCCGATCAGGTTTTCCAATACCACAGCCGACTGGGTCGAACCCACATTATCGCCACCCGCCAGGGGTTTTTCATCCGCGCCAGCTTCGATGCCGATGTACTGCTCACCCAGCAGGCCGCTGGTGAGGATCTTGAGTGAACTGTCCTTGGGGAAGGCGTAGCGGCTTTCCAGCGCCAGGGTCACGCGCGCCTGGAACGATTTGTCGTCAAACGTGATGGACTCGACCCGGCCCACGACCACGCCCGCGCTCTTGACCGCCGCCTTCGGCTTGAGGCCGCCGATGTTGTCGAATTTGGCCGTGACACGGTAATCGGACTGGAAGCTCAGGCTCAGCAGGTTGGCCGACTTGAGCGCCAGGAAAAGGATGGCCGCCATGCCCACCATCACAAACAGACCCACCCAAACATCATTTCTGGAACGCTGCACAGGCGCCTCCTAAATACTGAACATCATGACGGTCAGGATGAAATCCAGACCCAGAACCGACAGCGAAGCGACCACCACGGTGCGCGTCGTTGCCTTGGAAACGCCTTCAGGCGTCGGCTGCGCTTCATACCCCTGCAGCAAAGCGATGAAGGTCACGGCGACGCCAAAGACCAAACTCTTGATGACCCCGTTGCCCACGTCCTTCCAGACGTCCACCCCGCCCTGCATCTGACTCCAGAAAGCACCGGAGTCGATGCCGATCAGCAGCACAGCCACCACATAGCCACCCAGAATGCCCACCGCGCTGAACACGGCCGCCAGCAGGGGCATGGCGATCACGCCCCCCCAGAAGCGCGGCGCAAGAATGCGCTGGATCGGGTCCACGGCCATCATTTCCATCGCCGACAGCTGTTCCCCGGCCCGCATCAACCCGATCTCGGCAGTCAGCGATGCACCGGCCCGCCCGGCAAACAGCAGCGCCGTGATCACCGGCCCCAGCTCACGCACCAGGCTCAGCGCCACCAGCAGGCCGATCGCCTCGGACGAACCATAACGCTGTAACGTGTAATAACCCTGCAAACCCAACACGAAGCCCACAAACAGACCGGACACCGTGATGATGGCCAGCGAGTAGTTGCCCAGGAAAAGAATCTGGTCGCGCACCAGGCCAAAGCGCTTGAAGCTCGCGCCCATCAGGACGGCCAGGCGCAGCAGCAGGCGCGTGCCATGTCCCCAGCCGTCAAGCACCTGGCGCGTGGCGAGGCCGACATCGGCGGGTTTGTACCAACTCATGGCCTGGCCCCCCTGAAGTCCTGCTCCACCGACGGTCCCGGATAGTGAAACCGCACCGGGCCATCGCTCTGGCCGTTCACAAACTGGATCACCAGCGGGTCGGTGGAGTTGCGCACTTCCTCGGGCGTACCCTGCGCGGCAATACGGCCGTTGGCCAGAATGATGATCTGGTCCGAGATGTGGAAGGTTTCCGGAATTTCATGCGAAACCACCAGGCTGGTGATGCCCAGCGTGTCGTTGAGCTGGCGGATCAACCGGGCCGCCGTGCCCAGGGCAATCGGATCGAGTCCGGAGAACGGCTCGTCGTACATGACCAGGTCCGGGTCCAGCGCAATGGCCCGTGCCAGCGCCACACGCCGGCTCATGCCGCCGGAAACTTCGGAGGGCATCAGGTCGCGCGCGCCCCGCAGCCCCACCGCGTCCAGCTTCATCAGGACAATGTCGCGAATCAGCTTCTCCGGCATGTCGGTGTGCTCGCGCAGCGGAAACGCCACGTTGTCGAACACACTCAGATCGGTGAACAGGGCGCCGAACTGGAACAGCATGCCCATGCGCCGCCGGGCCGCGTACAGGGCCGCCTGGTCCATGTGGGTGACATCCTGCCCGTCGAACAGCATTTCACCCTGCTGAGCCCGGTTCTGCCCGCCGATCAGCCGCAGCGTCGTGGTCTTGCCGCCGCCGGACGCGCCCATCAGCGAAGTGACCTTGCCGCGCGGCAAGGTCATCGAGACTTTGTCCAGAATCACCCTGTCCTGGTACCCGAAGGTCAGGTTGCGGAGTTCAACAAGTGCGTTGGCGTCGATGGTGTTCATAAATACAAAAGCCGGACGGCGCCCGGCTTTTGAATGATAAGGGATTCAGGTAAACCCTGACTCCCCCGATTTGCATGGGTCAGCGGGGCAGGTCGCTGAAGCCCATCAGGAACTCATCGACAGCACGCGCGGCCTGGCGACCTTCGCGAATCGCCCATACCACCAGCGACTGGCCGCGACGCATGTCGCCGGCAGCAAACACCTTGGCCACGTTGGTGGTATAGCCACCCGTGAACTCGGTCGTGGCCTTGGCGTTGCCGCGTGCATCCTTTTCGACGCCGAAGCCCTCCAGGATGGTGGCAACCGGGTTCACAAAGCCCATGGCCAACAACACCATGTCAGCCTTGTAGGTCTTTTCGGTACCGGGAATTTCGACCATCTTGCCATCCTTGAACTCGATGTGGACGGTCTTCAGGCCGGTAACCTTGCCCTTTTCGCCCATGAATTCCTTGGTGGAGATGGCGAACTCGCGCTCGCAACCTTCTTCATGGCTGGAGCTGGTGCGCAGCTTGATCGGCCAATAGGGCCAGACCAGGGGGCGGTTTTCCTCCACCGGCGGCTGCGGCATCACTTCGAACTGGGTAACGCTGGCCGCGCCGTGGCGGTTGCTGGTGCCCACGCAGTCCGAGCCGGTGTCGCCACCGCCGATCACGATGACATGCTTGCCATCGGCGCGCAGCTGGCCCTTGAGCTTGTCGCCCGCGTTGACCTTGTTCTGTTGCGGCAGGAATTCCATCGCGAAGTGGATGCCATCGAGGTCGCGGCCCGGCACGGGCAGATCGCGGGACTGCTCCGAACCACCGGTCAGCAGCACGGCGTCAAAGTCCTTCTTGAGCTGCTCGGGGCTGATGGTGTCCTTGGCCCAGTTGGTGACCTTGCTGCCCTCGGGCATCTTGCCAATCATCACGCCGGTGCGGATGGTCACGCCTTCAGCTTCCAGCTGCTCGACACGGCGGTCGATGTGCGACTTTTCCATCTTGAAGTCGGGAATGCCGTAGCGCAGCAGGCCGCCGACGCGGTCGTTCTTTTCGAACAGCGTCACATCATGACCGACGCGCGCGAGCTGCTGGGCGGCGGCCATGCCAGCCGGCCCGGAGCCGACCACGGCCACCTTCTTGCCCGTCTTGTGCTGGGGCGGCAATGGCTTGACCCAGCCCTCGGCCCAGGCGCGGTCGATGATGGCGTGCTCGATCGACTTGATGCCCACGGCGTCATCGTTCACGTTCAGCGTGCAGGCTGCCTCGCAGGGCGCGGGGCAGATGCGGCCGGTGAACTCGGGGAAGTTGTTGGTGCTGTGCAGCACGTCAATCGCATTCTTCCAGTCGCCGCGATAAACCAGATCGTTGAAGTCCGGAATGATGTTGTGGACCGGGCAGCCGTTGTTGCAGAACGGCGTGCCGCAGTCCATGCAACGTGCGGCCTGGATCTTGGCTTTACCGTCGTCGAGTCCGACCACGAATTCCTTGTAGTGCTTCAGACGTTCCGCGACGGGCTTGTAGCCCTCTTCGAGGCGCTCGTATTCCATGAAGCCTGTGACTTTTCCCATGATTCGTTACCTTTGTGCTTCGGTCTATGTTGCTTTATTTGGCCGCCACGGCTTCTTTTTTCGCAGCAGGCGTTGACACATCAGCGCCGGAGTTGGCCACTTTCCTGGCATGAATCTCACCCAGGGCGCGCTTGTACTCGTTGGGGAACACCTTGACGAACTTCAAGCGCGACTCGGCCCAGGTGTCCAGCAGTTCACGGGCACGGCGGCTGCCGGTCCAGCGGTGGTGATCCTCAAGCAACTTCTTCAGCTGGGCTTCGTCGGTCTGTTCGCGGTGCCAGATGGCACGGTCCACGCCGGCTTCCTGCTCAGCTGAAGTCAGCACCTTGTCCAGGCTCACCATGGCCGTGTTGCAGCGCTTGGCAAACTGGCCGTCTTCGTCATAGACGTAGGCCAGGCCGCCGCTCATGCCAGCCGCGAAGTTGCGGCCGGTCTTGCCGAGCACAGCGACGGTGCCGCCGGTCATGTACTCGCAGCCATGGTCCCCTGTGCCTTCCACCACGGCGGTGGCGCCCGAGAGGCGCACCGCGAAGCGTTCGCCGGCCACGCCGCTGAAGTACGCTTCACCGGTGGTGGCGCCGTACATCACGGTGTTGCCCACGATGATGTTGCGCGTGGCTTCGCCGCGGAAATCGAGACTGGGGCGCACCACCACGCGGCCGCCCGAGAGGCCCTTGCCGGTGTAGTCGTTGGCTTCGCCGATCAGGTAAAGCGTGATGCCGTTCGCCAGGAAGGCGCCGAACGACTGGCCGCCCGTGCCTTCGAGCTGGATGCGGATGGTGTCGTCAGGCAGACCCTCGGGGTGCACCTTGGTGAGCGCGCCGGACAGCATGGCGCCGACCGAGCGGTTCACGTTGCGCGCCACTTCCATGAACTGGACTTTTTCACCCTTGTCAAAGGCCGCGCGCGACTTGGCGATCAAGACGTTGTCGAGCGACTTTTCCAGGCCGTGATCCTGGTTTTCGACATGGAAACGCGGCACGTCGGCGGGCACAGCGGGCTGGGCCAGCAGGCGGCTGAAGTCGAGACCACGCGCCTTCCAGTGTTCGATCCCCTTCTTCATGTCGAGCAGGTCCGCGCGGCCGATCAGGTCGTCGAACTTGCGGATGCCGAGCTGGGCCATGATCTGGCGCACTTCCTCGGCAATGAAGAAGAAATAATTGACGACATGCTCGGGCTTGCCCGAGAACTTCTTGCGCAGCGTCGGGTCCTGGGTGGCCACGCCGACCGGGCAGGTGTTGAGGTGGCACTTGCGCATCATGATGCAGCCTTCCACCACCAGCGGCGCCGTCGCGAAACCGAACTCGTCGGCGCCCAGCAGCGCGCCGATGGCGACGTCGCGGCCGGTCTTCATCTGGCCGTCGGCCTGCACGCGGATGCGGCTGCGCAGGCGGTTGAGCACCAGCGTCTGCTGGGTTTCGGCCAGACCGATTTCCCAAGGGCTGCCGGCGTGTTTGATGGACGACCAGGGCGAGGCGCCCGTGCCGCCGTCATGGCCGGCGATCACGACGTGGTCGCTCTTGCACTTGGCCACGCCGGCCGCAATCGTGCCCACACCGATTTCAGACACCAGCTTGACGCTGATGGAGCTGTGCGGTGCCACGTTCTTCAGGTCGTGGATGAGCTGTGCCAGATCCTCGATCGAATAGATGTCGTGGTGCGGCGGGGGCGAGATCAGGCCCACGCCGGGCACGGAGTGGCGCAGCTTGCCGATGTAGTCCGACACCTTGCCGCCGGGCAACTGGCCGCCTTCGCCGGGCTTGGCGCCCTGAGCCATCTTGATCTGGATCTGGTCGGCGCTGCTGAGGTACTCGGCGGTGACACCGAAACGGCCCGAAGCGACCTGCTTGATCTTGGAGCGCATGGAGTCGCCGGCATTGAGCGCGTAATCGACTTCAAACACTTCCTTGCCCAGCAGGTCGGACATGGTCTGGCCCTGCACCACGGGGATGCCCTTGAGCTCCTGACGGTAGCGCTTGGGATCTTCACCGCCCTCGCCGGTGTTGCTCTTGCCGCCGATGCGGTTCATGGCGACAGCCAGCGTGGCGTGGGCCTCGGTGGAAATGGAGCCCAGCGACATGGCCCCGGTGGCGAAGCGTTTGACGATCTCCTTCGCGGACTCGACTTCTTCGACCGGAATGGCCTTGGCCGGATCGATCTTGAATTCGAACAGGCCGCGCAGCGTCATGTGGCGACGGCTCTGGTCGTTGATGATCTGGGCGTATTCCTTGTAGGTGTTCCAGTTGTTGGCGCGCGTGCTGTGCTGCAGCTTGGCAATCGCGTCGGGTGACCACATGTGTTCCTCGCCACGCGCACGCCAGGCGTATTCGCCGCCGGCGTCGAGCATGGAGGCCAGCACCGGATCGTCGCCGAACGCCGCCTTGTGCATGCGGATGGCTTCCTCGGCGATCTCGAACACGCCGATGCCCTGCACCCGGCTGGCGGTGCCGGTGAAGTACTTGGCGATGGTTTCGCTGTTGAGGCCAATGGCTTCGAACAGCTGGGCACCGCAGTAGCTCATGTAAGTGCTCACGCCCATCTTGGACATGATCTTCGACAGGCCCTTGCCGATCGCCTTGATGTAGTTGTAGATCGCCTTCTCGGCCGACAGGTCGCCCGACAGGTCCTTGTGGATCGCGGCCAGGGTTTCCAGAGCGAGGTACGGGTGCACGGCTTCCGCGCCGTAACCGGCCAGCACGCCAAAGTGATGCACTTCGCGCGCGGTCCCGGTTTCCACCACCAGGCCGGCGTTGGTGCGCAACCCCTCGCGCACCAGGTGCTGGTGGATCGCCGAGAGCGCCAGCAGCGCCGGAATGGCCACCTGCGACGCGCTCACGGCGCGGTCACTGATGATCAGGATGTTCTTGCCGCCCTTGATGGCGTCCACGGCTTCGGCGCACAGGGAGGCCAGCTTGGCTTCGACGCCTTCCTGGCCCCAGGCCAGCGGGTAGGTGATGTCGAGCGTGACGCTGCGGAACTTGCCCTGGGTGTGCTGCTCGATGTCGCGCAGCTTGGCCATGTCGGCAAAGTCGAGGATCGGCTGCGCCACTTCCAGGCGCATCGGGGGATTGACCTGGTTGATGTCCAGCAGGTTGGGCTTGGGACCGATGAAGGACACCAGCGACATCACGATGGCTTCGCGGATCGGGTCGATCGGCGGGTTGGTCACTTGCGCAAACAACTGCTTGAAGTAGTTGTACAGCGGCTTGTTCTTGTCGGACAACACGGCCAGCGGGCTGTCGTTGCCCATGGAGCCGATGGCTTCCTCGCCGGCTTGCGCCATGGGGGCCAGCAGGAACTTGATGTCTTCCTGCGTGTAGCCAAAGGCCTGCTGGCGGTCCAGCAGGGTCACAGCGCTTTCCGGCGCGGCAACAGCTGCCGCACCCTGCACGTCGTCGAGCTTGATGCGCAGGTTTTCAATCCACTGCTTGTAGGGCTTGCTGTTGGCGAGGTTGGCCTTCAGTTCCTCGTCGTCGATCATGCGGCCCTGCTCCAGGTCGATCAGGAACATCTTGCCGGGCTGCAGGCGCCACTTGCGCACGATCTTGGCTTCGGGCACCGGCAGCACGCCGGACTCGGAGCCCATGATGACGAGATCGTCATCGGTCACGCAGTAACGCGCCGGACGCAGGCCATTGCGGTCCAGCGTGGCGCCGATCTGGCGGCCATCGGTGAACACGATGGAAGCCGGGCCGTCCCACGGCTCCATCATCGCGGCGTGGTATTCGTAGAAGGCCTTGCGGCGCTCGTCCATGGTGGTGTGCTGTTCCCAGGGCTCGGGGATCATCATCATCACGGCCTGGCTGATGGGGTAACCCGCCATCGTCAGTAGTTCCAGGCAGTTGTCGAAGGTGGCCGTATCGGACTGGTCGGCAAAGCTGATCGGGTACAACTTCTGCAGGTCTTCACCCAGCACCGGGGACGACATCACGCCTTCGCGGGCCTTCATCCAGTTGTAGTTGCCCTTGACGGTGTTGATTTCACCGTTGTGCGCCACATAGCGGTACGGGTGAGCCAACGGCCATTCGGGGAAGGTGTTGGTCGAAAAGCGCTGGTGCACCAGACCCAGGGCCGACACGCAACGCGGGTCCTGCAGGTCCAGGTAATACGTACCGACCTGATCGGCGAGCAGCAGACCCTTGTAGATCACCGTGCGGCTCGACATGCTCGGCACGTAATATTCCTTGCTGTGCTTGAGCTTGAGGCGCTGAATGTTGGCGCTTGCGGTCTTGCGGATCACGTACAGCTTGCGCTCCAGCGCGTCCTGCACGATCACGTCGTTGCCGCGGCCAATGAACACCTGGCGCAGGATGGGCTCTTTCTCACGCACGGTGGGCGACATCGGCATGTCGCGGTTGACCGGCACATCGCGCCAGCCGAGCAGCACCTGGCCTTCCGCCTTGATGGCGCGTTCCATCTCCTGCTCGCAAGCCAGGCGGCTCGCGTGCTCCTTGGGCAGGAAAATCATGCCGACGCCGTATTCACCCGGCAACGGCAAGGCCACGCCCTGCTTGGCCATTTCCTCTCGGTACAACGCGTCGGGCAGCTGAATCAGAATACCGGCGCCGTCGCCCATGAGCTTGTCCGCGCCGACCGCGCCACGATGGTCCAGGTTTTCCAGGATCTTCAGTCCCTGCTGGACGATGGCGTGCGACTTCTCGCCCTTGATATGCGCCACAAAACCCACGCCGCAAGCGTCGTGTTCGTTGGCAGGGTCATACAGACCGGTGTGTTGCAGTTCAGCTTTTTCGGCTGCCGTCGTCATGGCGCACTCCTAAATTTCGCGGGGAAAAGAAGCATAGTGCACTGCAACAACAATGCCAAGAAAAATAATTGGGGTCAGATTCCAATTAATTCCAAAATTCAGAATTCATTTAATAATTAGGGACACATCAATAACCATAGCGGGAAAGCCAAGCTTTTAAAGGCTGTTGCTTGATCGTTATT
>JAHFQI010000194.1 GCA_023259355.1 Comamonadaceae bacterium
GAAGGCGTGTTGTCTCATGGGGGTTCCTCTTGAATACAGGTTGTAAGCGACGGCCACAAATTCTACATGCCGGGTCGCGGGTGAATAATGGACCATGCCCCACACGACATCCCATGCTTCGCCAGGCTTTATCGATTCACCCGGCATGCGCCAGGCGGGTCGTGACGCATTGTCGTTGGGTCTGATCGACGCCCGCAACCACACCTTGCACCTGCTGGCGCAGCACGAGGCCGCCGCAACGTCGCCCGATCGGGTTCTCGCGCCGGAGATGGGCCACCCGTTGCCGCCCTGGCTGGCGGGCCATGCGGGCTGGTTTTCCGAGCGCTGGATCGGTCGCAACACGCAGCGCGCGCTGGGCAGTGCCTGCCCCTCGCAGCCGGTGCGGCTGGCGTCGATCGAACCTCACGCGGATTTCTGGTGGGAACTGGCACCCGAGACGTCCGGGCGCCATGGCCCGGCCTTGCCTGATTTCGCCGGCACCCGGGCCTACCTGCTTGAGACGCTGGAAAGCTCGCTGGAGATGCTGGACAAGGCCCCGGAGAGCGACGACGCGCTGTATTTCTACCGGCTGGCTCTTTTTCACGAAGACATGGTGGGTGAGCGCCTCGTGACACTGGCGCAGACGCTCGGGGTGCCGCTGGCCCTTGAGCCGCCGCAGACCACCTCGCCTCGCGAACCCCTGGGCCTGCCGGCGACGCGCTGGCAGCTGGGTTCGACGCCGGGCGGTTTCGTCTTTGACAACGAAAAGTGGGCGCACGCCGTGTCGGTGCCCGAGTTCGAGATCGACGCGCAGCCGGTCGGCTGGTCCCAGTATGTCGAGTTCGTCGATGACGGCGGTTATGACCGTGCGGAACTCTGGCACCCCCAGGGCTGGGCCTGGCTGCAGGCCCAGGCGGCCGGCGGCGGCCGGCGCGGGCCGCGGCATGTGGAGCAGATCGGCGTGGCCCGCTTCGGCGGCGCCGGCGCCGTGCTGCAGCGGCGTTTCGGCCGCATGGTGCGGCTGGCCGGTCACCCTCCGGTCACGCACGTGAGCTGGTGGGAAGCTGATGCCTGGTGCCGCTGGGCCGGCCGGCGCCTGCCTGACGAGGCGGAATGGGAGCTGGCCGCGCACACCGCCATGCGGCGCGGCTTCCGCTGGGGGGACGTGCATGAATGGATGGCCGGCACCCTGCAGCCTTGGCCCGGCTTCAGTCCCGATCCGTGGGCGGACTATTCACAGCCTTGGTTCGGCCGGGCCAGGGTGTTGCGCGGCGCCTCGTTTGCCACCCGGATGCGCATGAAACACCCCAAGTTCCGCGGCTTTGCCCCGCCCGACCACGATGCCGGTTTTGTCGGATTCCGTTCCTGCGCGGTCTGAATCGCCCTGAAAAATCGGCGCATCCCGGGCCTTTTGTAAAAAACCCTTCGCGACACCATACTGAACCCGTGTTCCGTGGCTGCCGGCCCTGGATGACGGGCCGGTCATGTGGCGGGAGGCTTATGGGCGCGACGATCATTCATCTCGTGCGAAGGATGGGGCTCATGCTGGTGTTGCCCGCGGCATGCCTGTGCTTGTGCGCCGCTGCGGTTGCTTCCCCTGCGCCGGTGCTGCTGATGCAGGTGGAGGGCGCGATCGGCCCGGCCAGCGCCGACTATGTTGTGCGCGGCATCCGTCTGGCGGAACAGGATGCGGCTCAACTGGTGGTGCTGCGCATCGATACGCCGGGCGGGCTGGACACCTCGATGCGCCAGATCATCAAGGCCATCCTCGCGTCGCCGGTGCCGGTGGCCACCTTCGTCTCGCCCAGCGGCGCGCGTGCCGCCAGCGCCGGGACCTACATCCTCTATGCCAGCCACGTCGCGGCCATGGCGCCTGGCACCAATCTGGGGGCGGCCACTCCGGTGGCCATTGGTGTGACCGGCACGGGCGAGCCCGGGAAGCCATCGGAATCACCGACGCGCAGGGCGCCGGACCCCACTGGCGCGGGAAAGGGGCGCACGGCCGCAAGCGACGGCGGCAAACCCGGGGATGCCGGCAAGGCCGTCGAGCCACCCGGGGACGCGATGGCCCGCAAGGCGGTCAACGATGCCGCCGCCTACATCCGGGGCCTGGCGCAGTTGCGCGGGCGCAATGCGCAGTGGGCTGAACAGGCCGTGCGCGAGGCGGTCAGCCTCTCCGCCGGTGAGGCGCTGAAGCTGCACGTGGTGGATGACGTGGCCGGCGATGTGCCGCAGTTGCTCCGGCAATTGCAGGGGCGGAAGCTGAACGTGCTCGGTGTGGAAAAGACACTGGACACCGCGGGTGCGCCCCAGCGAAGCTACGAACCCGACTGGCGCGTCAAGCTGTTGTCGGCCATCACCGAGCCCAACATCGCCATCATGCTGATGCTGGTCGGCGTCTGGGGCCTGTTCTTCGAGTTCTCGAACCCGGGCCTGGTGGCCCCCGGCGTGATCGGCGCCATCTGCCTGTTGCTGGCGCTCTACGCCTTTCAGCTGCTGCCGGTTAACTATGCGGGCCTGCTGCTGATCGGTCTGGGGCTGGCGTTCATGGTTGCGGAGGCTTTCCTGCCCACCTTCGGCGCTCTGGGCATCGGCGGCATCGTCGCCTTCGTCGTGGGCGCCGTGATCCTGATCGACACCGATGTGCCGGGCTACGGCGTGCCGTTGGGCTTTGTCGTGCCGATGGCGGTGGTCAGCGCGGTGTTCCTGGCCGCGGTCGGCAGCCTGGCTCTGCGGGCACGGCGGCGGCCGGTGGTGAGCGGGCGCGAGCAATTGGTGGGTAGCGTCGGCAGCGTGCTGGAGAGTTCCGGTGAGTGGGGCTGGGCGATGCTGCACGGCGAGCGCTGGCAGGTGCGCAGCACGGTTCGGCTTTCCGCCGGGCAGCGCGTGCGCGTGATCGGCATGGAGGGGCTCACGCTGGACGTGACGCCCGAAACCAACCAAGGAGAATGATCATGGTCGCAGGCTTGGGTGGATTGGGCGCGGTGCTGGTCGCGCTGCTGCTGGTGGCGTCGGCCTTTCGCATCCTGCGCGAATACGAGCGCGGGGTGGTGTTCATGCTCGGCCGGTTCTGGCGGGTCAAGGGGCCGGGGCTGGTCCTGGTGATTCCCGGCGTGCAGCAGATGGTGCGGGTGGACCTGCGCACCGTGGTGCTGGACGTGCCCAGCCAGGACGTGATCTCGCGCGACAACGTCTCGGTGAAGGTGAACGCGGTGCTGTACTTCCGCGTGGTCGATCCGCAGAAGGCCATCATCCAGGTGGAAAATTTTCTCAACGCCACCAGCCAGCTCGCGCAGACCACCTTGCGCGCCGTGCTCGGCAAGCACGCACTGGACGAGATGCTGGCCGAGCGCGAGCGGCTCAACGCCGACATCCAGCAGACCCTGGACCTGCAGACCGACGCCTGGGGCATCAAGGTGTCCAACGTGGAGCTCAAGCAGGTGGACCTGAACGAGTCCATGATTCGCGCCATCGCGCGCCAGGCCGAGGCCGAGCGCGAACGGCGCGCCAAGGTGATTCATGCCGAAGGCGAGCTGCAGGCCTCCGAGAAGCTGCTGCAGGCGGCGCAAATGCTGGCGCGCCAGCCCGAAGCGATGCAGCTGCGCTACATGCAGACGCTGGTCAATATCGCCGGCGACAAGTCCAGCACCATCGTTTTTCCCTTGCCGGTGGATATCTTCTCTTCCCTCGCGCGTGCGTCGAGCCGCGAAGTGGCGCCCGGGACCTGAAGACCTGATGGCGGGGCGTGGGCTAGCGTTTTTGCGTGCGAAAGGTCCACCAGGGAAGGACTTCGCGCAAGGACAGGACTTCGCCGCTGCGCTCGGGTGCATAGCCCGCCAGGGCCGACAGCTGCGTCTGCCAGGGCTGACCGCGCAAGAGGCTCAGCAGCGCCTGTGTGGCCGGCTGTTCCAGCGCCGACTTGAGGCATACCAAGTGGTAGTTTTCCTGCGCGAGCGGCACGAAATCCAGTCCGCGCGATCGCGCCGCCAATTCGATGCCCAGCCCCACGTCGGCCGTGCCCGAGGCGATCGCCTGCGCCACCGCCGTGTGCGAGGGTTCGGTGCGCGCGTAACCCGTGATGCCGGCGGCGCCGAGCCCGGCGGTGGCCAGCAGTTCGTCCAGCAGCACCCGCGTTCCCGCGCCCAGCGGCCGGTTGACGAAGCGGGCGCCCAGGCTCGCCACGTCGGCAAGTGAGCGCAGGCCCAGCGGGTTGCCCGGTGCCACCATCAGCCCTTGGGTGCGGCGGCCGAAGCCGATGACCTTGTGCAGCCCGGGCTGCAGCAGCGGCTTGTAGGCGCGCGCGGCCAGCGAGCCGGGCGCCGGCTGCGGCAGGGTGTGGAACCCCGCCATGATGCAACGGCCCTCGTTGAGCGCGGCAATCGCATCCACGCTGCCGGTGAAGTGGATGTCGAGGTGCAGGTTGTTTTGCAGGGCGGCATGCGCGCGCAACGCGGGCAGCGCGTCGTCGTGGCTGGCATAGAGGGCCAGCACGTGGGCCGCCGGGTCGAAGGCCACCGCGAAGGCGCGTTCCAGGTCGGCGCGCAAGGCCTCGATCTGCGGGCTCAGCCGGGCCTGCGCCTGGCGTTCCGCCCACATCAGCTTGTCGCCAAATTCAGAGAGCCGGGCCGACTGGCCTTTTTCCCAGACGATGAGTTCGTTGCCGAGTTCGGCCTCCCAGCGCTTGAGTTCGCCCCAGACGTGGCGGTAAGACAAGCCCAGCGCACGCGCGGCCGCCGAGATCGATCCCTGGGCATTGACGGCTTGAAGCAGATCGATCAGCGGATGACGGACAAGGGCGGCGCCGGGGTCGCGCGTGAGTGTGTAGTGAAGCTGGACCCTATGCACGGCGGAACATATCGCGGGAAATTGATCGAGTGCCTACGATACCGTATCCATGCAGTTCGCCCATGTCCACGTTTTCTGACAGCGCCGCCACGGCGCTGATGCTGATCTCCTCGTTCGACGCGGGCCTGTGGACCGTCGTCGGACGTTCGCTGGCGGTCAGTGCAACCGCTTGCGCCATCGCCTGCGGCTTCGGGCTGGTCTTTGGCGCGTGGCTCGGTGTGGTCCGCTTCGCGGGGCGCGACGCGGTGCTCAGCGTGTTGAACACGCTGTTGGCGCTGCCCTCCGTCGTCGTCGGGCTGCTGGTGTACCTGTTGCTGTCACGCACAGGCCCGCTTGGCTTCTTGGGCTGGATGTTCAGCTTCAAGGCCATGGTTCTGGCTCAGGTGGTGTTGGTGGTGCCCGTCGTCACCGCGCTCACCCGCCAGACTGTGGAAGATGCCGAGCGGGCCCATGGCGAGCAACTCCGGTCGCTGGGAGCGCGCACGGGCTTGCGTGGATTGCTGCTGGCCTGGGACGAACGCTACGCGCTGCTGACTGTGCTGATCGCCTCGTTCGGCCGCGCCATCTCGGAAGTGGGCGCGGTGATGATCGTGGGCGGCAATATCGATGGTTTCACGCGGGTGATGACGACGGCCATCGCGCTGGAAACCAGCAAGGGCGATTTGCCGCTGGCGTTGGCGCTTGGCCTGATCCTGCTGGCGGTGGTGCTCGTGCTCAACGCGCTGGTGGCGGCGCTGCGGCGCTGGCGTGAGCGGCGCGATGGAGGCGTGGTGGGCTTCGCCCGGGCGCTGGCGGCATGAAGCGCGATCTGCCCGATCTGCCGATGGCGCGGACCGCTGCCGAAGGCAGCGCGACTGGGCCGTGGATGGGGGCGAAGCCGCCGCAGGCGGGCTCGCGCCTGCTCTTTGATTTGCGGGCAGCCAGTGTGCGACTGGGCCCGGTCCATGCGCTCAATGGCGTGACGTTCCAGATCCTGCACGGCGAGCGGGTGGCGCTGGTGGGCGCCAATGGCTCGGGCAAGAGCACGCTGTTGCGCTTGCTGAACGGGCTGGTGGCGCTGTCGGCCGGACATGTGACGCGCGATGCGGAGGCGCGTCAGGCCCTGCTGTTTCAGCGTCCGCACATGCTGCGAGCCAGTGCACGGAACAACGTGGCCCTCGGCCTCTGGCTGGGCGGCCGGCGCTGGCGCGATGCCCAGGCGCGTGCCGTGCTGGCGCTGCGGCGCGTCGGCCTGGAGGAGACGGCAGGGCAAAACGCCAGGACACTCTCGGGCGGGCAGCAGCAACGCCTGGCGCTGGCGCGCGCCTGGGCCATGCAGCCGGACGTGTTGCTGCTCGATGAACCCACCGCCAGCCTGGACCCGCATGCCAAGCGCGAGGTTGAAGCCCTGGTGGCGGCTTTCGCCGCGGGCCAGGAGGCCCGGCGCGCGGGCGATGGCCCCATTTCCCTGGTTTTTGCCAGCCACAACCTGGGGCAGGTCAAGCGGCTGGCGAGCCGCGTGATCTACCTGGAGCAGGGCCGCGTGCTGGCGGACTTGTCCGTGGACGATTTTTTCAATGGTCCGTTGCTGCAAGCGCGGTACCCGGCTGCCCATCTGTTTGTCAAAGGAGAGCTTCCGTGAGTTTTTTCGGGAGTGGAGTAAGGCGCTTCGGCGTCCAGTGGACTGGCGTGGTGATGGTCCTGCTGGCGTCCGCTGCCGTGCAGGCCCAGTCCATCGTCATGGCCTCGACGACTTCGACCGAACAGTCGAGCCTGTTCGGCCACCTGCTGCCCGAGTTCAAGAAGGCCAGCGGCATCGACATCAAGGTGGTCGCGCTGGGCACCGGTCAGGCGCTGGACATGGCGCGCCGCGGCGACGCGGACGTGGTGTTCGTGCACGAC
>JAHFQI010000195.1 GCA_023259355.1 Comamonadaceae bacterium
GACCACGTATTCGGCCTTCGGAATCGTGAAGCTGTCGCGCACCAGCTTGGGTTTCTTGAGCTTGACGGGCTTGTCGGCAACGGCTTTGACAGCGGCCTTGGCCAGCGGCTTGGCGGCAGGCTTGCCCTTGAACGATGTTGCCTTGGGCTTGGCCGGTGATTTCACAGCGGGGGAGGGGGCGGTCTTGGTGGCCGGCTTTGCTGCAGCCTTTGCCTTGGGCGCGGTTTTGGCCGAGGCTTTCACTTTGCCTACAGGCGCGCTTTTTCGCTGTACCGTAGTGGCGGCGGGCTTGGCGGGGGCGGCCTCAGCGGAGGGCAGTCCTGCAGAGTTTGCAGTTTCGTCGCCCGTTTGCGGGGCGTCGGCAGGCGGGGTGGAAGTCTTGCGGGCGGCGGTCATGGATCGGTCTTTTTTGAATAAACGGTATAAACAGTTTATACGGTTTATTTTTCACCTGTTCAGAGCGACATTCAGGCGCACTGCAGTTGCAGGCTCCAGGGTGTTTTCTGCCAGGCCACGATTTCCTCGCGCAGCAGGTGGGCCGATTGAGGCCAGGCCTCGGCCCAGCCGGCGCGGCACGCCAGCGCGAAGCGCCGCGCGGGCGTCAGGCTGCAGGTGAGCGTCAGTCCCTTGAGGTCGGGGTCGCGCCGCGCGTGGCACAGCACCACGGCCAGGCGCAGCGCCAGCAGCTGCTGCACGAACAGCACGTCCTCGTAATCCACCTCCAGCTTACGCAGCTTGCCCCGGTGACCCAGCACCAGCTGGCCCAGGCGATGCAGCTCTGACAGGGCAAAGCCCGGCGCGTCGGCGTTGTCCAGGATGTAGGCGCCATGCTTGTGGTAGTCGCTGTGGGAGATCTGCGCGCCGATCTCGTGCAGCTGCGCCGCCCAGTCGAGCTTGCGCTCCAGGCGGTCGCACTGGTCCGCGGGCATGTCGGGCAGCATCTGGCGAAACAGGCTGGTGGCGACGCGGCCGACGCGCACGGCTTGGGCCGCATCCACCTGGAACTTGCTCGCCAGGCGTCGCACCGTGGTGGCGCGCATGTCGGTCTGGATGTGTTCGCGGTCGAGCAGGTCATACAGCGCGCCATGGCGCAAGGCGCCCTGAGCGGCATGCATTTCGTTGATTTCGAGCAGATCGAACACCGCGCGCAGCACCGACAGGCCGCCGCCGATCACGGCGCGCCGGTCTTCCTTGATGCCTTCCAGGCGCAGGTTGTCGGCACGCTGGGCCTTGAGCAGGCGCTCCAGCAGCCAGTCGAGCCCTTCGCGCGTGACCGAACCGGCGGGCCAGCCGGCAGCGCCCAGCACGTCGCCCACCGCGCCGATGGTGCCCGAGGAGCCATAGGCGACGTCCCAGGTGCTGGGGCGGTAGGCGTTGAGCGCCTCGTCCAGTACGGCCTTGGCGGCGATCTCGGCCATCCTGAAAGCCATGGGCGTGAATTGCGAATCAGGGAAATACTTCATCGACCAGGCCACGCTGCCCACTCGGAATGACTCCATGACGCGGGCATCGAAGCCCTGGCCCAGGATCAGTTCCGTGGAGCGGCCGCCGATATCGACCACCAGCCGGCGCTCGCCCGATTGCGGCAGCAGGTGGGCCACGCCCTGGTAGATCAGCCGGGCTTCCTCGCGGCCCGACACCACGTCGATCGGAAAGCCGAGCACTTGCTGGGCGCGGCCCAGGAACTCGTCGCGGTTGCGCGCCTCGCGCAGCGTCTGCGTGGCCACCGCGCGCACCTGGGCTTTCTTGAAGCCGGCCAGCCGCTCGCCAAAACGGGCCAGGCAATCCCAGCCGCGCTGCATGGCCTCGGGCGTGAGGTTGCGCTCTTCGTCCAGGCCGTTGCCCTGGCGCACGGTTTCCTTCAGGTACTCGGTGCGGTGGATCTGCCCGTGGTCAAGGCGGCCGATTTCGAGGCGAAAGCTGTTGGATCCCAAGTCCACAGCGGCAAGGCGGGTACCGTTTTGCATGAATGAGTCTTTGTTGCTGCGGTCAGCATAGCATTCACGCGGCACTCGCACGGGGGCTCTGCGGGCGTTCAGCCAATGACGCGGCCGTCCTGCGTCAGCATGCTCTGGGTCACGTAGGTGCTGCCGAACCGCTGCGGGTTGAAGCTGATGCGAAAGCCGCCCAGGTCCATGCCGGCACGACGCTGGAAAGCCGCCAGCACGCTCGCACGCGAGGGCGTGCCGTCCACGTCGGCGAGTACCTCGTGGGTGTAGCGCGCGGCGATGAAGCCGGCCAGGCTCAGGGGGGAGGGCGGCTCGTCGAACAGCCGGGCCAGGGTCTCCCGGTACGTGCGCACCACGGGCAGGCTGGCGGTGACCATGGGCACGGCCTGCGTGGCAATCACCGGCGTGTTCTTCGCCATGCCCATCTGCATCAGGGTTTGCAGGTTGACGTCGGCCAGGGCCACAAGGTAGCGCTGGCGCGCCTGCTTTTCAAGGCCCTGGGTGAACCGGGCCAGTTCCGGCGTGCCACCCAGGAACAGCAGGATGGCGGGCGTGCCCGGTGTGAGGCGCTGCCCCAGCTCGCGCGCGTCGGACCCGGCCTGAAAGCTTTGCAAACGCAGCTGCAGGGCCGCCGCTGTCCGTTCCACGCTTTCGTGGTGCAGGGTATGGTCCTGCGGCGTGGCGTAGACCGCGCCCAGATCGCGCACGCCCATGGTGGACAGGGATTTGAGTGCGAATGCAATCTGCTCCTGCCGCGTGGCAAAGATCGGAAATGTGCGTTCGTCCACCGGGCCGCCATCCTGCAGCCAGGGCGCGGCGTGGGCGATGGGCAGGTTTTCGCTGCGCAGCAGGGCCGCGAGCTGGCTGGCGGCGGCGGTCGAAACCGTGCCCGACAGTGCGACGCAGGCGGTGTTGTCGCGCACCTGCGCGAGCGCGGCGAGCAGGCTGGCGGGGCTGCCGTCCACCTCGATGGCCACGTGCTGCACCACGCGGCCGCGCAGGCCGCCGCGGCTGTTGATGTCCTGCCAGGCGGCGCGTGAGCCGATCAGGAAGTCCTTGGACACATCCTGGTGCATGGTGGACACGTCAACGATCTGCGCCACGACGGGGCCGCGGCCGGCCGCGCGGCCCGGCTGAGCCAAGATGGGCAAGGCCGCGCTGGCAGCGGCGATCCCTGCACCGGCTTGAAGAATGCGGCGACGGCCGGTGTTGAAAGCGGGCATGCAAGCTCCTGTTGAACTCGATCAATGAAAGCGAAAAAACGACCGCCTTGCGATGGCAGGGGCGGTCAAACTTTCCAGACGGGTCTGGAGATGAGGACGCGGTCAGTGGCTGGCGGGCGGCATCAGCACGCGGTCCACGATGTGCGCAACGCCGTTGGCCGCCTTCACGTCGGCGGTCTGCACCATGGCGTCTTCCACGGTGACATAGGCGCCGGCCCGCGCCAGCGTCAGGTTCGCGCCTTGGACGGTCTTGACGGGGCCGTTCTTCACGTCGGCGGCCATCAGCGTGCCGGGAACCAGGTGGTAATTCAGCACGGCCTGCAGGCGGGCGGGGTTTTTGGCCAGGTCGTCCATGGCCTTGGCCGGAACGGCCTTGAAGGCTTCATCGGACGGGGCAAACACCGTGAAGGGACCTTGGCCCTTGAGTGTGTCGTTGAGGCCGGCCTTGACCACCAGGCCGTGCAGGGTGCTCAGCGACGGCGTCTGGGCCAGCGTGTCGGCCAGCGTTGCGGGCGCGGGCTGGGTGGCGCAGCCGGCCAGGAGGGCGACGACAGCGGCGAGGGAAAGCGTGCGGCGGTTCAACATGAGGAGGCTCCGGTGGTATGGGGATGGCCGGAGCTTAGGCAGGCCGTGTGTCGATTTCGTGACAAATGTGAGACGTTTGCGAAGTGGACTGCTTATTGAAGTTGGTTGATGGAAAAGGGGTTTTTGACAATGGTTGTCACATGAATGTCATAAAAGCTTTCTAAAGTGAAGCCATTGTTTAACCAACCTGAAGGTTCACGAATGACTACGACCCGCAAATTGGCCCTGGGCAGCCTGATCGGCGTGACCGCTGTTGCTTTCTCCATGGGCGCCCTGGCGCAGGACGTGACCGGCGCTGGCGCCACCTTTCCGGCACCGCTGTACGCCAAATGGGCGTCCGAATACAACAAGGCGACTGGTGTCAAGGTCAACTACCAGTCGGTCGGCTCGGGTGCCGGCATCAAGCAGATCGATGCCAAGACCGTGGCGTTCGGCGCATCCGACATGCCCCTGAAGGACGAGGATCTGGCGAAGAAGGGCCAGCTGCAATTCCCCACCGTGATCGGCGGCGTGGTACCGGTGGTCAACATCAAGGGCATCAACCCCGGCCAGCTCAAGCTCAACGGCCAGGTGCTGGGCGATATTTACCTGGGCAAGATCACCAAGTGGAATGATGCGGCGATCAAGTCGCTGAACCCCGGCCTGGCCTTGCCGGACGCCGACATCGCCCCGGTGCGCCGCGCCGATGGCTCGGGCACCACGTTCATCTTCACGAACTACCTCTCCAAGGTCAACGCCGAGTGGAAGGCCAAAGTGGGTGAGGGCACGGCCGTGAACTGGCCTGCTGGCGCGGGTGGAAAAGGCAACGAAGGTGTCGCGGCTTTCGTGAACCGCCTGCCGAACTCCATCGGTTATGTGGAGTACGCCTATGTCAAGCAGAACAAGATGACCTACGCGCTGATGCAGAACAGCGCCGGCAATTTCGTGTCGCCCGACGACACGGCCTTCAAGGCCGCCGCCGCTGGCGCCGACTGGGCCAAGAGCTTCTACCAGATCCTGACCAACCAGCCCGGCAAGGATTCCTGGCCCCTGACCGGCGCCACGTTCATCCTGATGCACAAGGCGCAGGACAAGCCGGCCGAGGCCGCCTCCACGCTGAAGTTCTTCGCCTGGGCCTACAAGAACGGCGACAAGATGGCCGATGACCTGGAATACGTGGCGATGCCCGCCGTCGTGAAGGCACAGATCGAGAAGGCCTGGGGCGACATCAAGGACACCTCCGGCAAGGCCGTGGCTTTCAAGTAAGCCAGCGCCCTGGACGGCTCGACTTTCAGGATCATTGACGTGTCCTCTACACTTCCGGCGAACAAGGTGCCTTTCGTCCCATCGGCGAAGGCCTCAGGACGCGCCATGACCAATCCTCCTCCCGCCCGTTCGCCGCGAACGGGGCCGTTCATCGACCGCCTCTTCGGCTGGACGGCGATGGGTGCGGCCCTTTTGACGATGTTCCTGTTGATCGCCATCCTGGGGTCGCTGATCGTCGGCGCCTGGCCGGCGATCGCCAAGTACGGCCTGGGCTTTCTGACGAGCACGACCTGGGACCCGGTGAAGGAAGAGTTTGGCGGCCTGGTGATGATCTACGGCACGCTGGCAACGTCGATCATCGCGCTGCTGATCGCCGTGCCGGTGAGCTTCGGCATCGCGCTGTTCCTCACCGAACTCTCGCCCGCTTGGCTCAAGCGCCCGCTGGGCACGGCCATCGAGTTGCTGGCGGCGGTGCCCTCCATCGTCTACGGCATGTGGGGCCTGCTGGTGTTCGGCCCCATCCTTGCCACCTATGTGCAGCAGCCGCTGCAGGCGATGTTCGGCAAGCTGCCCTATGTGGGTGCCTTCGTCAGCGGACCGCCGGTGGGCATCGGCATCCTGTCGGCCGGCATCATCCTGGCCATCATGATCATTCCGTTCATCGCCTCGGTGATGCGCGACGTGTTCGAAGTCACCCCGCCGCTGCTCAAGGAATCGGCCTACGGCCTGGGCGCCACCACCTGGGAGGTGGTTTCCAAGGTAGTGCTGCCCTACACGAAAGCCGGCGTGGTCGGCGGCATCATGCTCGGCCTCGGGCGGGCGCTTGGCGAGACCATGGCGGTCACCTTCGTCATCGGCAACATGAACCAGCTTGATTCGCTGTCGGTGTTCCAGGCGGCCAACAGCATCACCTCGGCACTGGCCAACGAGTTCGCCGAGGCGGGCGAGGGCCTGCACCAGGCGTCGCTGATCTACCTGGGCCTGGTCCTGTTCTTCATCACCTTCGTGGTGCTTTCACTGTCCAAGTTGCTGCTGGCGCAATTGCGCAAGGGTGAAGGAACCAAGACATGAACGCCGCTGCCATGAAAACCCGCGAAGCCAAATACGAGCGCCGCAAGTTCGTCAACAAGATGGCCGTGGCCTTGTCCCTGGCGGCCATGGCCTTTGGCCTGTTCTGGCTGGCCTGGATTCTCTGGGAAACCATCCGGCTGGGCGTCGGCGGCCTGGCCATGGCCACCTTCACGCAAATGACGCCACCGCCCAACGAAGCGGGCGGCCTGGCCAACGCCATTTACGGCTCCTTCCTGATGGTGCTGCTGGCCACCTTTGTGGGCGCGCCCATCGGCATCATGGCCGGGATTTACCTGGCCGAGTACAACCCCCGGGGCTGGCTCGCGTCGGTCACGCGCTTCGTCAACGACATCCTGCTGTCGGCGCCGTCGATCGTGATCGGCCTGTTCATCTATGCCGTGGTGGTGGCGCGCTTCAAGACATTTTCCGGCTGGGCCGGCGTGCTGGCGCTGGCGCTGATCGTGATTCCGGTGGTGATCCGCACCACGGAGAACATGTTGCAACTGGTGCCGCCGGGGCTGCGCGAGGCCGCCTACGCGCTGGGCGCGCCGAAGTGGAAAGTCATTCTCAGCATCACGCTGAAGGCCGCGCGCGCCGGTGTGGTCACCG
>JAHFQI010000035.1 GCA_023259355.1 Comamonadaceae bacterium
GCGCGCCGCATTTTTCCGGAATGACTCTTCAAGCAGGTGGGGCAAAGACCGGTATTGACCCGGATCGACCTCCTGCGGCACATCCTCCGGGTAACTCTTCAGCCAGAATTTGTCCATGAAAACTCCTTCGGGCCATTTTGCGGCCGGCCGACAAGCACAGTCACCGGGCTTGTCCCAAGGTGTCTGCGAGTTGGGTCTCGCAGGTGACAGGTTCGCCATCGAACAGCAGCGTCATCAGCGCCGCTTCCCGCTCGTTGATGAGGGACAAAAATACATCCACGCCCTGGCGCCGGCGCGCCATGTCGGCAAAGGTGTCGAATCCCAGTTCCAGAAAACCCTGAAGCGAAGCCAGCCCTGCGGCGTGCGCCGGCCTGCGCATCATCTTCAGCATCAGTCTCAAACCGGGCAGGCGCGTCAGGCGGGCGAGTTCAAGCCCAATTTCCTGAACCACCTGCAACTGACGTTCCCTTTCAGCGCGTTGCCCCACGGAGCGCCATGCCGCGATGTAACGCGGGCAGTCCGCCGCAGGCCGCCCGTCCAATTCGAGGCTTCGCCATGCCACCGCCATCGCGTGATCCAGCTCCTCGGTCAAGACATGAAGTTGCGCCAGCGACACGGCGGTGGCAACCACCTGCTGGGGAAACAGTTTCTGCAGCGCACCTGCGATGCGCGCGAACTGGGCGTCGCGGTCGGCGTAGTCCTTGTCGCTGTAGAGCTCGTCGAGGAAAAACCGGGCCGCGTCCCGGTAACTCCCACTTTCGAGCAGATCCGAGTAGGTTCCCGCAAATCGTCGCGCCTGAAACGTCTTGATGGCCTGGACGCTGGCGGCGAGCACCGGGTCGCACGCGTGTACCTGTCGCAGGTGTGATACGCGGGCGACCGCGTCGCGGATGATCTGGGCGGCTTCCATAGACTGTATCGAGTCTACCCAGACTCGCCGCCGTCGCTAGGTGAAGTGCCCTACCGCACGCCATGGGCGGCATGCCATAGTGCGGCGATGCGAAAAAGCAACCTGCTCACGCTTGCGGAGGCCGTCCCGACGGCTGGGCTGTTCTGAGCGGACGTGGCATGTTGGCCCGTCTGCTTCAGTTGGTCGTTCTGGGTGCCTTGCTGGCGGCCGCACTCTGGCATGGGCTGTTCCGGGGGGCGGTGACGTGGATGGCGTGGGCCGGATTGGGGTTGGTCCCCCTTGTCCACGGCTCAATTCTTGCCGCGGAGTTCCTGCTCGCTGCCTTTGTCAATCGCGGTGATCCGGTGCCCCGCGCCACCTTCGTGCAATGGGTGAGGGCCTGGCGCCAGGAACTCTTCGCGTCAATCAAGGTGTTTGCCTGGTGGCAGCCGTTTCGTTCCGGTGCGGTGCCTGATCGGTGGGTTCCCTCGGCGCCGGGTCAGCGCGGCGTGATTTTCATCCACGGATTTGTCTGCAACCGCGGCCTGTGGACACCCTGGCTCAAGGCGCTGCAGGCAGAGGGCCGGGTCGGCGTGGCCCTCAATCTGGAACCGGTGTTCGGCTCCATCGACGACTACGTGACCCAGGTGGACGACGCCGTGACCCGGGTGACCGCCGCCACGGGCCTTGCGCCGGTCCTAGTCTGCCACAGCATGGGCGGGCTGGCCGCCCGCGCCTGGCTGCGCGCGGCGGGCGCGGGCGCCGACGAGCGGGTCCGCCACATCGTCACGCTGGGAACACCCCACCATGGGACGTGGCTGGCCCGCTTCAGTCTGGTGCGCAACGGCAGGCAGATGCGCCACTGGAGCGTGTGGGCCCGTCAACTCGCGGCCGACGAGCCGCCGGGGCGTGCCGCGCGGTTCACCTGCTGGTACGCCAACTGCGACAACATCGTCTTTCCCGCGTCCACCGCCACCCTGGCGGGCGCCGACAACCGGCTGGCGCCCGGCCGCGCGCACGTGGATCTCGCGCTGGACCCGCTAGTCATGGCGGCCACCTTGGCGCAAATCAGGGTGCTATGGGACGAGGGGGCCACCCCTGCGCCGGCACAGTCCATTGACAGCCAGCGAGGGCGCCCCTGATGGGGGCTTCCCGTCCGTACCGATAAGGCCTCGATGCCTCATGAAGCCAGCACGCCCCGGCGCATCTGGTCGAGTTCCATGGTTTCGAACAGCGCCTTGAAGTTGCCCTCGCCGAAGCCCTCGTTGCCCTTGCGCTGGATGAACTCGAAGAAGATCGGCCCGAGCTGGTTCTCGCTGAAGATCTGCAGCAGCAGCGCGTCCGGCGTGCCGTCAACGAGGATGTTGCGTTGCTGCAGCGCGGCTAGGTCTTCGCCGTGGCCGGGGATGCGCTTGTCGAGCAGCTCGTAGTAGGTTTCGCTGGTGTTCAGCAGCTTCATGCCGCTGAACTGCAGGGCGTCCACCGTGGCATAGAGGTCGGTCGAGCCCAGCGCGATGTGCTGGATGCCCTCGCCGTGGTAGCGGTCCAGGTATTCCTGCACCTGGCCGGCCTGGTCGTTGCCCTCCTCGTTGATCGGGATGCGGATCTTGCCGCAGGGGCTGGTCATGGCCTTGCTCTTGATGCCGGTCTTCTGCCCTTCCAGGTCGAAGTAGCGCACCTCGCGGAAGTTGAACAGGCGTTCGTAGAACTCGGCCCATTCGCCCATGCGGCCACGGTGCACGTTGTGGGTCAGGTGGTCGATGGTGGTCAGTCCGTGGCCTGCGGGGTTCAGCGCGTCCTCGACGTTCACGCCCGGCAGGGCCTCGAAGTCCACGTCAAAAAAGCCGATGTTGCCGATCTCGCCGGGCTTGGCGCCGTTCTTGCCGCGCCAGCGGTCCACGAGATAGATCAGGCTGTCGCCGATGCCCTTGATGGCCGGAATGTTCAATTCGCCCGGGCCGGCCTGCCCGGCGTAGCCCCAGGCGCCCAGCGACAGCGCGCGTCCGTAGGCGGCCTTCGCGTCCTGCACGCGGAAGGCGATGGCGCAGATGCTGGGGCCGTGCAGGCGGGCGAAGCGCTGCGCGAAGGAGTCCGGCTCGGCGTTGAGGATGAAATTGATGTCGCCCTGGCGGTACAGCGTCACGGCCTTGTGGCGGTGCTTGGCCACCGGCGTGAAGCCCATGCGCTCGAACAATTCGCCCATGGCCACGGGGTCCGGCGCGGCGTATTCGATGAACTCGAAGCCGGCCGTGCCCATGGGATTTGCCCAGGCATGGGGCGGCGAGGTGACGGACTGGGGCAGGGAAGCGGTCATGGCGGTCTCCGAAAAAGGTGATGCGTCACTGTATCGGCGCAGGATGTCTCTTTTCCTGCAAATCGTGGCGTCTGGCTTGCATGATGTGCATGAAAGCTGCAAAAATTCAAAAATGGAAGCATTGGACAAGCTCGATAAGCAAATTCTGCACAGCCTGCAAGCGGACGGCCGGGCCACCTATGACCAGATCGCCGAAGGCGTGGGCCTGTCGCCCAGCGCGGTGCTGCGCCGCGTCAAGCGGCTGGAAGAGAGCGGTGTGATCGACCGCTACGTGGCGTTGGTCAAGCCCGAATCCGTCGGGCTGGGGCTCACTGCCTATATCAATGTGCGGCTGGAAAAGCATGCCGAAAGCGCCAAGCGCAACCCCATGGACCTGTTTCGCGCCAGCGTGCAGGCCTGGCCCGAGGTGGTGGAGTGCGCCGCGCTCACTGGCGAGATGGATTTTCTGCTGCGCCTCGTGGTGGCCGACATGGCGGCCTATGCGCGCTTCATGATGGACACCTTGCTCAAACACCCGAGCGTTCAGGACTGCAAAACCAGTTTCGTGATGGACCGCGTGAAATCCACCACGGCGATGCCTTTGCGTTGACGGCGCTCCAGTGCGCGAGTTCACTGGGATGAGGCCGGGGGAACACGGACAAAAACCATATCCAGCCCGGGCCTGCGCAAAATTTGGAGTGTCAAATCTAGGGAAAACCCTTATATTGGGCAAATGGTGGAACCCAAAACCTTTTTGAAGGCGTCTTTGGACGCTGGCCGTGAGTTGCTGCGCCCCCTTGCGTCGGCGGACGATGCGCCTGATACCGACGCGCCGCGTCAAACCCTCGCGCTGGTGCCGATCCGGTCGATCGGCCCGTCGGAGCGGGATCGCGTGGTCACCCACCTCCTGGCGCTGGACGACAGGGACCGGTACCTGCGTTTCGGCTACGCGGCCACCGACGAGCACATTCGCCGCTACGTCACGGGCCTCGATTTCGATCGGGACGAGGTTTTCGGTATCTACAACCGGAACCTTGAACTGATTGCCATGGCGCACCTGGCGTTCTCCGTGGACCCGCAGTGCGCTTCGTGCGCCGAGTTCGGCGTCTCGGTGCTCGGGAAAGCGCGTGGGCGCGGTTATGGCGGCCACCTGTTCGACCGTGCCGCGATGCACGCACGCAACCAGGGCGTGACGATGATCTTCATCCATGCCCTCACCGAAAACACCGCGATGCTGAAGATCGCACGCAACGCGGGGGCCTCGGTGGAGCGCGACGGCTCCGAAAGCGAGGCGTACCTGATGCTGCCGGCCGCCACGCTGGACACGCGCATGAGCGAGATGGTCGAGCACCAGTTCGCGGAGGCTGACTACACGCTCAAGGCGCAGGCCCAGCGGTTCCGCAATTTCCTCGCGGGTCTGCAGGAGGTGCGGGCGGGCGTGCGCGAGGCGCGTCACCGGTCCCGAGGCTGAGCGTCACCCTGACTTCTCGCCGCCGGCAAGGCCATCGGTCATCCGGCGGGTGGGGTTGCGTCTTTGAATCCGCTATCCTACGGGCTTCCTGAACTACCGCACGTCCTGCACCTCAAGGCTGTGTCCGACCCTCACCCTGCGCGTCACGCTGAACGCGAAGACAAGCGCACTTTCCTGCAAAAGCTGGCCGAATTCATCCATCCCGGGCCCGACTCGGCGGAGGAACTGATCGAGACCCTGGTGGAGGCCGAGGACAACCAGGTCATCAACGCCGAAAGCCGTGTGATGCTGGAAGGGGTGATCCGCATGGCGACGATGACGGCCGGCGACGTGATGGTGGCCGCGCCCCGCATGGACCTCATCGACATCGCTTCGCCGTACGACGAGTTGCTGCATCTGGTGATCGAAACCGCGCACTCGCGTTTTCCGGTGTTCGAGGGCGACAAGGAAAACATCATCGGCATCCTGATGGCCAAGGACCTGCTCAAGCTGCAGCGGGCTCCCGAACTCAACATCCGCGCGCTGCTGCGACCGGTGGTGTTCGTCCCCGAAAGCAAGGGCCTGAATGATCTGCTGCGCGATTTCCGCGGCAATCGCAACCACCAGGCGATCGTGATCGACGAGTTCGGCCGCACGGCGGGGCTGATCACGATCGAGGACGTGCTGGAGCAGATCGTCGGCGAGATCGAGGACGAGTTCGACATTGCCGAGGACGATGGCGATATCTTTGGTCTGGCCGACCGCACCTACCGGGTCAGCGGCGACACGCCCATCGAGCGCGTCAATGAAGCTTTCGACGTGAAGCTGGCCGCCACCGACCCGGCCGGAAGTTTTGACACCATCGGCGGGTTGATCGCCCACGAAATGGGTCACGTGCCCAAGCGCGGTGAGCACCACACGCTGGCCGGACTCAATTTCATGGTGATGCACACCAAGGGCGGCGCGGTGCGCTGGTTCAAGGTGTCGCCCCAGGCCGTTGCGGCCCGCACGGCCTGACGCACGGCGACGGCATGCGCCTGCGGCTCCCATCCTCCCTCGTCGTCCTGCTGGCGGGCCTGGCGCACGCCGCGTCGCTTGCGGCGCCGTGGAGCGGCCAGCCGCTGTGGTGGCTGCAAATGCTGAGTCTGGCCGTGCTGGGCTGGCAGGTGTCGGCTTGCGCGGAACACGAAACCTCCTGGAGCAGCAGCACCTGGACGGCCCCGGGCCGGCGGTCGGGCTGGCGCCGGGCGATGTGGCTGGGCTGGGTGTTTGCCACGGCGTGGCTCGCCGGCACTTTCTGGTGGCTGTTCATCTCCATGCACACCTACGGCGGCCTGCCCGCCGTCTTGGCGGTAATGGCCGTGCTGGCGCTGGCGGGCGCGCTGGCCCTGATTTACGCCGCGGCCTGCGCCCTGTTCTTCAGGCTGTTTTCGGTCGCGCGCAATGCCCCATGGGCGTGGTCCGCGTTGGTCCTGGCCGCGCTCTGGACGCTGGCTGAACTGGTGCGCGGGCGTTGGCTCACGGGTTTTCCGTGGGGTGCGGGTGGCTATGCCCACACCAGCGGGCCGCTCGCGGGTTATGCGCCCTGGCTTGGCATTTACGGGGTGGGCGCCGTGGCGGCATGGGCGGCATTCATGCTGCCCGGGCTGCGGCGCGCTGGCTGGCCTTCGCGTGGGGGGCTGGCCATCGTGTTCGTTCTTCCCCTCGCTGCCCAGCTGGCGGGCCAGAGCTTTACCCACAGCACCGGATCGCAATCGGTGGCGCTGATGCAGGGCAACATTCCCCAGGATGAAAAATTCCAGCCCGGCACCGGCGTGGCCGACGCGCTGCGCTGGTACGGTGCTGCGCTGCAGGGCAGCCGTGCCAGCCTGGTGGTGGCGCCCGAAACCGCCATTCCCATGCTGCCGCAGCAACTGCCGGCCGGCTACTGGGCGGCCCTGCAGTCGCGTTTTGCCAGTGGCGCGCAGGCGGCGCTGGTCGGCGTGCCGATGGGCAGTTTCTCGGAGGGCTACACCAATGCCGTGGTGGGCTGGCAGCCGGGCGCGGCCCAGCCGTACCGCTATGACAAGCACCATCTGGTGCCGTTCGGTGAGTTCATCCCGCCGTTTTTCAAATGGTTCATCGAGATGATGAACATCCCGCTGGGCGACTTCAATCGCGGGCCGCTGGCGCCACCTTCGTTCGACTGGAAGGGCCAGCGGTTCGCGCCCAACATCTGCTACGAAGACCTGTTTGGCGAAGAACTGGGCGCGCGTTTTGCCGACCCGGCCACCGCGCCGACCGTCATGGTCAACCTCAGCAACATCGGCTGGTTCGGCAACACCGTCGCCATCGACCAGCACCTGCAGATCTCGCGCATGCGCGCGCTCGAATTCGAGCGGCCCATGCTGCGCGCCACCAACACCGGCGCCACCGTCATCATCGACCACCGCGGCGAGGTCACGCACAGCCTGCCGCGCCACACGCGCGGCGTGCTCGAAGGCGTGGTGGAAGGGCGCAGCGGCAGCACGCCGTATGCGCGCTGGGTGTCGCTGCTGGGGCTGTGGCCGCTGTGGGGGCTGTCGCTGCTGGTGGTGGCCGGCGCGGCGCTTCTGGCCTGGTTGCGCCGCCCCTGAGCGCCGCGCCGGGTGCCGCTTCGGAACGCGGCGCCGTCCATCCGCGGCCAGCCCCGTAAAATCAGTGGTTTACGCAGCTTCGTGCTGCGACCCAGCCAGACTGTCCGCGCCCGGACGGCCCAAGCCCTGGACCCCTGTACCTATGCTCACGTTCCAACAAATCATTCTCAAACTGCAGTCCTACTGGGACGCCCAGGGCTGCGCGCTGCTGCAGCCCTACGACATGGAGGTCGGCGCCGGCACCAGCCACACTGCCACCTTCCTGCGCGCGCTGGGCCCCGAGCCGTGGAAGGCCGCCTACGTGCAGCCCAGCCGCCGCCCCAAGGACGGCCGCTACGGCGAGAACCCGAACCGCCTGCAGCACTACTACCAGTACCAGGTGGTCTTGAAACCCGCGCCCAGCAACATCCTGGAGCTGTACCTGGGCTCTTTGGAAGCGCTGGGCTTCGACCTCAAGAAGAACGACATCCGCTTCGTGGAAGACGACTGGGAGAACCCCACGCTGGGCGCCTGGGGCCTGGGCTGGGAGGTCTGGCTCAACGGCATGGAGGTCACGCAGTTCACCTACTTCCAGCAGGTGGGCGGCATCGACTGCAAGCCGATCACCGGCGAGATCACCTACGGCCTGGAGCGCCTGGCCATGTACCTGCAGGGCGTGGACAACGTCTACAACCTCCAGTGGACCGACACGCTGAGTTACGGCGACGTCTACCTGCAAAACGAAAAAGAGCAGTCGGCCTACAACTTCGAACATTCGGATGCCGATTTCCTGTTCACGGCCTTCAGCGCCCACGAGAAGCAGGCCAAGCACCTGATCGAGCAGCAGCTCGCGCTGCCGGCCTACGAGCAGGTGCTCAAGGCCGCGCACAGCTTCAACCTGCTGGACGCGCGCGGCGCCATCAGCGTGACCGAGCGCGCCGCCTACATCGGCCGCATCCGCAACCTGGCACGCGCCGTGGCGCAGAGTTACTACGAGAGCCGTGAGCGCCTGGGCTTCCCCATGGCCCCGCGCGAGTGGGTGGACCAGATGACGAAGAAAGCAGCGTGAGACCCCTATGACGACCCAAAACCTGCTTGTTGAATTGTTTGTCGAAGAGCTGCCGCCCAAGGCGCTCAAGAAGCTGGGCGACGCGTTCGCCGGCGTGCTGGCCGACCAGCTCAAGGCCCAGGGCCTGACCACGGCCGACTCGGTGGTGACGGCCTATGCCTCGCCACGGCGTCTCGCGGCGCACGTCACCCATGTCTGGCGCAAGGCCGAGGACAAGGCCGTGCAGCAAAAGCTCATGCCCGTGAGCGTGGGCCTGAATGCCGAAGGCCAGGCCACGCCCGCGCTCCTGAAAAAGCTGCAGGCCCTGGGCGCCGATGTGTCCGATCCCGCCGCCACCGTGGCCGCGCTCAAGCGCGCGCCCGACGGCAAATCGGAGGCCCTGTTCTATGACAGCCTGGTCACCGGCGCCGCACTCGACACCGGCCTGCAAAAAGCCCTCGAAGAGGCGATCGCCAAGCTGCCCATCCCCAAGGTCATGAGCTACCAGCTCGAGACCGACTGCGAACTGCCCGGCTGGACCAGCGTGCATTTCGTGCGCCCGGCGCACGGGCTCGTGGCCCTGCACGGCAGCACCGTGGTGCCGGTCAAGGCGCTGGGCCTCACGGCCGGCAACACCACGCAAGGCCACCGCTTTGAAGCGGCCGTGTCGCCCGTGGTGATCGCCAATGCCGATAGCTACGCCGCCACGCTGGAAAAAGACGGCGCGGTGATCGCCGGCTTCAACGAACGCCGCTTCGCCATCGTTTCGCAACTGGCCCGGGCTGCCGAGCTGCTGGGTCCCAGCTACGAAGTGCTCATGGACGATGCGCTGCTCGACGAGGTGACGGCGCTGGTCGAGCGCCCCAATGTGCTGACCTGCGCCTTCGACGAGCAGTTCCTGGAAGTGCCGCAGGAATGCCTGATCCTCACGATGAAGGCCAACCAGAAGTATTTCCCGCTGCTCGACGCCGCGGGCAAGCTGACCAACCGGTTCCTGGTCGTTAGCAACATCAGCCCGGCCGATGCGAGCGCCGTGATCGGCGGCAACGAGCGCGTGGTGCGCCCGCGCCTGGCCGACGCCAAGTTCTTTTTCGACCAGGACCGCAAGAAGACGCTGGAATCGCGCGTCGAGGGGCTGGCCAAGGTCGTCTATCACAACAAGCTGGGCACGCAGGGCGAACGCATGGAGCGCGTGCGCGCCATCGCGAAGGCCATCGGCCAGCAACTCGGCGGCGACGTGCTGGCCCAGAGCGCCGACACCGCCGCGCGCCTGGCCAAGACCGATTTGCTGACCGACATGGTGGGTGAGTTCCCCGAACTGCAGGGCGTCATGGGCGGCTACTACGCGCGCCACGACGGCTTGAGTGAAGACATCGCCTTCGCCATCGAGGACCACTACCGTCCGCGCTTTGCCGGCGACGAACTGCCGCGCAACGCCGTCGGCGTGGCGGTCGCCTTGGCCGACAAGCTGGAAACGCTGACCGGCATGTTCGGCATCGGCAACCTGCCTTCCGGCGACAAGGACCCGTTCGCGCTGCGCCGCCATGCGCTGGGCGTGATCCGCATGCTGATCGAGAAGGATCTGCCGCTGGACCTGGCTGCCCTGGTGTCCGGCGCCGCGCCGGTGTTCGGGGACAAGATCACCGACGCCTGCGCCGCGCTCACCGACTTCATCTACGACCGCCTCGCCGGCTCCCTGCGCGAGCAGGGCTTCAGTGCGCAGGAGGTCGATGCCGTGCTCGCCCTGCGCCCGCAGCGCCTGGGCCAGGTCGGCAAGCTGCTGGCGGCGGTGCGCGCCTTTGCCGCGCTGCCCGAAAGCCCGGCGCTCGCCGCCGCGAACAAGCGCATCAGCAACATCCTCAAGAAGGCCGGCGAGGTGGACGCCCACGTCAACCCGCAGCTGCTCAAGGAACAGGCCGAGCAGGACCTTTACGCTGTGATGCAGCGTTTCGTGCCCGAGGCCAACGCGCTGTTCGAGGCGGGCGACTACACCGGCTCGCTGCAAGCCCTGGCCGCGCTGCGCGGGGCGGTGGATGCGTTCTTCGACGACGTGATGGTCAACGCCGAGGAAATGGACCTGCGCCTGAACCGCCAGGGTCTGCTCAAGAGCCTGCACGACGCGATGAACCGCGTGGCCGACCTCTCGCGCCTGGCGACCTGAGCGTCCGGCACGCCGCCCCCCGGTTTTGTCTGTCGCTCCCATGACCGACCCGGATGCCCACCGTCCCCAGGAGGCCGACGACGGGGCCGGCGCGCAGTCCCCGTGGGCGCAGCAGCGCGTGGCCTGGTGGCTGCTGGCGCCGCCGGCTTTCACGGTAGGCCTGCGCTGGGTGCTGGCGTTTCTGGCCGCGCGCCAGCCGCAGGTGGCCGCGCTGTCGTTGACGCCGGTTCCGGCGCAGGCCAGTGTCATGACGCTGGCGTGGTCCGGGCTGGCGATCCTGGTGGTGCTGGGTGCCGGCGTCGTCGGCGTGCGCAAGCTGGGCTGGCGCCGCGTCATGGCCGCCGCCGGCGTCGTCTGGGTGGCGCTCTGGCTGGGCGCCAGCGGGGCCTTGGTGCAGCGTTACCTGAACCAGCAGAACCTGAAGGTGCTGCCCGGCGCGGTGGCCAAGGTCCTGGGCAGCCAGTTCAAGCCGCCCAGCCCGCGCGGGGCCGGCGGCACCCAGCTCTATTTGCAGCTGCCAGGGTTGGAGGCGCCCCACAGCGTGTTGATCGACGACGCGGCGATGGTGCGGCTCAGGCCGGGGGACGTGCTCTCCCTGGACCTGGCGCAAGGCCGCTTCGACGGCCTGTTCGTCACCGGATGGAAGGCCATGCCGTCCCCAACGGCCACGCCGGCCGGTTCTCTTTGATAATTGGCGCCATGAAACTCGTCATTCTCGACCGCGACGGCACCATCAACCACGACAGTGACGAGTTCATCTCGTCGCCCGAGGAGTGGACGCCGCTTCCCGGTGCGCTGGAGGCCATCGCGCGGCTCAACCATGCCGGTTTCCACGTCGTGATCGCCTCGAACCAGTCGGGGCTCGGGCGCGGACAGTTCGACGTGGTGTCGCTCAACGCGATTCACACCAAGATGCACAAGATGCTGGCGGCCGTCGGCGGCCGGGTGGATGCGGTGTTTTATTGCCCGCACAGCCCGGAGGAAAGCTGCCAGTGCCACAAGCCGCTGCCGGGCCTGTTTGCGCAGATCGGCGAGCGTTACGGCATTGAACTGGAGGGGGTGAGCGCCTGCGGCGACAGCCAGGACCACCTGACGGCCGGCGCATCCGTGGGCTGCGAGCCGCACCTGGTGCTGACCGGCAAGGCGGCCCATCTTCGTGGCCAGCCGCTGCCGGCCAGTTTCCCGCTGGACACGACGGTGCATGCCGATCTCGGGGCTTTTGCCGATTTCGTCATTGCACGTCCGGCCCTGGCCCTGGGCATGATGTCGGCGCCGCCCGCGCCGGACACGGCACGAACCGCGGATTGAACCCGTCGGCGACCGTGCAAACCGGTCCTGACAACCGAAAAGAAACTGACATGTCCCTGATTCGATCTGTGATCCACGCGCTGTGGATGCTCTTGACCGTGGTGCCCTATGCGCTGGCCATTCTGGCCGGGACGGCCGTGGGGGTTCGCGGCCTGCCGCTGTACCGCATCGCGCGGGCCTGGCTGGACCTGTCGATTCGTGGCGCGCGCCACATTCTGGGCATCCGGACGCGCGTCACGGGCATGGAGAACCTGCCCCTGGGCGAAAAGAGCCCGGCCATCCTGCTGGTCAAGCACCAGTCCACCTTCGAGACCTTCCTGATGCCCACGCTGATGCCGCACCCGCTGGCCTATGTGTTCAAGAAGGAGCTGCTCCAGGTGCCGTTTTTCGGCTGGGCGATCGGCCGGCTGGACATGATCCACATCGACCGCAACCAGCGCGCGCAGGCCTTCAACAAGGTGGTGGCGCAGGGCAGCAAGCTGCTGGCCCAGGGCATCTGGATCATCATGTTTCCCGAGGGGACGCGCATCGCACGCGGGAAAAAAGGCAACTACAAGAGCGGCGGCACGCGGCTGGCCATCGACACCGGCGCACCGGTGATTCCGATCGCCGTCTCCTCGGCCAAGTGCTGGCCCCGCAAGGCCTTCATCAAGCACCCGGGGGTGGTGGACATCTCGATCGGCAAGCCGATCCCGAGCGCGGGGCGCGAGCCCGACGAACTCATGCGCGAGGTCGAGGCCTGGATCGAGGCCGAAATGCACCGCCTCGACCCCGAGGCCTACCCCGGCGCGAAGCCCTAGCGGCCCTCCGATGCGCAGCCTGCTGCAGTTCACGCTGGACCTGTTTGACGCGACGCCCTTGCCGGCGGTGCCCACGACGGGTGCCGTGATCGGGCCAGGACCGGTCGCGCCCATGGCCGACAAAAAACAGGTTCTTGGCCGCGCCGGCGGGTCTTCAGGCCCGGTGAACACCATCGTCGTGGAGGGGCCGCCCGCCGAGCCGTTGCACCGGTTGCTGGCCCCCGCGACCTTCGGCCACCCGCGCGCCAACCGCGAGGTGGCGCTGGCGGGCACGCGCGTGGCCTACGAGTTCCGGCGCGGCAAGCGCCGCACCATCGGCTTTTCCGTCGGCCCCGACGGCCTGGCGGTGCGGGCGCCCAACTGGGTGCCGCTGGTCGAGGTGGACGCCGCGCTGCGCGAGAAATCGGCCTGGATCCTCCGCAAGCTCGGCGAGGCCCGTGAGCGCCAGGGCCGGCTGGCGTCGGCGCGCATCGAGTGGCGCGACGGCGCCGCGATTCCCTTCCTCGGCGAAAGTGTGCGGCTGGTGCTGGACCCGCGCCACGGTTTTGGCGCGGTCGGCGCGCAGCTGGCCGGGGTGGCTGGCGAGCCGGGCCGGACGCTGCAGGTCGGCCTGCCGCACAGCGCCGAGGCGCCGCAGATCCGCGACGCGGTGCAGGCCTGGCTGATGCGCCAGGCCCACGGCTGTTTTGTCGAGCGGCTGGCGCATTTCGCGCCGCAACTGGGCGTGCGCTGGAAAAAACTGAGCCTTTCAAACGCGGGCACGCGCTGGGGCAGCGCCAGCGCCGACGGTTCGATCCGCCTGAACTGGCGGCTGATCCACTTCCGCCTGCCGGTGATCGACTACGTCGTGGCCCACGAGTTGAGCCACCTGCGCGTGATGAACCACAGCCCCCAGTTCTGGGACACGGTGGAGTCGGTCATGCCCGACTACGCCGAATTGCGCGGCGAACTCAAGCGCCAGCCCGTTCCGGACTGGTGAGCCGGCGGCCCTGCGCGGCCGTCAGGCCGGCGCGAAACGGTACACGCCGTCCGGGTGCAGCGTGCGCTCAAGCCGGCCTTCAAACCACAGCATGTGCAGGTGCGCGACCGACTCGCCCATGGCAAAGGTGGTCTGGTGCAGGTCCAGCGGGCGCTTGAACAGCACCGGCAGCATGTCGGCCGCGCTGCCCGGTCGCGCCGTGCAGGCGTCCAGCACCGCCGTCAGGCCGTCGCTGTGGTGGTCGCGCAGCTGGTCGATGCGGGTGTGCAGGCCGCGAAACGGCTTGCCGTGGGACGGCAGGGTCAGCGTGTCGGCATCCAGCGGCCTGAATTTTTCCAGGGAGTCGAGGAACAGCTTCAGCGAATCGGCCTCGGGTTCCGTGTCGTAAACGCTCACATTGGTGGAAATACGCGGCAGCACCATGTCGCCGCTGATCAGCACCTTGAGGGCGTCGCAGTGCAGGGCGATGTGTTCGGGCGCGTGGCCATGGCCGCTGATGCAGCGCCAGTTCCGGCCGCCGATGCGAATCGTCTGGCCGTCCATCAGGCGGCGGAAACTGCGCGGCACGTCCGGCACCATGCCGGCGTAGTAGCCGGTGCGGCTGCGGACTTTCTCCAGCGAAGCGGGGTCGGTCAGCCCGTGCGAGGCAAAGAAGCGCGCCGTCTGCTCGCCGCCGAAACCCGTGGTGGTCTGCGAACTCATGCGCGCCACCTGGTAATCGGTCGCGCTGATCCACAGCGGCGCATGCCAGCGCTCGCACAGCCAGTGCGCCAGCCCGATGTGGTCGGGGTGCATGTGGGTCACGATCACGCGCAGGATCGGCAGGCCTTCGAGCTGGGTGGCGAAAATCTGCTCCCACTGGGTCCTGGCCTCGTCGCGGGCGATGCAGCAGTCCACCACGGTCCAGCCGGCACGCCCGTCGATTTCGTCGCGCAGCAGCCACAGGTTGATGTGGTCCAGCGCGAACGGCAGCGCCATGCGGATCCACTTGACGCCGGGCGTCAGTCCGCTGCCTTCGCCCACGGCGACGTCCAGCGTTGTGCCCGGAGCGGGCAGGGTGTCGCCGTGGGGGTAGTGGAGTTGCTGTTCAAGAAGGTTCATGGGCTCGATTTCTGGTTCATAATTGACGTTTACGTAAACGTCAATTTGGGTTCGGTCATTCTAGGCGGCTTGGGCCGGCTTGGCTGTCACCCGCGTTGATCCCCCCAACTGGAATGCGCCCATGGCAACCACTTACAGCATCAGCGACCTGGCCAAAGAGTTCGACCTCACGACGCGGGCGATGCGCTTTTACGAGGACATGGGCCTGCTCCAGCCCGCGCGCTCGGGCCCCGGCGGCCGCAGCCGCGTGTACTCGCCGCGCGACCGCACCCGGCTGAAACTCACGTTGCGCGCCAAGCGCCTGGGCCTGTCGCTGACCGAGGCCAAGGAGCTGATCGACATGTACGACAGCCCGCGCGACACCGGGCCGCAGCTGCGCAAGTTCCTCGTGGTGCTGGCCGCGCACCGGCAGCAGCTCGAAGACCAGCTGGCCGAGGTGCAGGCCAACCTCGACGAGGTCAAGGTCCACGAGAAGGAAGCCCGCGCCCTGCTGGCGAAAACCGAGAAGACCCCGCCGGCGCCGCGCGCCGCGGCCACCGGTGCCGGGGTGACGCCATGACCGCCCTGTTCGAGCGCGTGCACCAGAGCTTCGTGCGCCAGGGCATGATGCAGCACCTCGACGCCCGGCTCACCAAGGTCGAGCACGGCGTGGTGGAAATCGTGCTGCCTTACTCCGACAAGGTGACCCAGCAGCAGGACGGCTTTCATGGCGGCGCCATGGGGGCCGTGGCCGACATCGCGGGCGGCTACGCCGGCCTGACCGTGGCGCCCGAGGGCATGGAAGTGGTCACGGTGGAATACAAGATCAACTTCCTCGCCAGCTTCCAGGGCGGCGAACTGCGCGCCACCGGCCGCGTCGTCAAGGGCGGCAAACGCATCATTGTGACCACCGCCGAGGTGGTGCACGTGGACGACGCGGGCAAGACCTCCCCCTGCGCCGTGATGCAGCAGACCCTGGTGCCGGTGCCCAAGACCTACTGAGCTTTTCCGCGCCTTTTCCTTCTTCATCTTCCTACAGACAAACACCCTTCAGGAGACATTGCCATGAGCCACCTGCCCGGACTTAACTTCCAGCTTGGCGAGGACATCGACGCACTGCGCGACGCCGTGCGCGACTTCGCCGAGGCGGAAATCGCCCCGCGCGCCGCCGAGATCGACCGCAGCGACCAGTTCCCGATGGACCTGTGGCGCAAGTTGGGTGATCTGGGCGTGCTCGGCATCACCGTCGGCGAGGAGTACGGCGGCGCCAACATGGGTTACCTCGCGCACATGATCGCGATGGAGGAAATCTCGCGTGCCAGCGCCTCGGTCGGCCTGTCCTACGGCGCGCACAGCAACCTCTGCGTGAACCAGATCAAGCGCAACGGCACTGACGCGCAGCGCCGCAAGTACCTGCCCAAGCTGATTTCCGGTGTACACGTGGGCGCGCTGGCCATGAGCGAGCCCGGCGCCGGCTCCGACGTGATCAGCATGAAGCTCAAGGCCGAGGACAAGGGCGGCTACTACCTGCTCAACGGCAGCAAGATGTGGATCACCAACGGCCCCGACGCCGACACCCTGGTGGTCTACGCCAAGAGCGAACCCGAACTCGGCGCGCGCGGCGTGACAGCCTTCCTGATCGAAAAAGGCATGCCGGGCTTTTCCATCGCGCAGAAGCTCGACAAACTCGGCATGCGCGGCAGCCACACCGGCGAGCTGGTGTTCGAGAACGTCGAAGTGCCCGCGGAAAACATCCTGGGCGGCCTCAACAGCGGCGCCAAGGTGCTGATGAGCGGGCTGGACTACGAACGCGCCGTGCTGACCGGCGGGCCGCTCGGGATCATGCAGGCGGTGATGGACAACGTCGTGCCCTACATCCACGACCGCAAGCAGTTCGGCCAGAGCATCGGCGAGTTCCAGCTGATCCAGGGCAAGGTCGCCGACATGTACACCGTGCTGCAGGCGGGCCGCTCGTTCGCCTACACCGTGGCCAAGAACCTGGACCTCCTGGGCACCGAGCACGTGCGCCAGGTGCGCAAGGACTGCGCCTCGGTCATCCTCTGGACGGCCGAGAAAGCCACCTGGATGGCCGGCGAGGGCGTGCAGATCTACGGCGGCAACGGCTACATCAACGAGTACCCGCTGGGCCGCCTGTGGCGCGACGCCAAGCTCTATGAAATCGGCGCCGGCACCAGCGAAATCCGCCGCATGCTGATCGGCCGCGAGTTGTTTGCCGAGACGATGTAAGGCCGATGGCCTGAGGCGTCCGCGGCGTCTGGATAATCCCTGTCATGACCACACCTCTCCAACACCTGCTCGACAACAACCGGGTCTGGGCTGCCCGCATGGAACAGCTGCGACCCGGCTTCTTCAGTCAACTGGCGCAACAGCAGACGCCCAAGTACCTCTGGATCGGCTGCTCCGACAGCCGCGTGCCCGCCAATGAAATCACCGGGCTGGACCCGGGCGAGGTGTTCGTGCACCGCAACGTGGCCAACGTGGTGGTGCATTCGGACCTGAACGCGCTGTCCGTGATCCAGTTCGCAGTGGACCATCTCAAGGTCGAGCACATCATGGTGGTCGGCCACTACGGCTGCGGCGGCGTGCTGGCCACGCTGCGCGGCACACGCGTGGGCCTGGCCGACAACTGGCTGCGCCATGTGCACGACGTGAAACTGCGCCACCGCCGCCGGCTGGACCACCTGAGCGTGCCCGAGCAGGAAGACACGCTGTGCGAGATGAATGTCATCGAGCAGGTCGGCAACGTGGCGCTTTCCAACGTCATGCAGGACGCCTGGAGCCGCGGGCAAAAAGTCGCGGTGCATGGCTGGTGCTACGGCCTCAAGGACGGCTTGGTCAAGGACCTGGGCGTCACCATGCAGGGCCAAAAAGACGTGGTGAACGTGTTCCGGAATGCGCTGAAGCGCTACCCCCGGGGCACGGCGCTCAAAGCCTGAGCGCCATGCTGCTGCAGAAGCTCGACTCCCCCCTGGCGTTCGACATCGCCAAGGCCATGATGGACGGCTTCAACCGGCATTACCGCCTGTTCCGCACCGAATCGGCCCGCGCCAAGCACCGCTTCGAGACGTCGGACTGGCACGGCCAGCAGCGGGCCCAGCGCGAGCGCATCGAGTTCTACGACCTGCGCGTGCGCGAGTGCTCCAACCGGCTGGAGCGCGAGTTCAAGGCGGGCGAGCAGCCCATGGAGGTGTGGCAGCAGGTCAAGCTGCTCTACATCGGCCTGCTGGTGGACCACCGCCAGCCCGAGCTGGCCGAGACCTTCTTCAACTCGGTGACGACCAAGATCCTGCACCGCAGCTACTTCCAGAACGACTTCATCTTCGTTCGCCCGGCCATCAGCACCGAGTACATCGAGAACGAAGACCCCACGAAGAACTCCACCTACCGCGCCTACTATCCGCAGCGCGACACCATCCTCGACGAGATCCGGCGCATGGTGCGCGACTTCGAACTGCATGTGGAGTTCGACGACTTCGAGCGCGACACGCAGTTTGTGTTCGAGGCGCTCCGGGGCCTGTTCGACCATGCGCACCTGCGCGCCAACTTCCAGATCCAGGTGCTGTCCAGCCTGTTCTACCGGAACAAGGGCGCCTACGTGGTGGGCAAGGTGATCAACGGCTTCCAGGAACTGCCGTTCGCACTGCCGATCCTGCACGTGGCCTCCGGCAAGCTCGTCATCGACGCGCTGCTCAATGGCGAAGACGAGCTGCTGATCCTGTTCAGCTTCGCGCGCGCCTACTTCATGGTGGACATGGAAATCCCCTCGGCCTATGTGCAGTTCCTGCGCAGCATGATGCCGCGCAAGCCGCGCGCCGAGTTCTACAACGCGCTGGGGCTGGCCAAGCAGGGCAAGACGCTGTTCTACCGCGACTTCCTCTTTCACGAGCACCACAGCACCGACAAATTCCGCATCGCGCCCGGCATCAAGGGCATGGTGATGCTGGTGTTCGACCTGCCGAGTTTTCCCTTCGTGTTCAAGGTCATCAAGGACTACTACCCACCGCAGAAGGACACCACGCGCGAGCAGATTCGCGGCAAGTACCTGCTCGTGAAGCAGCACGACCGCGTGGGCCGCATGGCCGACACGCTGGAGTTTTCCGAGGTGGCCTTCCCGCGCGAACGTTTCGAGGACGAACTGATTGCCGAAATCGAGAAATTCGCGCCCAGCCAGCTCGAAATCTCCGATCGCGACGCCGACGGCCACACCGAGGTCATCCTCAAGCACGTCTACATCGAGCGGCGCATGATTCCGCTCAACATCTACCTCCAGGAAGCCTTTGACGTGCTGCAGCAAGACCCGCAGGACGCGCGCGCCACGGCGCAGCTCAACCGCGCCGTCGTGGAGTACGGCAACGCCATCAAGGACCTCGTGGCGGCCAACATCTTCCCCGGCGACATGCTCTGGAAGAACTTCGGCATCACGCGCCACGGCAAGGTCGTGTTCTACGACTACGACGAGATCGAATACGTCACCGACTGCAACTTCCGCCGCGTGCCCACGCCGCGCACCGAGGAGGAAGAAATGTCCGGCGAGATCTGGTACAGCGTCGGGCCGAAAGACGTGTTCCCCGAGACCTTCGGCCCCTTCCTGCTGGGCAACGACCGGGTGCGCGAGGTCTTCATGAAGCACCACGCCGACCTGCTCGACGCGGCCTTCTGGCAGAGCCACAAGGAACGCATCCTGCAGGGCCATGTCTATGACGTGTTCCCCTACGAACAGGAAAAACGTTTTCGGCCGCAGCGCACCGACACGCAGCTGGCCACTTCCATCTAACCCCCTCCCGAAAGGACTCCGTCATGAACGACCCCATCGTCATCGTCAGCGCCGCCCGCACGCCCATGGGCAGCTTCCAGAGCGACTTTGCTTCTCTTGCGGCCCACGACCTCGGCGGCGTGGCGATCAAGGCCGCCGTCGAGCGCGCCGGCATCAGCCCCGATCTCGTGGACGAAGTCATCTTCGGCAACTGCCTGATGGCCGGCCAGGGCCAGGCGCCGGCGCGCCAGGCGGCCTTCAAGGGCGGCCTGCCCAAGAGCGCCGGCGCGGTGACGCTTTCCAAGATGTGCGGCTCCGGCATGCGCGCGGCCATGTTCGCGCACGACATGCTGCTGGCCGGCACGGCCGAGGTGCTGGTGGCCGGCGGCATGGAGAGCATGACCAACGCGCCTTACCTGCTGCCCAAGGCGCGCGGCGGCTACCGCATCGGCCACGACCGCATCTTCGATCACATGATGCTCGACGGCCTCGAAGACGCCTACGAGCCCGGCCGCTCCATGGGCACCTTCGGCGAAGACTGCGCAGCCAAGTACAACTTCACGCGCGCCGAGCAGGACGCCTTCGCCACGGCCAGTGTGCAGCGCGCCAAGGCGGCCACCGAAACCGGTGCTTTCGCCGCCGAAATCGCGCCTGTCACCGTGAAAGGCCGCGCCGGCGAAGTGCAGATCGCCATCGACGAAGGGCCGGGCAAGGTCAAGCTCGACAAGATCGCCACGCTCAAGCCCGCGTTCAAGAAAGACGGCACCATCACCGCCGCCAGCAGCTCCAGCATCAACGACGGTGCCGCCGCGCTGGTGATGATGACGGCCTCGACGGCCGCGCGGCTGGGCTGCAAGCCGCTGGCGCGCATCGTGAGCCACGCGGTGCACGCGCAGGAGCCCGAGTGGTTCGCCACCGCCCCGGTCGGCGCCACGCAAAAGGCGCTGGCCAAGGCCGGCTGGAGCGTCGCCGACGTGGACCTGTGGGAAGTCAACGAGGCCTTCGCCGTCGTGCCCATGGCGCTCATGAAGGAGCTGAACCTGTCGCACGAGATCGTCAACGTCAACGGCGGCGCCTGCGCGCTGGGCCACCCGATCGGCGCGAGCGGCGCGCGCATCATGGTCACGCTGATCCATGCGCTGAAGGCGCGCGGCCTGAGCAAAGGCCTGGCCACGCTGTGCATCGGCGGCGGCGAGGCGACGGCCGTGGCGCTGGAGCTGGTTTAAGGCGCCGCAGTCCGTCGGCGCCGCGGCCATCCCCGTGAAGAGGGGGCAAGGCCGCATCGCCCAAGACCACCTTAGGGATCGATCATGAGCACCATCCTGGTCATCGGAGCCTCGCGCGGCATCGGCCTGGAGTTCGCGCGCCAGTACGCCGAAGCCGGCGACCGCGTCATCGCGACCGCGCGTGATGACGCGGGCCGCGCCCGGCTGCGCGGCCTCGGCGCGCAGGTGTTGACCGTGGATGTCGCCAAACCCGCCAGCGTCAGTGGCCTGGCCTGGCAACTCGACGGTGAAAAAATCGACACTGCGATCTATGTGGCGGGCGTCTACGCGCACGGCGGCGCCACCTCGCCACCCACGCGCGAGGAGTTCGACCGCGTGATGCACACCAACGTGCTCGGCGCCATGCAGGCCATCCCCCAGGTGGCGCCGCTGGTGGAGGCGGCTAACCGGGGGCAGGGCGGCCGCTTTGCCTTCATCACGAGCGGCATGGGCCGGATCGGCGACGTGGAGTCGAGCTTCGGCTGGACCTACCGCGTCAGCAAGGCCGCGCTCAACATGGCGGTGGCCGCTGCCCAGCACGACTACCCGGCGGCCATCATGGTGGCGCTGTGCCCTGGCTGGGTGCGCACCGACCTGGGCGGCCCCAACGCGCCGCTCGGCGTGGAGGACAGCGTGACCGCCATGCGCGCGACGCTCGCCGCCCTGACGCCCACCGATAAGGGCCGTTTCCTTCAACACGACGGCACCCCTTACCCGAGCTGGTGAGCGCCCACTACCCACCTGACAACGAGACAACGGAGACCCCCATGCTGCTGACCCAGGACCAGGAAATGATCCGCGATGCCGTGCGCGCATTCGCCACCGAGCAACTCTGGCCCAATGCCGCGAAATGGGACAAGGAACACCACTTTCCCAAGGACGCGCACCAGGGCCTGGCCCAGCTCGGCGCCTACGGCATCTGCGTGCCCGAGGCCTATGGCGGCGCGCATCTCGACTACCTCACGCTCGCGCTGGTGCTGGAGGAGATCGCGGCCGGCGACGGCGGCACCAGCACGGCCATTTCGGTGACCAACTGCCCGGTCAACGCCATCCTGATGCGCTACGGCAACGAGGCGCAAAAGCGGCAGTGGCTGACCCCGCTGGCGCAAGGCGAGATGCTGGGCGTCTTCTGCCTGACCGAGCCGCATGTGGGCTCGGACGCCTCTGCGCTGCGCACCACGGCCGTGAAAGACGGCGACGGCTATGTGATCAACGGCGTCAAGCAGTTCATCACCAGCGGCAAGAACGGCCAGGTCGCCATCGTCATCGCCGTGACCGACAAGGGCGCCGGCAAGAAGGGCATGAGCGCCTTCATCGTGCCGACCAGCGCGCCGGGCTACGTGGTGGCGCGGCTCGAAGACAAGCTGGGCCAGCACAGCAGCGACACCGCGCAGATCAACTTCGACAACTGCCGCATCCCGGCTGACAACCTGATCGGCTCGGAAGGCGAGGGCTACCGCATCGCGCTGTCAGCGCTCGAAGGCGGCCGCATCGGCATCGCCGCGCAAAGCGTGGGCATGGCGCGCAGCGCACTCGACGTGGCCATCGCCTACGCCAAGGAGCGCCAGAGCTTCGGCACCGCCATCTTCAACCACCAGGCCGTGGGCTTCCGCCTGGCCGATTGCGCCGCCCGCCTCGAAGCCGCGCGCCAGCTCATCTGGCACGCCGCCGCCCTGCGCGACGCCGGCCGCCCCTGCCTGAAAGAGGCTGCCATGGCCAAGCTGTTCGCCAGTGAAACCGCCGAGGCCGTCTGCAGCGCCGCCATCCAGACGCTGGGCGGCTACGGCTACGTGAGTGACTTCCCGCTAGAACGCATCTACCGCGACGTGCGGGTGTGCCAGATCTACGAAGGCACGAGCGACGTGCAGAAGATCATCATTCAGCGGGGGCTTTGAGGGACGGTTCGCAGATGCCTTGACGGCGGTGGTGTTCGGTGACTTGATGCCGAGCACGCCGGGTGAGGCGAAAATCGGACCTGAAAACGATCTCCTGGAGACCCCCATGCCCATCACCAAAGGCTTCCGCCAACTCGTGGACGAAGCCACCGCGCAGATCACCACCTACAGCGTCGCGCAGGTGCGCGAGCGGCTGGACGATCCCAGGGTGCAGATCGTGGACATCCGCGATGTGCGCGAACTGGAGCGCGAGGGCACGGTGCCCGGCTGCATCAACGCGCCGCGCGGCATGCTGGAGTTCTGGGTGGACCCGGCCTCGCCCTACTTCAAGCCGGTGTTTGGCGACGAAGGCAAGGAGTTCATCCTGTTTTGTGGCGCTGGCTGGCGCAGCGCGCTGGCGACCAAGGCGCTCAAAGACATGGGCATGACCAACGTGGCGCACATCGACGGCGGTTTTGCCGAATGGGTGAAACAGGGTGCGCCGACGGAGACGATGGACGCGCACAAGGCCCGTCGCCACACCAAGGCCTGAGAGGCTGCCATGTTTGACGCCTGCCCCTGCGGCCATGCCGATGCGAAGGGCCGGCCGCTGGCCTACAGCGCCTGCTGCGGCCCTTACCTGGACCGCGGCCCGGAGGGCGCCGTGCCCGCGCCCGATGCCGAATCCCTGATGCGCTCGCGCTACACCGCCTTCGTGCGCGAGCGGGCCGACCACCTGCTGGCCACCTGGCACCCCGCGCACCGGCCCGCGACGCTGGATTTCGAGCCGGGCGCCAAATGGCTGGGGCTGCAGGTGCGCGGCCACCGCGTCACCGGGCCCGAAACGGCCGAAGTTGAATTTGTCGCGCGCCAGCGCGTGGCCGGCCGCGCGGTGCGCCTGCACGAACGCAGCCGCTTCGTGCGCGAGGCCGGGCGCTGGTTGTACCTTGACGGAGACCTTCTGGAATGAATCCCCACATGGCCACTGCGCCAGACCCAGGGCGCCCATCATGAGTTTTGACGCGATCCTGTTCGACTGCGACGGCGTGCTCGTTGACAGCGAACCCATCACCAACGGCGTGTTGCGCGACATGCTGGCCGAAAGTGGCTGGACCATGACGCTCGACGAGTGCATGCGTTTTTTCGTCGGCAAGGCCGTGCGCGACGAACGCGTTGCCATCGAGGCGCGCACCGGCCGGCCGCTGACCGAGGCGTGGATGCGCCAGTTCTACGAGCGGCGCAACCGAGGGCTGGACGCGCGGCTCGAAGCCATCGCCGGCGCGCACGCGGCCGTGGCGGCGGCGCACGCCCACGTGCAGCAGCGCATCGCCTGCGCCTCGGGCGCGGACCGCTTCAAGGTGGAAATGCAGCTGACCAAGGTGGGGCTCATGGATTTCTTCGACGGACGCATCTTCAGCGGGCACGAGATGCCGCGCTCCAAGCCGGCGCCCGATGTGTACCTGGCCGCCGCCGCACACCTGAACGCACCGCCGCCGCGCTGCCTGGTGATCGAGGACACGCCCACCGGCGTGACGGCTGGCGTGGCGGCTGGCGCCACCGTCTGGGCCTACTGTCCGCTGCCCGAGTACGGCGCGGCGCTTCGGCAGGCCGGCGCGAGCCACCTGTTCGGCCACATGGGGGATTTGCCGGCGCTGCTGGCGGCGGCCTGAGCGGCCTCGCCGGCCCCAGGTGCCACCTGACTTGTTCCTCCTGCCTGTTTCGTGGGCATCGCGTTGCAGCCCGCACCAGGCAAGGCTTTGCCGGGTTGTCCCGGTGTTGATGCACAAAGTTGTCCACAGAAGTTGTGAATGGGTTTGGGACGGCGGCGCGGCAATGGCGAATTTCCGCCCTCGCCACCTGCGGGGGCGGCCGTGTCGATCCGGCGCCGGCAAAAACCACCCACCGCGTCTACAGTACGCTGCAGGAGACCGCCATGACCGCCCGCCAGCCCCCCGCCCCCGAAACCACTGCCCCTGAATCCACCGCTGATGGCGCCAGCACCGCGCTGCCGTTGACGGGCCGCATCCTCTTTTTGTCGCGCGACCCGGCCCTGCTCGACGCCCAGCTCGCGGGGGCGAGCCTGAGCCTCGACCAGGCCGCGCCCTTGCGCGACGAGGTCTCCACCGACGAGATCACGCCCGTGGCCATCCTCTCGCATTACGACGACCGGCTCGGCCGCTATGCCTATACCGGATTCCAGGCCGGCGGCCGCTGCCCGCTGGGGCCGGACGCCGCGCGCCACGGGGGATTCAGCGTCACCGTGGCGGGCGGGCGCTACGGCAAGGGCTCGTCGCGCGAGCACAGCCCGGCGGCCGAAAAACTCGCGGGCATCCGGTTGGTGATTGCCGAAAGCTTCGAGCGCATCTACCGCCAGAACGCCGACAATATCGGGCTGTTCACCTCCACCGATTTCGGGCTCATCGAACGCATCCAGCGTGGCGAGGCGATTCCCGTCGATGAGCTGGTGGCCGGGCGCGACGCGCTGGCCGCCGCCATCCTGAAAAGCGGCGGCCTGCTGCGCTTCGGGCAGCAGCATCTGCGCAATGTGCGGCCTGCCGAGCCGACGGTTCCGACTGCTGACGACGGCAAGGCCGCAGCGGCCATGGCCGGCGCGGCGGCTTCAGACGATGCCGTTGTCCCGCAAACCCTGTTCGAGAAAATCGTGGCCCGCCACGCGCTGCGTACCCCCGTCACACCCACACACGCCGCGGTGGGCGAGGGCCTGTTCGTGTGCGCCGACCGGCGCTTCATCCACGAGTACTACACCGGCATGGCCGCGCACATGCTGCAGGCGACGTTGGGCGACGCGCTGGCGCTGCACGAGCCGGCCAGCATCGTCGTCTTCGAGGACCACACCTCCTACATCCACACCAGCCCGGCCCATGTGCGGCTGGGCCTTGTGCCCAACGTGCTGGCCATGTGCCAGGCGCAGCGCGACTTCGCGGCGCGTTTCGGCCTTACCCTGCACCGCACGCTGACCGACGAAGAAGCCGCGCAAGAGGATCGGGACTTCGCCGCTGGCCGCAGCAAAGGCGGCCGCAACGTCGCCGGCATCTCGCACGCCATGGTCACCGAGCACTACGCGCTGCCCGGCCAGATCGTGGCGGGCACCGATTCACACACGCCGCACAGCGGTGCGCTGGGCTGCGTGGCGTTCGGCGTCGGCACCACCGACATGGCCAACGCCTTCGTCACCGGCGCGGTGCGCCTGACGATGCCGGCCTCGCTGAAGATCGAGTTGAACGGCACGCTGCCGCCGGGCCTCACGGCCAAAGACATCGTGCTGCACCTGCTGGCGCTGCCGGCCATCCGCGCTGGCGCGGGCGTGGGCAAGGTGTTCGAATTCACCGGGCCGGTGGTTGCGCAGCTGTCCACCGACGAGCGCGCCACGCTGACCAACATGACGGCCGAGCTCGGCGGGCTGACCGGCATCGTCGCACCCGACGCCGAGACGCAGCGCTTCCTGCGCGAGCGGCGCGGCGTGGAATTCGCCATCGCGCCGTGGATGCGCAGCGACGAAGGCGCGGCCTACGCCGGCCGCTTCGCCGTGGACTGCGCCACGCTCACGCCGATGGTCGCCGCGCCCGGCGATCCAGGCAACGGCCTGGCGCTGGCCGACCTCAAAGAGCGCGTGGTCATCGACATCGCCTACGGCGGTTCCTGCACGGCCGGCAAGCGCGAGGACTTCGACCACTACCACGAGGTCCTGGCCTGGGCGCTGGCGCACGGCCTGAGCGTGCCGGCGGGCGTGAAGCTCTACCTGCAGTACGGCACGACGGCCGTGCGCGACCACTGCATGGCCGAGGGCTACGACAAGACCTTCGCCGCGGTCGGCGCCATCATGCTGCAGCCTTCGTGCGGCGCCTGCGCCAACTGCGGGCCGGGCAGCTCCACCGAGGCCTCGCAGGTCACGGTCAGCGCGATCAACCGCAACTTTCCGGGCCGCTCCGGCCCCGGTCAGGTCTGGCTCGCCAGCCCGCCCACGGTGGCGGCGAGTGCGGTGGCGGGGGAACTGGTTTCGTTCGCGGAACTGCAGGCGCGGCACGGCGGCTGAACCGGGCCGCCTGATGTTCAGGGGCCTGGCCGCAAGGCCGGCGCGGCGGTCGTCGGCACGCCCTGGTCCAGTGCGGCCTGATGCTGTGCCTGCAAGGCGCGCAGGAACGCCGGGCGCTGCTGCAGGCGCTGCCCGTAGCGGCGCACGGCATCGGGGAATTGGGGTTCCAGATCCAGGTGGCCGGCCAGCATCAGGGCGTAACCCACGGCGATGTCGGCGGCGGTGAAGCGGCCGGCGCAGAGAAATGCCTGGTCCTGCAGCGCGGCGTCCACGGCGCGCAGGCGCGCCAGAAACCAGCGGCTGTAGTCCGCGGCCACCTGTGGCAGCTTGCGCTCCGCCGGCTCGAAATGCGCGTAGCGCAGCACCAGCGTCTGCGGGAAGGTCAGCGTGGCGTCGCTCATGTGCAGCCAGTTCAGGTAGGCGCCGAACGCCGGGTCGGCCACAGCCACGTCGAGCTGGCCGGGGCTGTGCCGCGCCGCGAGGTACTGGCAGATCGCCGCCGACTCGGTCATGCGCGTGGCGCCGTCCGTCAGCAGCGGCACGGTCCCGAGCGGGTTGTCCTCCAGGAAGTGGCGGGCGTGCGCGCGCGGCGGAAAGGGCAGCATGCGCAGCGTGTAGGGCAGGCCGATCTCTTCGAGCATCCAGAGGGGCCGGAACGAGCGCGCGCTGACGCAGTGGTGCAGGGTGATCATGGGCCGAGTCTAGGCCGGCCGCGCGCGCCAGACGCGCCATCGAGGCCGCAAATCAAGCCAACGCTTGTCCTGCGCGCCTGAACTCGGCTGGTGATTGGCCGGTCCAGCCGCGAAACGCGCGGATGAAGCTCTTCTCGTTGTGGAAGCCCGCCGCCTCGGCCACCTGCTTGATCGGGCGGCTGGTGCGCAGCAGCAGGTCCATCGCGCGGCCCTGGCGCACCTCGTCCTTGAGCGCCTGCAGCGAGGCGCCTTCTTCCTTGAGCTGGCGGTGCAGCGTGCGCGGCGACACATTCAACAGCGAAGCCAGCGCCTCGGCGCTGTGGGTTTGCGTCGGGTGGGCGGCCAGCGCCTGGCGCACGCGCTGCACCAGCAGGCGGTCGCGGCGGTACTGCAGCACGGTGAGCGGCAGGGCGCGCTGCAGCATCTGCCTGAGTGCGGCCTCGTCGCGCCGCAGCGGCAGGGCCAGGTAGCGCGCGTCGAAGCGGATGCCGGCGGGCGCGGTGTCGAATGCGGTGGGGCCGGAAAACAGCAGGCCGTAGACCGCCTGGTGCGGCGGCGCGGCAAACGGAAACTGCGCGCCCTGCAGCGGGATGCGCGAGTCGATCAACCAGCAGGCCAGGCCGTGCAGGTTGCGCAGCACGGAGACCAGGCAGAACTCGCGCAGTGCGCCCAGGTCCCGGTGTTCGGTGATCGTCACGGCGGCGGTCTGGCCCGCCACCGAGAGCGTCAGCGTGATGTCGTCGGCGATCAGCCCGTGGTGGCGGCACCAGCGCTTGAGCGCCACACCCAGGCTGG
>JAHFQI010000036.1 GCA_023259355.1 Comamonadaceae bacterium
TCTGGCTGGGCCACCTGCATGGGCACGAGGTGGTTGCCGTGCTGTCGCGCATCGGCAAGGTGGCCGCCGCGACCACGGCCGCCTTGCTGATCGAGCGCTTTGGCGTGCAGCGCATCATCTTCACGGGCGTGGCGGGCGGTTTGGGTGACGGCGTCGGTGTTGGCGATGTCGTGGTCGCCGGCAGTTTCATGCAGCACGACATGGACGCGTCGCCGCTGTTTCCCCGGTACGAGGTGCCCGGTTACGGTACCGCCGTTTTCGACGCCGATCCGGCGCTCACCGCCGCGCTGGCCCGGGCCGTGCAGGCCACGCTGGCCGATTTGCCCCATGTGCTGGCCCCCGGGGTGGTGGACGCGTTCGGGCTGCACGCGCCGACCCTGCATCAGGGCCTGCTGGTCAGCGGGGATCGCTTCGTGGCCACGACGGCCGAGAGTGGCGCCTTGCAAACGGCGTTGCCCGGCGCCCTGGCCGTGGAAATGGAGGGCGCCGCCTTCGCCCAGGTGTGCCGCGACTGCGGCATTCCGTTTGCCGCTGTCCGGACGGTTTCGGACCGGGCGGACGATGCGGCGCACGTGGATTTTCTGGCGTTCCTGCGGCAGGTGGCCAGCCGGTACAGCCTGAGCATCGTCGACCACTACTTCAAGGCAATTCAGGCGCCCGGCCCTCCGTGATCGCGCTGAGACGGGGCCGGATCGGCCCGCCGCGCTACTTCAGCCAGCCGCGCCGGCGGAAGTACCACATCGGCACCAGCGCGCTGGCGATCATGATGGACACGGTGTAGGGGTAGCCGTAGCCGCCCAGGAACTCAATCTCGGGGAACTTCAGGTTCATGCCGTAGACGCTGGCGATCAGCGTGGGCGGCAGCAGCGCGACGCTGGCCACCGAGAAGATCTTGATGATCTTGTTCTGGTTGATGTTGATGAAGCCGACCGTGGCGTCCATCAGGAAGTTGATCTTGTCGAACAGGAACGCGGTGTGCGAGTCCAGCGAGTCGATGTCGCGCAGCAACTGCCGGGCGTCTTCGAACTGCTCCGCATTGAGCATTTTGCTGCGCATCATGAAGCTGACCGCGCGGCGCGTGTCCATCATGTTGCGCCGGATGCGGCCGTTCAGGTCTTCCTGCCGCGCGATGGCGCCCAGCACCTCGCTGGCGACGGTGTCGGTGACGTCGCCCGAGAGCACCAGCTTGCCTGCAGCCTCCAACTGGTCGTAGATGCCCTCCAGCGTGTCGGCGGAGTACTCCGCGTCAGCGTCGAACAGCTTGAGCAGCACCTCCTTGGCGTCCTCGATCAGCCCCGGTGCCCGGCGCGCCCGCATGCGCAGGAGGCGAAACACCGGCACATCCTCGTCGTGGATGGAAAACAGGACGCCGCGGCTCTTGAGCTCCTCGTTGTGCTGGTTCAGGATGAAGGCCACGCGCACTGTGCGGGGCGCTTCGTCGTCGGCGATGAGGAAGTCGCTGCGGATGTGCAGTTCGCCGTTGTCTTCTTCGTAGAAGCGGGCGGCTTCCTCGATGTCTTCCGACATCGCATCCTCGGGGATGGACAGCCCGTAGTACTGCTTGATCCAGCGCTTTTCCTCGATGGTGGGGGATTCAAGGTCCACCCAGATCGGCTGGAATTTGGACAGCTCTTCAAGCGATTCGATCTCTTCCTGGAAGAGTCGCCCGTTGGCAAGCGTGAAAATATTGAGCATGGCTCACTCCCTTTGAATTGGCGGGGCTGGCGATGGCGGGTGTTCGCTTTCAACCCCGGGCCAGGAAGGGAGTCGAAAGCTACCGACTGGGGTAGGTTTCCATGAAAAAGTCTCCAAAAATGCAAGCGGAATTATCGCACCGGCGCTTGCGCCGAAGGGGGTGGGGGCGCTGGAAAAGACGCTGCCAGCGGATCATCGCGGTCATGACAGGCCCTGATAGGCCGTGCCAGTCTGCCCGCAACCTGAACATGGCGGTCCGTCTGACCCTGTGCCTGGCAAGGGAAAACCCCCGTTTCGCCGGGCGGGTTGCAAAAACGTGATTTATATCAAGCACTTGCCGGATGGAGGGCGATCTGAAAAACCCTTTTCGGTGCGGCCTTGCGCTGGCGGGATTGCATTTCACCCTTATAGGGGGCATAGTGAATCACAGTTGGAAGAATTGATTCCCTCAGCCGTTTGCGGAAAAGGCGGCTTTTTCAACCCAGAGAGCAACAGGAGGCTCCTCATGAACTTGACGATCAGCGGTCACCACCTCGAAGTCACCCCGGCCCTGCGTACCTATGTGACCACCAAGCTCGATCGAATCACCCGGCACTTTGACCAAGTCGTTGACGTGAAAGTGCTACTTACCGTGGAGAAGCAGAAGGAAAAGGAAAAGAGGCAACGAGCGGAGTGCAACATCCATGTCAAGGGCAGTGATCTGTTTGCCGAATGCTCGCATGAGGACCTGTATGCCGCTGTTGACGAACTGGTTGACAAACTGGACCGTCAGGTCGTGCGGCACAAAACCAAGTTGCAGGATCACCATCACGACACCGCCAAGCGGCTGATGTAGGCACTCTTTCCCCCTGGTCAACGAGGCCGCCCGGGCAACCGCGCGGCCTTTTTCACGGTCGGGTTGGTCTGCCGCGACACTGCTGCGCCTTGCCGCTGCCATCCTCGTTGCCGGAAGCGGCGGCGGGTGCATAATGCATTTTTCTTCGACCATGAACCGTCTCGCATCCATCCTTCCTGCCGCGCAAGTCCTCGTCGGCGTTGATGCCACCAGCAAGAAGCGCGCTTTTGAAGAAGTGGGCTTGCTGTTTGAAAATCTCCATGGGCTCAGCCGCGCCGTCATCACGGACAGCCTGTTCGCGCGCGAGCGTCTCGGTTCCACGGGGCTGGGCCATGGCGTTGCCATTCCCCACGGTCGCATCAAGGGGCTGAAGGCGCCGATGGCCGCCGTATTCCAGCTGGCGCAACCGATTGGTTTCGATGCCCCCGACGAGCAACCCGTGGGGTTGCTGATTTTTCTGCTGGTGCCGGAAGCGGCCACCCAAAAGCATCTTGAGATCCTGTCCGAGATTGCCGAGCTGCTCAGCGATGCCGCGTTGCGCGAGAAGATCAAGACCTGTCCGAGCGCGGCTGAACTGCATCAGACAATTGCCACGTGGCAGTCAGCCCAGCCCGCTTGACGGCGCAAAAAAACCATGGTGTTCCAGTCGGCCGCATATTCCGGTGTTGGCGATAAGGCTGGCGTTTACCGCCAGGTGAACCGATGAAACCAACCGTTGTCAGCGCCGACGTCCTGTTTGAAGACCACCGCGCTGCCTTGCGTTGGGAGTGGGTGGCCGGCCTGGGGGCTTCCGAGCGGCGTTTTGACGAGGTCGCGATCCGGGCCGCCCGTTCCGGCGCCGACCTGGTCGGCTACCTCAACTACATCCATCCCTACCGCGTGCAGATACTGGGCGAACGGGAAATCGCCTACCTGACCAACGCCACGGCCGAAGATTGTGCACGCCGCATTTCGCGCATCGTGACGCTGGAGCCGCCGGTGCTGGTGCTCGCTGATGGCCAGACGGCGCCTGACGCGCTCTTGTCCATGTGCGAGCGCGCGCAGTTGCCCATGTTCTCGACCCGGGAGTCGTCGGCCTTCGTGATCGATGTGCTGCGGGCCTATTTGTCCAAGCATTTCGCCGATCGCACTTCGATGCATGGCGTGTTCATGGACATTCTGGGGCTGGGGGTGATGATCACCGGCGAATCTGGCCTGGGCAAGAGCGAGCTGGGTCTGGAGCTGATTTCACGCGGGAACGGTCTGGTGGCCGATGACGCGGTGGACCTGTACCGCATCAACCAGACCACGATCGAGGGACGCTGCCCCGAGCTGCTACAGAATCTGCTGGAGGTGCGTGGCATCGGCCTGCTGGACATTCGCGCCATCTTTGGCGAGACCGCCGTGCGGCGCAAGATGCGACTCAAGGTCATCGTGCATCTGGTGCGCCGCGAAACCATGGAGCGTGAGTACGAGCGCCTGCCTTACGAGCCGCTCACGCAGGATGTGCTGGGTGTGCCGGTGCGCAAGGTGGTGATTCAAGTGGTGGCTGGCCGCAACATCGCCGTGCTGGTCGAGGCGGCCGTGCGCAGCGCCATCCTGCAACTGCGTGGCATCGACACCTACCAGGAGTTCGTCGAGCGGCACCGGCTGGCCATGGAAAAGGACGGCTGAGCGCGGCTCGCCGCAGGCTCGGTTTCAGCCGCGATGCGGCGGCCGGTGGGGGCAGTTTTCCCGGTTGCAATGGGCGTAGAGGCTCAAGGCGTGGTCGGCGATGGTGAAACCCTTGGCCGTGGCCACGTCGTTCTGGCGCTTCTCGATCTCCGCGTCATAAAACTCCTCGACCTTGCCGCAGTCCAGGCAGACCAGATGATCGTGGTGCTGGCCCTCATTGAGTTCGTAAACCGCCTTGCCCGACTCGAAATGGCTGCGGCTCAGGATGCCGGCCTGCTCGAATTGCGTGAGGACGCGGTAGACGGTGGCCAGGCCGATGTCGGAGCGGTCCTCCAGCAGCACCCGGAAGACGTCCTCTGCCGTCATGTGGCGCTGGCCGCCGTGCTGGAAAATTTCGAGAATCTTCAGCCGGGGCAGCGTGGCTTTGAGCCCGGTGCTTTTGAGTTCGTCGATGTTGGCCATGGGTGTTTTCTCCGGCGGACGGATGGGTGTCGGGCCGGGACCCAGCCGCTACAATGGGCCGATCATATCGTCTGATCCAAGCCCATGTCCGCCACGTTTCATCACAGTGTCCGCCGTCATGTCTTCCTGGCCATGGCAGTTGCCGTGGGCGGCGTCACGCTGGCCGGCTGCGGCGCCATGAACGGGCCCGCCAGCTTCATCACGCCCTACCGGCATGATGTCGTGCAGGGCAACTTCGTGTCCAGGGAGCAGGTTGACGTGCTCCGCCCCGGCATGAGCCGCCAGCAGGTGCGCGAGATCCTGGGCACGCCGTTGCTGACCAGCGTGTTTCATGCGGACCGCTGGGACTACGTTTTCACGTTCAGGCGCCAGAAGGTCGAGCCGCAGCAGTTCAAGCTGGCGGTATTTTTCAAGGGTGACGCGCTCGAGCGTTTTGAGGGCGACACCATGCCGAGTGAGGTCGAGTTTGTTTCCAGGCTCGAAGTGGCCCGGAAGCTGGGGGCCATACCCGTGCTGGAGGCCTCGCAAGAGAGCCTCGACAAATTCCCGCCGGCCGCACCCACCGCATCGCCGCCACCCGCCGCCGGCGGTGCTGTCAGCTACCCCCCTCTTGAAACGCCAGCGCGTTGAGTCGCCTTGACAGGCCTGAAAGCATGACCGTGAACTCCCCCTACAAAGTCGCCGTGGCTGGCGCCAGCGGCCGCATGGGCCACATGCTGATCGAAGCCATCCAGGCTTCCGGCGACTGCGAGCTGGCCGGCGCGCTGGACATGGCGGCCAGTCCGGCCATCGGGATGGCCGCCCTGGCGTTTCTCGGCCAGACCGGCGGCGTGGCCATCACGGCCGATCTGCAGGCCGGCCTGCAAAACGCCCGGGTGCTGATCGACTTCACCCGCCCCGAGGGCACGCTGGCGCATCTGCAGGTCTGCCGCGCGCTGGGGGTGAGCCTGGTGATCGGCACCACGGGCTTCACCGAGGCGCAAAAGGCGGAAATCGCCGAGGCGTCAAAAGACATCGCCATCGTCATGGCCCCCAACATGAGCGTGGGCGTGAACGTGACGCTCAAGCTGCTGGAAATGGCCGCCAAGGCGCTGTCCACCGGGTATGACATCGAGATCATCGAGGCGCACCACCGTCACAAGGTCGATGCGCCGTCCGGCACCGCGCTGAAAATGGGTGAGGTGATCGCCGGCGCGCTGGGCCGCGACCTGAAGGACTGCGCCGTCTACGCCCGCGAGGGCGTGACCGGCGAGCGCGACCCGTCCTCGATCGGTTTTGCCACCATCCGCGGCGGCGACATCGTGGGCGACCATACCGTGCTGTTCGCCGGCATCGGCGAACGCATCGAGATCACGCACAAATCATCGAGCCGATCCACCTACGCACAGGGCAGCCTGCGCGCGGTGCGTTTTCTGGCGGACAAGAAGGCGGGCCTGTTTGACATGGCCGACGTGCTGGGGCTGAAGTGAGTTTCTGGCAGCTGTTCGCTCAGGGTGATGCGATCAGTCGGGCGGTTTCGCTGTTGCTTCTGGCGATGTCGGTGGCGAGCTGGGTGGTGATTCTCTGGAAAGCCTGGCTGCTCCCGCGAGCGGGCGGCGACGTGGCGCGGGGCGTGGCCGCGTTCTGGCAAGCACCATCGCTGGAGGATGCGCGACAGAAAGTGGCTGCTTTTGACCGTGAAGCGCTGGTCCTGCCCCTGATTGTGGCCGCCCGGGCCGAAGCGCCGGGCACCCTGGCGGCGGCCGGCGATCGCGCCCAGCAATTGACCCGCGTGCTCCGCGATGCGCTTCACGTGGCGCTGAACAAGCTCCAGCATGGCCAGGTGCTGCTGGCCACGGTGGGCTCGACCGCGCCGTTCGTCGGCCTGCTCGGCACGGTCTGGGGCATTTACCACGCCCTGACCGGCATTGCCAGCGCGGGCCAGATCACCATCGACAAAGTTTCCGGCCCGGTCGGCGAAGCCCTGATCATGACCGCCGCCGGCCTGGCCGTGGCGATCCCGGCGGTACTCGCCTACAACGTGTTCGGCCGCCAGATCGGCCGTATCGAAGCCGAACTGGAAGGCTTTGCACGCGATCTTCGCGAACTTCTGGCGCATCATCCGGTCTGACCCATGGCTTTCGGTCGCCTCGAACGCAGCTCCGGGCCGCAGCCCTTCAGCGAAATCAACGTCACGCCGCTGGTGGACGTGATGCTGGTGCTGGTGGTGATCTTCATCATCACCGCGCCGCTGCTGGCCAGCTCCATCAAGCTCGACCTGCCCAAGACCGATGCCGCGCAGCCGAACGAGGCCCCCCAGTTCGTGACGCTGGTGGTGGACAAGACCGGGCAGGCCTTCCTGAACGACCAGCCGCTCACCACGGATGAACTTGCCCAGCGCCTGGCGCAGGCCGCGGCCCGCCACGCCGACACCGAAGTCCAGCTGCGGGCCGACGAAACCGTGCCCTACGGGCGCGTGGTTGAGCTGATCGGCGTGGCCAACAAGGCCGGCCTGTCCCGCGTCGGCTTCGTGGCCGATCCGGGGAAAGCGGCGCCGGCTTCCCGCTGACCGGACGCGTAATGCGCCCCGAGGCGTTAGGCGGACCGTCGGCACGGCGGCAAGCGCCTAAAATCGTGGCAGTAGCCACCAAATCGACCGTCCGGGTGGGCGGTTCACGACTGTTTCCATGCAAGACAAGTACAACCACATCGAGGTGGAGCGCGCCGCGCACAGCCACTGGACCGCGCGCGACGCCTACCGCGTGACCGAGGAAGCGGGCAAGAAGAAGTTCTACGCCTGCTCCATGCTGCCCTACCCCAGCGGCAAGCTGCACATGGGCCATGTGCGCAACTACACCATCAACGACATGCTCACGCGCTACCTGCGCATGAATGGCTACAACGTGCTGATGCCCATGGGCTGGGACGCCTTCGGCCTGCCGGCCGAGAACGCCGCGCTGAAAAACGGCGTGCCGCCGGCGAAGTGGACGTACGAGAACATCGCCTACATGAAGAAGCAGATGCAGGCGATGGGGCTGGCCATCGACTGGAGCCGCGAAGTGGCCACCTGCGATCCGAGTTATTACAAATGGAACCAGTGGCTGTTCCTCAAGATGCTGGAAAAGGGCATCGCCTACCGCAAGACCCAGGTCGTCAACTGGGACCCCGTGGACCAGACCGTGCTGGCTAACGAACAGGTGATCGACGGCAAGGGCTGGCGCACCGGCGCGGTGGTGGAAAAGCGCGAAATCCCGGGTTACTACCTCAAGATCACCGACTACGCCGAGGAACTGCTCGGCCACGTGCAGCACCATTTGCCGGGCTGGCCCGAACGCGTCAAGCTGATGCAGGAAAACTGGATCGGCAAGTCCGAGGGCGTGCGCTTTGCCTTTATCCACGACATCCGTGACAGTGCCGGTGCGTTGATCGGCGACGGGCGCATGTATGTCTTCACCACCCGCGCCGACACCATCAAGGGCGTGACGTTCTGCGCCGTGGCGCCCGAGCACCCGCTGGCCCAGCATGCGGCCCAAACGAACCCCGCGCTGGCTGCCTTCATCGAGGAGTGCAAGTCCGGCGGCACCACCGAGGCTGAACTCGCCACGCAGGAGAAGAAGGGCATGGCCTCGGGCCTGCATGTCACGCACCCGCTGACCGGTGAATCGATCGCGGTGTGGGTCGGCAACTACGTGCTCATGAGTTACGGCGACGGCGCCGTGATGGGCGTTCCCGCGCACGACGAGCGTGATTTTGCGTTTGCCAACAAATACGACCTGCCGATCAAGCAGGTGGTGCACGTGGACGGCGAGCATTACGACTACCACCATTGGCACGACTGGTACGCCGACAAGCAGCGTGGCGTGGTCATCAATTCGAGCAGCTTCAGCGGCATGTCGTGCAAGCAGGCCGTGGACGCCGTGGCGCACCGGCTGGCCCGGGAAGGGCTGGGCGAAAAGAAGACCACTTGGCGCCTGCGCGACTGGGGTGTGAGCCGCCAGCGCTACTGGGGCACGCCGATTCCGATCATCCATTGCGACACGCATGGCGCGGTGCCGGTGCCCGAGAAGGATTTGCCGGTGGTCTTGCCGCAGGACTGCATCCCCGACGGCTCCGGCAACCCGCTGCACAAGCACGAGGGCTTCCATGCCGGCGTGACGTGTCCCGTCTGTGGCAAGCCCGCGCGGCGCGAGACCGACACCATGGACACCTTCGTGGATTCGTCTTGGTACTTCATGCGCTACTGCGATCCGAAGAACGACCAGGCCATGGTGGCCGAGGGCGCGGACTACTGGATGCCGATGGACCAGTACATCGGCGGCATCGAACACGCCATCCTGCACCTGCTTTACGCGCGGTTCTGGACCAAGGTGATGCGCGATCTCGGTCTCGTCAAGGTGGATGAGCCCTTCACGAAGCTGCTGACGCAGGGCATGGTGCTCAACCACATCTACTCGCGCAAGGGCGAGAAGGGCGGCATCGAATACTTCTGGCCGCACGAGGTGGAAGACATCCAGGATGCCGGCGGCAAAGTGATCGGTGCGAAGCTCAAGGAGGCCAAGGGTGATCTGCCGGCCGGCACGCTCATCACCTACGAAGGCGTGGGCACCATGAGCAAGTCCAAGAACAACGGCGTTGATCCGCAGGACCTGATCGAGAAATACGGCGCCGACACCGCGCGCCTGTACACCATGTTCACCGCGCCGCCCGAGGCCACGCTGGAGTGGAACGACGCGGCGGTGGAAGGCAGCTACCGCTTCCTGCGCCGCGTGTGGAACTTCGGCATCAAGCTGAACGCCGTTGACAACGCGGCGAACCACATCGGTCTGGCGATGGGCCCGGGCCTGAAAGGCGTCGAATTCGGCAAGTCCGCCAAGAGCCTGCGCCTGGAAATCCACACCGTGCTCAAGCAGGTGGACTACGACTACCAGCGCATGCAGTACAACACCGTGGTTTCCGGCGCGATGAAGATGATCAACGCGCTGGAAGACTTCAAGGGTGACGGCGCCGCGGGGGATCGCGTGGCCCTGGCCGAGGGCTTTGGCATTCTCCTGCGCTGCCTGTACCCGGCCACGCCGCACATCGCGCACGCGCTCTGGCATGCGCTGGGCTATGCCGCGCCGCAGGGCGACCTGCTGGACGCGCCCTGGCCCAAGGTGGACGAAGCCGCCCTGCAGCAGGACGAAATCGAACTCATGCTGCAGGTCAATGGCAAGCTGCGCGGCTCGATCCACGTGCCCGCCAAGGCGTCGAAGGAAGAAATCGAGGCGATCGCGCTCGCCAGCGAGGCCTTTGTCAACCAGGCCAAGGGTGCGGCCATCAAGAAAATCATCGTCGTGGCCGGCCGTCTGGTCAACGTGGTGATCTAGGCCATGCAACGCCGTCTCCTGCTCGTCGCCGCGCCGACGCTGGTCCTTTCCGCCTGCGGCTTCAAGCTGCGGCAGGCGCCCAATTTTGCCTTTCGCACGATCTACGTCGTCGTGGCGCCGGCCTCGGCGCTGGGCATCGAACTCAAGCGCAGCATCGCCCAGGCCGACAACGTGCAGGTGCTCACCGAGGCCAGCCAGATGCTCACGGCCGACGTGGTGCTGGACGTTCTGACGGACCTGCGCGAGAAGGTCGTGGTCGGCCTGAGCGCGGCCGGGCAGGTGCGTGAATTCCAGTTGCGTGTGCGCCTCAAGTTTCGCCTGCGCACGCCGCAGGGCAAGGACCTGATCCCCGACACCGAACTGCTGCAGCAGCGCGATTTCAGTTACAACGAAACGGCGGCCCTGGCCAAGGAGGCCGAGGAGGCCCAGCTTTACCGCAGCATGCAGTCCGACCTCGTGCAGCAGGTCATCCGGCGGCTCGCGGCGGTGCGCCAGCTATGACGACCTGCGGGGCCGGCTGCCGTGGCGCGCGGCGAACCCGTCCTGTCCTTCACTGATCCGGCCCATGCAACTCGCCGCCGCCCAACTCGCTGCCCACCTGCAGAAGGGGCTGCGCCCGCTTTACGTCCTGCACGGCGACGAGCCGCTGCTGGTGCAGGAGGCCGGGGACGCCATCCGTGCCGCCGCCCGCGCGCAGGGCTTCACCGAGCGCACCTCGCACACCGTGGCCGGCGCGCACTTCGACTGGAGCGAGGTGCTGGCTGCCGGCGGGTCGTTGAGCCTGTTCGCCGACAAGCAGATCGTCGAAATCCGCATTCCCTCGGGCAAACCGGGCAAGGACGGCAGCGCGGCCATCCAGCAACTGGCCGAAAGCGCGCGGGGCAATGACAGCACGCTGATCCTGTTCATGCTGCCCCGGCTGGACAAGGCCACCAAGACCGGCGCGTGGTTCATGGCGCTGGAGAACGCCGGCGTGACCCTCCCGATCGAGCCCGTCGAGCGCGCCGCCTTGCCGCAGTGGATCGCGCAGCGCCTGCAGCGCCAGGGCCAGCGTGTGGCCGCCGGAGAGGAAGGCCAGCGCACCCTGCAGTTCTTCGCCGACCGCGTGGAAGGCAACCTGCTGGCCGCGCACCAGGAAATCCAGAAACTCGCGCTGCTCCATCCCGAGGGTGAACTGGGGTTCGAGCAGGTGGAAAGCGCGGTGCTCAACGTGGCGCGTTACGACGTGTTCAAACTCTCCGAGGCCGTGCTGGGTGGCCAGCCCCTGCGCGTGCAGCGCATGCTCGACGGCCTGCAGGCCGAAGGCGAGGCCGAGGTGTTGGTGCATTACACCCTGGCCGAGGACATCCGTGCCTTGAAACGCGTCAAGGACGCCATGAACGCCGGTCGCCCGCTGCCGATGGCCTTGCGCGAGCAGCGCGTCTGGGGCCCGCGCGAGCGGCTGTTCGAGCGTGTGCTGCCGCGGCTCTCCGATGCCACCCTGGCCAACCTGCTGCATGCCGCTCACCAGGTCGATGGCATCGTCAAGGGCCTGAAGCTTGCGGACTGGCCGACGGACGGCTGGCAGGCGCTGCACCGGCTGGCCATGCGCCTGACCCAGGCCTGCGCGGCGCGCTGAGCGCCGCAAGCCGGCGCCGGTGCGTGGTTGTGACATGCCGCTGCGGATCGTCCCTTGCACCCCATGGAGCCCGCCCCGAAAGACCACCACGAGAGAGGAGATCACCGTGACCATACGGACTGCCAACGACGTGACCGGGGCCGTGCTCGCGGTCATGGCCCAGACCCCCGATCCGCGCCTGCGCGAGATCATGGACTCGCTGATCCGCCACCTGCACGGCTTCGTGCGTGAAGTGCGCCTGACCGAGCCCGAGTTCCGCGAGGCCACGGCCCTGCTGAACAGGATGGGCCAGCTCACCACCGACACCCACAACGAGTTCGTGCTGATGGCGGGCTCGCTGGGCGTGTCGGCGCTCGTCTGCCTGCAGAACAACACCGATGCCGAGACCGACACCACTTCGCAGAACCTGCTCGGGCCGTTCTGGCGCATGCACTCGCCGCGCGTGGAGAACGGCGGCAGCCTGCTGCGCTCGCCCACGCCGGGCGACGCCATGTTCGTCGGCATCCGTGTGGTGGACGGCCAGGGCCGGCCGGTGCCGGGGGCCGAGGTCGACATCTGGCACTGCACGCCGCAGGGCCTGTATGAGAACCAGGACGAAACCCAGGCCGACTTCAACCTGCGCGGCAAGTTCACCACCGACGGCGACGGCCGCATCGCCTTCAGTTCGGTCAAGCCGGCGGGCTACCCGATCCCGATGGACACCGTGGTGGGCCGGATGCTCGCCGCGCAGAACCGCCACCCCTACCGCCCGGCGCACATCCACGCGCTGGTGTTCAAGGACGGCTACAAGACCCTGATCACGCAGATCTATGCCGACGACGACCCGCGCCTCGAAACCGATGTGCAGTTCGGCGTGACCGAAACCCTGATCGGCCGCTTCCAGCGCCATGAAGGCGCCCACCCGGACCACCCCGGCGATGCCGGGCCCTGGTATTCGCTGGACCATACGCTGGTCATGACGCCCGGCCAGGCGGTGTTGCCCCGTCCTCCCATCAAGTAACGCCCCTGCCGGACGAGCCAGAGCGCTGTCCCGTGTAAGGTGAGAAAATCGCATCCATGAATGCGACGAACACCACCGAACTCATGAACACCCTGGGCTTGCAGGCCAAGGCGGCTTCTGCGCTGATGGCCAAGGCCAGCGCGGCCATCAAGGCCGGGGCGCTGCGCCAGCTGGCCGTGTTGCTGCGCGCGAATGTGGACGCCCTGCAGGTGGAGAACGCCAAGGACCTGGCGCGTGCCCGCGCCGCCGGACTGGCCGAGCCCATGGTGGACCGCCTGAAACTCACACCCAAGGTGCTCGAAACCTGCGCCCAGGGCTGCGAGCAACTGGCCGCCATGCCCGACGTGATTGGCGAGATCACGGCACTGCGCCAGCAGCCCAGCGGCATCCGCGTCGGCCAGATGCGCGTGCCGATCGGCGTGTTCGGCATGATCTTCGAGAGCCGGCCCAACGTGACCATCGAGGCGGCCAGCCTGTCGATCAAGAGCGGCAACGCCTGCATCCTGCGCGGTGGCTCGGAGGCGATCGAATCGAACAAGGCACTGGCGAAGCTGGTGCAGCAGGCGCTGGTTGAAAGCGGCCTGCCGGCGGATGCGGTGCAGCTCGTGCCCACCACCGACCGCGAGGCCGTGGGGCAGCTGATTGCCATGCCGCAGTACGTGGATGTGATCATCCCGCGCGGCGGCAAGGGCCTGATCGAGCGCATCAGCCGCGATGCCAAGGTGCCGGTCATCAAGCACCTGGACGGCAACTGCCACACCTACGTGGACGACCCCTGCGACATTGCCATGGCCGTGAAGGTGGCCGACAACGCCAAGACCAACAAGTACAGCCCCTGCAACGCGAGCGAGGGTCTGCTGGTGGCGCGCGGCGTGGCGGCGCAATTCCTGCCGGCCATCGGCGCGGTTTATGCGGCCAAGGGCGTGGAGATGCGCGGCTGCACCGAAGCCCTGGCGATCCTGGCGGCGGTGCCTGGCGCCCAGGTGACCGCCGCGACCGAGCAGGACTGGTTCGAGGAGTACCTGGCTCCCATCATCAGCGTGAAAGTGGTGGACGGCGTTGACGAGGCGATTGCCCACATCAACCACTATTCCAGCCACCACACCGACGCCATCCTCACGCGCGACCACATGCACGCCCAGAAATTCCTGCGCGAGGTCGATTCGGCCAGTGTCATGGTCAACGCCAGCACGCGCTTCGCCGACGGCTTCGAGTACGGCCTGGGCGCGGAAATCGGCATCAGCACCGACAAGTTCCACGCCCGTGGCCCCGTGGGCATCGAGGGCCTGACTTCGCTGAAGTACGTGGTGCTGGGCGACGGGGAAGTGCGGTCCTGACGGGGCTGGCCTTGAACGGGGCCCGATCAGCCCCACCTCCTAAAATCCCGTCCACCAATTCTCAAAAGAGGGCCGCATGGTTCCCCATCTCATCACGGCGCTCACCGGCCCGATCAACGAACTCGAACAACGCATCCTCGACTCCATGCCGGCCATCGAGCGCTGGTTTCGACTGGAGTGGATGGAACACACGCCGCCCTTCTACAGTTCGGTGGACATCCGCAACGCCGGCTTCAAGCTGGCCCCGGTGGACACCAACCTCTTTCCCGGCGGCTGGAACAACCTGACCCAGGAAATGCTGCCGCTGGCGGTGCAGGCCGCGCAGGCGGCCATCGAGAAGATCTGCCCCGAGGCCAAGAACCTGCTGATCATTCCCGAGAACCACACGCGCAACACGTTCTACCTGAGCAATGTGGCGCAACTGCGGCGCATCTTTCACATGGCGGGGCTGAATGTGCGCATCGGCTCCATCAACCCCGAGATCAAGGAAACCACGGTCATCGAGCTGCCCCACGGCGGTCAGATCACGCTGGAGCCGGTGATCCGCAGCAAGCGGCGGCTCGGCCTGAAGGATTTCGATCCCTGCACCATCCTGCTCAACAACGACCTCTCTGCCGGCGCGCCGGGCATTCTGGAGGATCTGCACGAACAGTACCTGCTGCCGCCGCTGCACGCGGGCTGGAGCGTGCGCCGCAAGAGCAACCACTTCCAGAGTTATGAAGAGGTGGCCAAGCGCTTCGGCAAGCTGCTGGGTATCGACCCCTGGCTGATCAACCCCATGTTCGGCAAGTGCGGCGAGGTCAACTTCGCCGAAGGCACCGGCATGGAGTGCCTGCAAAGCAACGTCGATGCGCTGCTGACCAAGATCCGCCGCAAGTACAAGGAATACGGCATCAACGAAAAGCCGTTCGTGGTCGTCAAGGCCGACAACGGCACCTACGGCATGGGCATCATGACCGTGCGCGACGTCAAGGATCTCGATGCGCTGAACCGCAAGACGCGCAACAAGATGAGCGTCATCAAGGACGGCCAGGAAGTCAGCGACGTGATCATCCAGGAAGGCGTGCTGACCAACGAGCGCATGAACGACGCCGTGGCCGAGCCCGTGGTCTACATGATGGACCGTTACGTGGTCGGCGGCTTCTACCGCGTGCATGCCGAGCGCGGCATCGACGAAAACCTCAACGCGCCGGGTGCGAGTTTCGTGCCGCTGGCTTTCGAGCACAGCACGCACCTGCCGCAGCCGGGCGTGAAGCCGGGCGCCAGCGCGCCCAACCGTTTCTACATGTACGGCGTGATCGGCCGCCTGGCCATGCTGGCCGGCAGCTACGAGCTGGAAGCCACCGACCCCGACGCCGAAATCTACGATTGAGCCAGGATTCCCGGTTTCAGTTGTTGCGTTGCAACATCGCGGACCGGACTGTCATTTAGCCACGACAGCCGGCTTGCGCCCGGCCATGGCGGGCGCAAAATAGCCGCTTCGCAATTTCGGAGCGCCGCCGGTCCGGCGGGGCAGGTTTGTGTCAGCATCCAAATCATCTCTCGCGACGCTCACGCTGGGCGCGATCGGCGTGGTCTACGGCGACATCGGCACCAGCGTCCTGTATGCCGTCAAGGAAGTGTTCGGCTCCGGTCATGTTCCCTTCACCCCGGACAACGTTTACGGCATCCTCTCCATCTTCTTCTGGACGCTGACCACCATCGTGTCGGTCAAGTACGTGGTGCTGGTGCTGCGCGCGGACAACCACGGCGAAGGCGGCTTGGTGGCGATGCTGGCGCTGGCCTCGCAGTCGGTCAAGGACAAGCCCGAACTGCGGCGCTGGCTGCTCGGGGTGGGCATTTTTGGCACTTGCCTGTTTTATGGCGATGGCGTCATCACCCCCGCGATTTCGGTGCTGTCGGCGGTGGAAGGTGTGGAAATCGTGTCGCCGGCCTTCAAGAAATACGTGATTCCGCTCACGCTGGTCATTTTGTTCGGCCTGTTTGCGGTGCAAAAGCGCGGCACCAGCGGCATCGGCAAGTTTTTTGGCCCCATCACCCTGGTCTGGTTCGCGGTGATCGCCGTGCTGGGCGTGACGCACATTGCCACCAACCCGGCCATCCTCTGGGCCATCAGCCCGTACTACGCGCTGAGTTTCATCTTTCACCACCCCGGCATCACCTTCATCATCCTGGGCGCGGTGGTGCTGTGCGTGACGGGCGGCGAGGCGCTGTACGCCGACATGGGCCACTTCGGCAAGAGGCCGATCCGCCTGGCCTGGTTTGCCATCGTCATGCCGGCGCTGACCCTGAACTACTTCGGGCAGGGCGCGCTGCTGCTGAGCCACCCGGAGGCCGTGAAAAACCCCTTCTTCCTGATGGCGCCCGACTGGGCCCTGGTGCCGCTCGTGGGCCTGGCCACCATGGCCACGGTGATCGCTTCGCAGGCGTTGATTTCGGGCGCGTTCAGCGTGACCAAGCAGGTGATCCAGCTGGGCTACCTGCCACGCCTGCAGGTGCTGCACACCAGCGTCAAGGACACCGGCCAGATCTACCTGCCGTTCGTCAACTGGGGGCTGTTCGTCGCCATCGTGCTGGCGGTCGTGATGTTCAAGTCGTCCAGCAACCTGGCGGCCGCCTACGGCATTGCCGTGTGCACGGACATGCTGATCACCACGGTGCTGACGTTCTTCGTGATCCGTTACGGCTGGAATTACCCGCTGGCGGTGTGCATCGCGGCCACCGGCTTTTTCTTCGTGGTGGACTTCGCTTTCTGGGCATCCAACCTGCTCAAGCTGTTTGACGGCGGCTGGTTCCCGCTGATGATCGGCGGCGCGGTCTTCATGCTGATGATGACCTGGAAAGAAGGGCGCAACCTGCTCAATGCCTCGCTGCGCGAGGATGCGCTGGACCTGCCCAGCTTCCTGGAAGCGGTGTTCGTGAGCCCGCCCACGCGGGTCGAGGGCACGGCCGTGTTCCTGACCGCGGAGCCCGGCACCGTGCCCAACGCGATGCTGCACAACCTCAAGCACAACAAGGTGCTGCATGCCAACAACCTGTTTGTCACCGTGCGCAACCACGAGGTGCCGTGGATTGGAATGGACAAGCGCACCGAGATCGAGTCGCTGGGCCACGACTGCTGGCAGGTGACGGTGCACTACGGTTTCAAGAACGACCCCGACCTGCCCAAGGCACTGCAGCAGCTCAGGGGCCGCGGCTGCGACCTGGAGGCGATGACCACCAGCTACTTCCTCTCGCGCGACATCGTGATCCCCACCATCGGCAGCGGCATGTCGCAGTGGCGCGAGAAGCTGTTCGCCCAGATGCACCACAACGCCAGCGCGGCCGCGGAGTTCCTGAACCTGCCGAACAACGCGGTGGTGGAGCTGGGCAGCAAGATCGAAATCTAGGGACAATGGCGGCATGAACCTGCTCTTCATTGCCGACCCCCTCGAATCCTTCAAGACCTACAAGGACACCACCTTCGCGATGATGCGCGAGGCGCAGCGGCGCGGCCACGCCATTGCCGCCTGCGAGCCGCAGGACCTGCTCTGGCAGCGCGGCGCGGCCGTCACTGCGCATGTGCGCGACATCACGCTCACCGGTGACGCCACGCGCTGGTTCGAGGAGCGCGGCACCCACGCCGTGGCGGTCAAGGATTTCGACGCCGTCCTGATGCGCAAGGACCCGCCTTTCGACAGCGAATACTTCTACGCCACGCACCTGCTGCAGCAGGCCGAGCGCGACGGTGCGCGGGTGTTCAACAAGCCCGGCGCCCTGCGTGACCACCCGGAAAAACTCGCCATCATGGAGTTTCCGCAGTTCATCGGCCCCACGCTGGTGACGCGCGACGAGGCCGACATCAAGCGCTTCCACGCCGAACATGGCGACATCATCCTGAAGCCGCTCGACGGCATGGGCGGCATGGGCATCTTCCGGGTCGGGCCCGACGGCCTGAACCTGGGCAGCATCACCGAAACGCTGAACCGCCACGGCGCGCAAAGCCTGATGGTGCAGAAGTTCCTGCCCGAGATCGTCAACGGCGACAAGCGCGTGCTGGTCATCGGCGGCAAGCCCGTGCCCTATTGCCTGGCGCGCATTCCCCAGGGCAGCGAGGTGCGCGGCAACCTGGCCGCCGGCGGCAAGGGCGTGGCGCAACCCATCTCGGCGCGCGACCGCGAGATCGCCGAAGCGCTCGGCCCCGTGCTGGCCGCCCGCGGCCTGCTGCTGGTGGGGCTGGACGTGATCGGCGACTGCCTCACCGAAATCAACGTCACCAGCCCGACCTGCTTCCAGGAAATCTTCGACCAGACCGGCTGCGACGTGGCGGCGCTGTTTGTCGATGCGCTGGAAGCGGCCGTGCGCTCGTGAAGCGCCACCATGTTCAAGAGCCCGCCCGTCATCGCGGCCAACAGGGCCGTCATTGCCGAACGCAGCCCCATCGCGGGCGCGCTGGGCCCGATCTTCGTCATGCCGCCGTCGGGTGACAGGTGAGCCATTGCCTTGGCTGAGCCGCTCAAGAACCAATTTGGCACCGACATCCCCGCGCGCATCGCCGGGATGATCGCCCCGGTCTGGCCCGCCTTCGACCACGATGCCTTTGTCCGCGATGCGCTGGACGGCTACGAGGCCCTGGACCTGATGCCGCGCGGCTGGAAGATCGCGCACGCATTGCATCGTCACCTTCCCGGCGACTACGAGGCGGCGGTTGCGGTCTTGCTCGACGCCCTCGGCCCGAAACCCGAAGGGGCCGAGGGCGGCGGCATGGCGCCCTTTCTGTACCTGCCCCATGTCTGTTTCGTCGCGGGGTATGGGCTGGATCATTTCGAGGCGTCGATGCACGCCCAATACGTGCTGACGCAGCGTTTCACCGCCGAGTTCAGCATCCGCCCGTTTCTGGAGCGCCATCCTGAGGCCACGCTGGCGCGCCTGGCCACCTGGGCGACGGACCCCAGCGTCCATGTGCGCCGCCTGGTGTCGGAGGGCACCCGCCCGCGCCTGCCGTGGGCACCCCGGTTGCGTGCGTTCCAGAAAGATCCGCGCCCCGTGCTGGCCCTGCTGGAGTTGTTGAAGGACGACCCGGAACTCTATGTGCGCCGCTCCGTGGCCAACAACCTGAACGACATCGGCAAGGACCACCCGGCCGTGCTGGCGGACACGGCGCGCCGGTGGCTGAGCGGCGCCACGCAGGAGCGGCGCTGGCTGGTCCGCCATGCGCTGCGTTCGGCCGTGAAGCGCGCCGAGCCGGGCGCCCTGGCGGTGCTGGGTTTCGGTGCGCGCGCCCGGGTGCGGGTGGACCAGGTTCGCATCACGCCAGGCCGCGCGGCACAAGGCGGGTCGGTCACCGTGGCCTTCGAACTGACGAATACCGATGAATTGCCGCAGCGGGTTCTGGTGGACTTCCGCATTCACTTCGTGAAGGCCAGCGGCACAGCCCGTCCCAAGGTGTTCAAGTTGAAAACGGTGAATCTCGCACCGCAGGAAACCGTGACATTGGGCAAAACGGTTTCGCTGGCGGACCTGACGACCCGCAAACACTATCCGGGCACACATGCGGTCGATGCGGTCATTAATGGTGTCGCTCAGCCGCTCGGCCAATTCGAGCTGGTGCCGGGGTAGGCGCGACGCTGTCACGGCCGCGGATCGATTCCGTTTTGGCCGGGGGAACGCTACGATAGGCGCCCACACTCCGGATCACCCCATGGCCACTGACAACGCCGACCGCGAAACCGTCACCTCCCGCCTTATCGCCGCGCCCTGTGAGCGCGTTTTTCGCGCCTTCAGCGACCCCGCGCACCTGGCGCATTGGTGGGGGCCGAGCGGCTTCACGAACACGTTCCACACGTTCGATTTCCGCACGGGCGGCGCGTGGCACTTGACCATGCACGGCCCGGACGGCAAGGACTATCCGAACGAGAGCGTGTTTGCCGAGGTCGTGCCGCTGGAGCGCGTGGTCGTCAGCCACGTCTCCGCGCCCCGGTTCACCCTGACCGTCACGTTCACCGAGCGTGCCGGCCAGACCGAGGTTGGCTGGCGCCAGTGCTTCGAGTCGGCCGAGGTGTTCCGGCAGGTGGCCCGGATCGTGATCGAGGCGAACGAGCAGAACCTCGATCGCCTTGCCGCGCGGGTGGCGGGGATGGCCTGAACGAGCCCGCCCGCCGTGCCCATTCCCCACGCAGGCCGGGACAGGGCCTCGGACCAGTTCAGACCCGCGCCCCGTCCACGAACACCTCGACCTGCCCCGGCGTGAAGGGGGTCCAGACCTCGTTGGTGGTGAGCGGCGCCGTCACCACCACGGCCACGCGGTCGCCGGCCCGCGCGTGTTCGGCGAAGTTGACGCTGACATCCTCGTCGCTCAGCGTGGCGGTGGCGAATGGGTGCTGGCGCACCACGTAGCAGAGCTTCGTCGAGGCGTGCGCCCACAGCGCCTGACCGTTGGACAGCAGGAAGTTGAAGGTGCCGTGCCGTGCGATCCGCGGTACCAGTTCGCGCAGCGTCAGCGTGAGTTCGGCCACGCTGGGCACATCGGCATGGGACTTGGCCAGCTCCTGCATCAGCCAGCAGAACGCGCGTTCGCTGTCGGTGCTGCCCACGGGGTGAAAACCGCCATGCAGGCGAGGATGAAAGTCCTTCAGGTCGCCGTTGTGGGCAAACACCCAGTAGCGGCCCCACAACTCGCGCACGAAGGGGTGGCAGTTTTCCAGTGTCACCTCGCCCTGGGTGGCCTTGCGGATGTGGGCGATGACGTTCTGGCTCTTGATCGGGTAGCGGCGGATCAGTTCGGCCACGGGCGAGTCGCTGGCGCTCTCGCGGTCCACGAAATGGCGCACGCCGCGCCCCTCGAAAAATGCGATGCCCCAGCCATCGCCGTGGTGGTCGGTGCGCCCGCCGCGCTGGGCGAAACCCGTGAAGCTGAAGGTCACGTCGGTCGGGGTGTTGCAGTTCATGCCGAGCAGTTGGCACATGGCGGTCAGGTGTCCTTGCTGTGGTGTTGGGGTGAATGATGGACCCGCAATTGCCAGGCGGCAACCAGTGCCAGCGCGCACAGCGCGGCCAGGCCGAGGAACACCTCGTCAAAGGCCGCCAGCCGGGCGGCGCTGGTGTCGGGATTGGTCAGCACGTCGCCGTGCGCGGCCAGGCGCCATTCCAGCAGGATGCCGCACAGGCTCACGCCGACCGCGCCGCCGAGCATGCGCACGAAGTTGATCACGCTGGACCCCTGCGGGATCAGGGCATGGTCCAGCCCACGCATCGATCCCAGGTTCAGTGAGGGCAGGATGAAGCCCAGCCCGATGCGCCCCAGGATCGCCAGCGCCACCAGCAGCCCGATCCCGCTGCCCAGCCCCACCGTCACCATCAGCCCGAAGGAGGCCGACAGCAGCGCCAGGCCAATGCTCACCAGCAGGTAAGTGGGCTGCTTGTCCGCCAGGCGGCCGACCACGGCGATGGTTACGGCCAGGATCAGCCCGGCGGGCAGCAGGATGGTGCCCACGTAGGACGGCGAGAGCTTCAGCCCCACCTGCATGAACACGGGCAGCAGGTAGGTCGAGCCGAACAGCGCCGTGCCGTAGATGAAAGCCACGATGCTGCCCATGGCGAATTGCCGGTGGGCGAACAGCCGCAGGTTCATCAGCGGTTCCCGGCCATTTTTCGACGGACGGTGCAGCAGATGCCGCTGCAGAGCGATGAAGGCCGCCAGCGCCAGCAGCGCGCCCGCCAGCAGGGCGGCGGCCACCCACGGCGTGCCGCCGCGCAGCGCCACCAGGCCGTTGAGCAGGCACAAGGTGCCCACGCTCGCCAGCAGCAGGCCGCGCCAGTCCAGTCCGGCACTGGCGCGGTTCGCGGCGACGCCGCCCGGCGCCGTGACCGGCACGAATTTGCGCGCCAGCCAGAGCGAGGCCAGGCAGAACGGCACCACCATGAAGAAGATGGAGCGCCAGCCGAACCAGTCCACCAGCACACCACCGATGCTCGGGCCGATGGCCGGCGCCAGCACCACACCCATGCCGAAAATGCCGCTGGCGCGGCCCTGCTCGTTGGGTTCGAAGGCGCGCAGGATGATGATGGCGGGGATCGGCTGCACCACGCCGGCCGCCAGACCCTCGGCCACGCGCGCCGCCAGCACCAGCCCGAAATCGTTGGCAAAGCCACCCAGCAGGCCGCCGGCCATCAGCAGACCCATGCAGGCGGCGTAGGTGCGGCGGTAGCCGTAGCGCGCCAGCAGCCAGGGGGTGGTCAGCATGGACACCGTCATCGCGACCATGAAACCGCTGGTGACCCATTGGGCACGCGCCTGGCCCAGCGCGAAATGCTGGCTCATGTCCGGGATGGCCACGTTGACGATGGTGGACGACATGATGGACGCCATGGTGCCCACCATGACGGCCAGCAGCAGCAGCCAGCGGTAGCGCGCGCCGTAACGTTCGCGCAGGGCGGTCAGTGAGGCGGGCGTGTCAGGCGGTTGCATGGAATGAACGCAAGCATACCGGGCCTGCCGCGTTCATCGGGTGCCGCCTCCGTCCAATCAGGGCGTTTCGGCCTGCGAGCAAGATGGGCACAGGCAGGCCTTGCCGCGCGCGTGCTCGGGAATGCGCGACAGCAGCGCGGCTTCAAACTTGACCTGGCTGCACCAGCACGGCGGCTGCTTGACGCCGGTGGCGCGCTCCACTTCCATGGCGCATTCGTTGGGCTGGCCGCACAGCGGGCAGTGGTCGGGATCGGCGGGCAGGGCAACTTGCATGACGGGCCTCCTTGGCAAAGGAAGATCAGATGCCATTCAGTGTAGCCCTGCGCGGCGGGGGCCGGTGGACGGACAATCAAGCCCTGCCAACTGCCGGGGGATGACGCCATGAGCACCGTTTTCGAAAAATTGCTGTCCGGCGAGTGGCCCAGCGCCCGGATCTACGAAGACGCGCACGTCTTCGCTTTCATGGACGCGGGCCAGGTCAACGAAGGGCACGTCATCGTCGCGACGAAGCAGCCCTTCGAAACCCTGCTCGACATGGACGAGGACACCGCCGCCGCCATGATGCGCGCCGCCTGGAAGATCGCACGCGCCGTGCAGGCCGCGTTCGCGCCCGAGGGCATCACCCTCCTGCAGTCCAACAAGCCCGCCGGCTGGCAGACCGTGCCCCACGCCCACCTGCATGTGCTGCCACGCTACGTGAACGACGGCGTGGAACTCACCTGGCCGCGCAAGGAGCCCGGTATCGAACGCCTGCGCGAACTGGCGGCCCGCATCCGGCTCTAGAAGGCGCAACAATGCAGGGGCGCGCCCGCCGCAGGGTTGCCATGCCCGTCATTTCTGAAAGGCTCCCATGGACATGACCGATTCGAAAGGCCTCACTCCCCCGGCCGCCCGCACCGACCCCGCCTGGCTCGCCGCGCACTGGATGCCCTACACCGGCAACCGCGACTTCAAGGCCCACCCGCGCATGATGGTCGGTGCCCAGGGCTGCTACTACCAGGACGTGGACGGCCGTCCCATCTTCGACGGCCTGTCCGGCCTGTGGTGCTGCGGCCTGGGCCACGGCCGCAAGGAGCTGACGGAGGCCGTGAGCCGCCAGATGGCCACGCTCGACTATTCCCCGGCGTTCCAGTTCGGCCACCCGCTGTCGTTCGAGCTGGCCAACCGCATCGTGGAGTTCATGCCGGCCGGGTTGAACCGCGTGTTCTTCACGGGCTCGGGCTCGGAGGCGGCCGACACCTCGCTGAAGATGGCGCGCGCCTACTGGCGCACCAAGGGGCTGGCCGGCAAGACCCGGCTCATCGGCCGCGAGAAGGGCTACCACGGCGTGAACTTCGGCGGCATCTCGGTGGGCGGCATCGGCGCCAACCGCAAGCTGTTCGGCCAGGGCGTGGAGGCCGACCACCTGCCGCACACGCAGCTCAAGAAAAACGCCTTCTCGCGCGGCATGCCGGCGCAGGGCGCGGAGCTGGCGGACGAGTTGCTCAACCTGATCGCGCTGCACGATGCCTCCAACATCGCGGCCGTGATCGTCGAGCCGTTTTCGGGATCGGCCGGCGTGGTGATTCCGCCGCAGGGCTACCTGCAGCGGCTGCGCGAGATCTGCACCGCGTACAACATCCTGCTGATTTTCGACGAGGTCATCACCGGCTTCGGCCGCGCCGGCGCCTGGACCGGCGCCGAGGCTTTCGGCGTGACACCCGACATCCTGAACATCGCCAAGCAGGTGACCAACGGCGTGCAGCCGCTGGGCGCGGTGGTGGCCAAGCAGGAGATCTACGACACCTTCATGGCCGCCGGCGGCCCCGAGTATTTGCTGGAATTCCCGCACGGCTACACCTATGGGGCGCACCCGGTGGCCTGCGCCGCCGGCCTGGCGACGCTGGACCTGTTGCGCAAGGATGACGCCGTCGGCCGCGTGCGCGCCCTGGCGCCGCACTTCGAGAACGCGGTGCACGGCCTCAAGGGGGCGAAGCATGTCAGCGACATCCGCAACTTCGGCCTGGCGGCCGGCCTCACCATCGACGCCCTGCCCGGCGAACCGGCGCGCCGTCCCTATGACATCGCCATGGCGATGTTGAAGAAGGGCTTCTACGTGCGCTACGGCGGCGATACCATCCAGCTCGCGCCGCCCTTCGTCGCGGAAAAGGACGACATCGACCGGCTCGTCAGCGCCCTGGGCGACACGCTGAACGCCTGTGCCTGACCGATCGCGCGCCCCTCAGCGTTCCGGATGAACCCCCATTGCAAAGGCACACGTCGACATGCTTGACCTGCTGATTCACAACGCCAGCCTGCCCGATGGCCGCACCGCCATGGGTGTCGCCGTGCAAGGCGGCGTCATTGCCGACGTCTCGCCGGGCCTGAACCCGGCCAATGCGCCCGCGCACGAAACGCTGGACGCCGAAGGCCAGCTGCTGAGTCCGCCTTTTGTGGACGCGCACTTTCACATGGACGCCACGCTGAGCTACGGCCTGCCGCGCGTCAACCAGAGCGGCACGCTGCTCGAAGGCATCGCGCTGTGGGGCGAACTCAAGCCGCTGCTGACGCAGGAAGCCCTGGTGGAACGTGCGCTGGCGTATTGCGACTGGGCCGTGGCCAAGGGCCTGCTGGCCATCCGCAGCCACGTGGACGTCTGCGACCCGCGCCTCCTGGCGGTGGACGCGCTGCTGGAAGTCAAGCGCCGCGTCGCGCCCTACCTTGATTTGCAGCTCGTCGCCTTCCCGCAGGACGGCGTGCTGCGCGCCCCGGGCGCACTGGACAACCTGAAGCGCGCGCTGGCCAAGGGTGTCGACGTGGTCGGCGGCATCCCGCATTTCGAACGCACCATGGCGGACGGCGCGGCCAGCGTGAAGCTGCTGTGCGAACTCGCCGCGGAGCAGGGCAAGCTGGTGGACATGCACTGCGACGAATCCGACGACCCGCTGTCGCGCCATGTCGAAACCCTGGCCTTCGAAACCCAGCGCCTGGGCCTGCACGGCCGCGTCACGGGCTCGCACCTCACGTCCATGCACAGCATGGACAACTACTACGTAAGCAAGCTGTTGGCACTCATGGCCGAGGCGCGGCTGAACGTCGTCGCCAACCCACTCATCAACATCACGCTGCAGGGCCGGCACGACACCTACCCCAAGCGCCGCGGCATGACCCGCGTGCCCGAGCAGCTGGCCGCGGGCCTCACGGTCGCGTTCGGCCACGATTGCGTGATGGACCCCTGGTACAGCCTGGGCTCGGGCGACATGCTGGAGGTGGCGCACATGGGCCTGCACGTGGCGCAGATGACCAGCCAGGCGGCGATGGGCCAGTGCTTCGACGCGGTCACGGCCCACCCCGCGCGCATCCTGGGGCTGCAGGGCTACGGCATTGCGCCCGGCTGCGACGCCAGCTTCGTGCTGCTGCAGGCGCGCAACCCGGTGGAAGCGCTGCGCCTGCGCGCGCACCGGCTCAAGGTGTACCGCCGCGGCCGGCTGCTGGCGGAAAGCCCGAAGGTGGCATCCCGCCTGCATCTGGCGGGGCGCGGGGACGCCGTGACCTTCCAGGGCCCCTGACGCCTCAGTTTCTCAGCTTGCCGTCGCGCGACACCATCGCAAGTTCCACGAACTTGCTGCCATGGTTCTGGCCTGGGGCGTAGTTCACCACGAAGCCACCCGTGTCGTAGCGGCCGAGGTTCTGCATGGCCGCCAGCAGGGATCGGGCTTCACCCGGCTTCTTGGCGTGCCGCATCGCTTCGGTCAGCACCTTGGCGCCGATGCAGGCCTCCAGGTGCGTGCTGTTCATGGCCTGTGTCATGCCCGACTCCTGAAGCGCCCTGGCGCACTCCGCCACGATGGGCAGCCGGGCATTCGGGTTGGGCACCACCTGGCTGATGGACGCGCCCGCGGCCGCCTCGCCGGCCGCCTGAATGTACTGCTGCGCGCCGACGAAGGAGAGGCTGGACATCGGCACCATCGCACTGCGCGCGGCGAGCTGCTTCGAGATGTCGGCTGCGGGGCCGGACAACACGGTGTTGATGATCACGTCGGGTTTGAGCGCCAGCAACTGGGTGACGTGCGCGGCTTCGATTTTGGTGTTGCGTTGCAACGAATACGAGGCGGGCGTCTTGCCCTGCTTTTTGAGGTACTCGGTCACCACGCCCAGGTTCTGCTTGCCCACTTCGTCATCGTAGTGGACCACCACCATCTGCTTCGCGCCGGCGCCGGTCCAGAAGGCGAGCATTTTCTCCAGTTCGTCGGCGTAGGAGGCCCGCAGGGTGAACACCACCGGCGGCCCCTGGCGCACCGGGTTGGCGCCTGAAAAGGGCGCGAAGAACAACACGCCGGCCTTGTCCGCCTGCGGCATGGCGTCCAGGCTCAGCGTGGCCGAGGCATAGCCGAACAAGGCCACGGCGTTGCTGCCGGTCAGCAGCTTTTGCGTGTTGGCGCCGGCGGTCTTGCGGTCGTTGCCGTCGTCCAGGGTCACCAGTTCGATGTGCTTGCCCGCCACGCCGCCCCGCGCGTTGACCGACTTGAAGTAGGCCAGCGCGCCGTCGCGAATGTCGCGGCCGAAGGCGCCGTTGCTGCCCGTCAATGGCGCGGACTGGCCGACCACCCAGGCGTCCTGCGCCAGCGCCACCTGGGCGCCCGCGAGGCCGGCCATCACACCCGCCCATTGCCACATGTGTTTTTTCATTCGCCCCTCCATTGATGAGCAACCATGGTGACGAGCGGGGGCCTGGCGGTCAATCAGTGTTTTACTGCGGGCGATGGCATCTTTGCGATACTTGCCCGGTGAAACCGAATCCGCCCTCGCTGCCCCCTGACATCACCGTCTTCGAGCGCGGCTGGCTCTCGTCGAACAACATCCTGTTGCGTGGTGAGCGGGCCACCGCCCTGATCGACAGCGGCTACGCTACACATGCGGGGCAGACGCTGGCGCTGGTGCGCGCGGCGCTGGGCGAGCGTCCGCTCGATGTGCTGGTCAACACCCACCTGCACAGCGACCACTGCGGCGGCAACGCCGCACTGCAGGCCGCTTACCCGGCAATGCGAACCCATATTCCGCCCGGCCTCGCGCCACATGTCAGTGCCTGGAACCCGGAGGCGCTCACCTACGCCCCCACCGGGCAGACCTGCCCGCAGTTTCGCTTCGATGCCCTGCTGGTGCCCGGCACGGAGATCCGGCTGGGCGGTAGGCTGTGGCAGGTGCACGCGGCCCCCGGGCACGACACGCATTCGGTGATCCTGTTCGAGGCCTCGGCCCGCATCCTGGTCTCGGCGGACGCCTTGTGGGAGCGCGGCTTCGGCGTGGTCTTCCCCGAGCTGGAAGGCCTGGACGCGTTCGACGAGCTGGGGGACACCATTGACCTGATCGAATCGCTGGCGCCCGCCATCGTGATACCGGGTCACGGCGCGGTCTT